>CAISYL010000047.1 GCA_903889655.1 uncultured Alphaproteobacteria bacterium | reverse complement strand
GATACCTGGTGGCAGACCGAAACCGGCGGCATCCTCATCTCGCCGCTCCCCGGCGCCATCGCGCAGAAGCCGGGCTCGGCGACGCTGCCCTTCTTCGGCGTGCAGCCCGTCGTCGTCGATACGGAAGGCAAGGTGCTCGAGGGCGAGGCCACCGGCAATCTCTGCATTGCGGATTCCTGGCCGGGCCAGATGCGCACCGTCTATGGCGACCACCAGCGATTCATCGACACCTATTTCATCCAGTATCCCGGCAAATATTTCACCGGCGACGGCTGCCGGCGCGACGCCGACGGCTATTACTGGATCACCGGCCGCGTCGACGACGTGCTGAACGTCTCCGGACATCGTCTGGGTACGGCAGAAGTCGAAAGCGCCCTCGTCGCCCATCCGAAAGTCGCCGAAGCGGCCGTCGTCGGCTATCCGCACGACATCAAGGGCCAGGGCATCTATGCCTATGTGACGCTGAACGCCGGCGAGCCCGCGACGGACGAGCTCCGCAAGGAACTCGTGCAATGGGTCAGGAAAGAGATCAGCCCCATCGCCGCGCCGGACCTCATCCAGTTCTCGCCCGGCCTGCCGAAGACCCGCTCCGGCAAGATCATGCGCCGCATCCTGAGAAAGATCGCCGAAGACGAAATCTCCAACCTCGGCGACACCTCGACGCTGGCCGATCCCGGCGTCGTCCACGATCTGGTCGATAACCGGCAGAACAAGGCGGCGGGCTAACCCCGCGCGCCGCTGCCGCCTGCAAGCTCGCACCAGCTTCCGCGCTTGGCGCCGTCATAGCCGCGTGCGAGCCCGCGCGCCCGGAGCGCGGCGCTAAAATCCGGCGTCGCATCGTTCGAGACATTGGCGATGACGCGGCCGCCGAACTTGTCCCGCTTGATATTGGTGAGGCGCACCGCGCCGCCATCGTTCAGCCGCGCGAGATAATCGCGGGCGCGCGCGGCGCCTTCGCGCTCCTGCGGACATTTGCCCTTGAGTTCCGGCGCGTCGATCCCGGCGAGCCGCACATCGACCTCGATTGTCTGGCCGAGCCAGATTTCGGCCCTGACCGCCAGCGTGTCGCCGTCGACGACGCGGACGACCTCCGCCTCGACGGGACCGCGCAGCACCTCTTTCGCTTCGGCTGGCGAAGCGGCCATGAGAACGGCAAGACTGAAAAGAAACCGGGCGCGCATGGGTCCACTCGTTACAAAGCAATCGCGCCCGCCCCCGGCGCATGACAAATCCCGCCAGCCTTGCCCAAGGCCGACAAGATAGGATTTAAATCACATATATAGGAATCGGTAGCGATTCGCGAGCGATGCGCGCCGGAACGGAGCGGAAACTTCGCTCTCAGAAATCGCTGACGATGCCTTTGACTTCCCAGTCGCCATAACGCGTCGGCTCGGCGCCGATCTGGGTGCCTTTGGGCCCGTTGATCTCACGAGGGGCCGGCCGGGCGGCGCGGGCTTCGTCGGCGGCGCGGCGGCGTTCCTCGGCTTCGGCCAGCGCCCGTTTGGCGGCGGGGCTCAGCATTTTGGGCGGCGTCTCTTCCGCCGTCTGTTCCTCTGCCTGCCTGTCCGTTTCGCCGCTCATGGGCCCGCTCGCTTGAAGGGGTGATCCGCCGCCTACATATAAGACGTCGACCGCAACCGCGCCAGTTCGCGGCCGGATCGACCGAAGCTGCCGACAGAAACCGCGAATAGAACCGAAAGACAGATGAACACTCTCCGGACAGGCATGCTGCTCGCCGCCCTCACCGCGCTTTTCATGGGGCTCGGCTATCTGATCGGCGGCACCGGCGGCGCGACCATCGCCTTTTTCGTCGCCGCCGCGATGAACCTCTTCGCCTACTGGAACTCCGACCGCATGGTGCTGTCGATGTACGGCGCCGAACGCGTCGACGAGACGAGCGCGCCCCAATATGTGCGCCTCGTCGCGCAGCTCGCCGAGAATGCCGGCATCCCGGTGCCGGCGACCTACATCATCCATTCCGATCAGCCCAACGCCTTCGCGACCGGCCGAAATCCGGAACACGCCGCCGTCGCAGCAACGACGGGGCTTCTGCAGGTGCTGACACCCGAGGAACTTGCCGGCGTGCTCGCGCACGAGCTGAGCCACATCCGGAACCGCGACACGCTGACCATGACGATTACGGCGACGATCGCCGGCGCGATTTCGATGCTGGCGAATTTCGCTTTCTTTTTCGGCGGCAACCGCGAGAACAATGGCGGCTTCATCGGCACGCTGGCGCTGGCGATCCTCGCGCCCATCGCCGCCGGCCTCGTGCAGATGGCGATCAGCCGCACGCGCGAATACGACGCCGATGCCTCGGGCGCCGAAATTTCCGGCCGCCCGCTCTGGCTTGCTTCGGCGCTCGAAAAGATCGAACGCGGCGCGCGGGCCGAGCCCAACATGGCGGCGGAAGCGCATCCCGCCACCGCGCATATGTTCATCATCAATCCGCTTTCGGGCCACGGCGCCGACAGTCTCTTCTCGACCCACCCCTCGACCGCGAACCGCATTGCGCGCCTGAAGGAACTCGCCGCCGCCGACGCGCGGGCGAACGGGCGCCCCTGGGGATAATTGTCAGGATACGGACTATTCCTTCCTGTCATCCCGGCCTTGTGCCGGGACCCAGGGGCGTCAAATGCAGCGCGAGCGGCCCCTGGACCCCGGGACGAAGCCCGGGTTACATGGCATTGTGGGGGCATAACAGAAAATCCGCCGCTGGCTCTCGCCGCACGCATGGGCTAAGCCTCCCCTTATGAACGAACCCGTACCCGAAACGAGCCAGGAGCCCGGCCTTCCCGCGCGGCTTGCCGCGCAGCGGCTGGTCGCGAGCGTGCTCGCCGGCGCCCGCGCGCTCGACGAGGCCTTTGCCGACGAGATGGCGAAAGGTGCGCTGCGCGATGCGGCGCCCGCCGACAAGGGCTTTGCTCGCGCCATCGCCGCAACGACGCTGCGCCGCCTCGGCGAGATCGACGCGATCCTTGCGCGTTTGATCGAAAAGCCGTTGCCGAAACGCGCCGGGCTCACACAGACGATCCTGCGCACCGCCATTGCCGAAATCCTCTTCCTCGGCGTGAAGCCGCATGCCGCCGTTGACCTCGCGGTGGAAGCGGCCGCGAGCGACAAGGATGCCCGCCATTTCAAGGCGCTCGTCAACGCGGCGCTCCGCCGTCTGACGCGCGAGACGGACACGCTTCGCGAAGGCATCGATCCCGAGCGCGTCTCCCTCCCCGACTGGCTCTGGAAGAGCTGGACGAAAACCTATGGCGAGGAAACCGCCCGCGCCATCATCCGCGCCCAATGGGCTGAGCCGCCGCTCGACATCAGCGTCAAGCCATCCGAGGACCGCGCCCGATGGGCCGAGCGCCTCGACGCCCGCATCATGCCGACCGGCACGCTTCGCCTCGACGCGGGCGGACGCATCGAGGCGCTGGCCGGCTTCGACGAGGGCGCCTGGTGGGTGCAGGACATGGCGGCGGCGATCCCGGCCACGCTTCTGGGCGATGTCGCGGGCCGCGAGGTGCTCGACCTCTGCGCCGCGCCCGGTGGCAAGACGCTTGAGCTCGCGGCGCGCGGCGCGCATGTGACCGCGCTCGACCGTTCGGCGCCGCGCCTCGACCGCCTGCGCCAGAACCTCGCCCGCACGAAACTCGACGCCGCGATCCTGACCGGCGACGCCGCGCTCTTCGCGCCCGGCCGCACATGGGACCTGATCCTGCTCGACGCGCCCTGCACCGCGACCGGCACCGCGCGCCGCCACCCGGATGTGATCCATGCGAAGACGCCCGCCGACCGCGACCGTCTCTCGGCGCTTCAGACCCGTCTTCTCGACCGAGCGGCGACCCTGCTTTCGCCGGGCGGCACGCTCGTCTATTGCACCTGCTCGCTCGAGCGCCAGGAAGGCCCGGACCAGATCGAGCGCTTCCTCCATCGCCACCCCGATTTCAGCCGCCGTCCCGTCGAGGCGGCCGAACTTGGCGGTTTGGCAAGCCTTGTGACGGCGGACGGCGATCTGCGGACGCGGCCGTGCGAGCTGGCCGAGGCCGGCGGCATGGACGGATTTTATGCGGCCCGGCTCGCGAAGGCTTCGCCGCTGTCATCCAACTGAGACATTACCGGCGTTTGATGCGCCGGCACGCGATGCGCGTTGTGTTCCAGCTTCAACGATATAGGCTGGAGATCGGGCAAACCCGGGGGGGACAGCCACATGCAACCGGATATCGCGTCCGACGGTGCATATCAGCACCGAGGGCGGGCAATCATTGACGGCTGCCCGCATGACACCGGCGAGGAGGGCATCGGTGCGCCGCAGCGCATCGCCGTCTATTCGGGCCGGGATCATCTGGGCGACGGGCTTTTCAAGCTTCCCTTCCTGCGCAGCCTGCGGGCGAATTTTCCGTCGGCGGAGATCGTCTGGGTGACCTCCGGCTTGTGCGTCTATGCAGACACGCTCCGGGAGACGATCCGGCCTTATCTCGACCGGGTCGTGACGGGGACCGAGCTCGCCTATTCGAAGTTCGAATGCATCGTTCCACGCAAGGTGGGCCTCGGCGAGATCGACATCCTGATCGATACGCAGAGTTCCATACGCATATCGATTGCGGTGAAGCGGGCGATCAAACCGCGCCTCTTCATCAGCGGCGCAGCGAATTATGCCCTTTCGGCCGTCAAGCCACGGCAGATCGGCCTCGCGCTCAGGGCAAAGCCGCCGCATCTCGTCGACCATCTGAATGTCCTGGCTCTGCTGGCAGCCCGCGGATTTGCCAATGCCGACCGGACCGACCTGATCCTGCCCGACGACCTTCTGGCCTGCGCACGATCGAGATTGCCGGAGGGGCCCGCCTATGTGGGCTTCGCGCCGGGCGCCGGCAATCCGAAGAAACGATGGCCGCTCCCGCGCTTCGTCTTGCTGGCTCGGCAGGTCGCAAGCCGGGGTTATACGCCGGTCTTTTTCGTCGGGCCCGAGGAGCGCGACATGCTGGACGGCATCCGCGCCGCCGTGCCTTCGTCGCTTTTCCCCGAGGAGAACCTGCCCCAGCACGCGCCGCGCACGCCTCTTCTGGTGAGCGCATTCGGGCAGCGGCTCGTGGCGGCGGTCGCCAATGATTCCGGCATCGGCCACCTGCTTTCGATATCCGGGATACCGCTCGTCCTGCTTTTCGGCGTCCACACCTCGGCCAAATGGGCCCCCCGGATCCGCCAGCTGCGGGCCATCGACGCCCAGACCTATGGCGGAACCTCTCACGAGCTGATCCCCTACGAAACGGTGGAGGACGAGCTGACCGGCTTATTGAACGGCTGCCGGGCGGCGCCGCTTCCCCGTTCGGCCTGACAGGCCCGACGGCCGCTTGCGCCACAAGATTCAAGCTGTTAAGCAGAGAAACAGCCAAGATTTAGTGGGTCGGGCCTGATTTGGCCCCATAAAGCGCAATGAGCGGCAAGTCCCAGATCAAGATCGCCCCGTCGATCCTCGCCTCCGATTTCGCGAAGCTCGGCACCGAGGTGCGCGCGATTTCCGAGGCCGGCGCCGACTACATTCATGTCGACGTGATGGACGGCCATTTCGTCCCGAACATCACCATCGGCCCCGATGTCGTGAAGGCGCTGCGCCCGCATTCGGACAAGGTCTTCGACGTCCATCTGATGATCTCGCCGGTCGATCTCTATATCGAGGCCTTCGCGAAAGCCGGCGCCGACATCATCTCGTTCCATCCGGAAGCGGGCCCCCATCCCCACCGCACGATCCAGGCGATCCGCGCGGCGGGCGCCAAGCCCGGCCTCGTCCTCAATCCCGGCACGCCGGTCGAGGCGCTCTGGCCGCTGCTCGGCGACATCGACCTCGTCCTCATCATGAGCGTCAATCCCGGCTTCGGCGGACAGAGCTTCATCGAAAGCCAGTTGAAGAAGATCGAAATCATCCGCAAGCGGATCGATCAGGAGAATCCCGGCATCGACCTCGAAGTCGATGGCGGCATCAATTTCGAAACGGCGCCCCGCGCCATTGCGGCCGGTGCCAACGTGCTCGTCGCCGGGACGGCGACATTCAAGGGCGGAGAGGCCGCCTATGCGAAAAACATCGCGACCCTTCGCGGAGCCGCTTGAAGAAGCGAGCGCCGGCAACGGGAGGCCGCAGCAAAGCGGCGTGGCGCATATGACGGATGTCGAAATCGACCCGCCGCTGGGCTCGCCTGTCGCCGAGGCGCATTCCGTTCCGACCTATTACTCGATGCCGCCCGGCAATCGCGCCGTCGATCTCGTCGGCGCGGCGCTGATCCGTGTCCGCGACGGCCTTCTCGCCCGCGCCTATGCGACATGGGCTTACGGACAGACGCTGCGCGGGCCGATGCCCGATCACATGGTGCTCTATCCGAAGGATCTGCGTCCGGGCCTCGCCGAAAAGGCGGATGCACTCTTTCAGGGCCGCTGGTCGCTTCCCGGCGGACAGGTGAAGACCGATGGCGGCTCGCCCTTTTCGGCCGTCGCGCCGGGCGAAGCCTGGGCCGAGGAACTTCACGGCTTCTCGTGGTTGCGCCATTTCACCGCCGCGGGCGGCGACGCCGCGCGCACCTATGCGCAGACGCTGGTGGCCGGCTGGATGATGCAGTCGGCGCGCTGGGACCGCATCGCCTGGCGCCCGCATGTGATCGGCCGCCGCCTCACCTCATGGGTCGCGAACGGCGCCCTCATCATCGACGGCTCGGACCTCATCTATCGCTCGACCCTGTTGCGCAACATGGCGCGGCAGGCCCGCCACCTCGCCCGCACCGCAGCGATGGCGCCCGCCGGCGAAAAGCGCCTGACGGCGGCGCTCGGCCTCGCCTTTTCCGGCCTCTGCCTGTCGGAAGGAGAAAAACGCCTCGCCAGGGGTCTGCGTCTCGTCTGCCGCGAACTCGACCGGCAGGTGCTTCCCGATGGCGGCCATGTCAGCCGCAATCCGGAAGCCATTCTCTCGATCATGCTCGACCTGATCTCGCTGCGCGACGCGATGACCGCGCGCCGCATCGAGGTGCCGAAGCCGGTCCGGGACGCCATCGACCGCATGATGCCGATGCTGCGCTTCTTCCGGCACGGCGACGGACGGCTCGCGCTTTTCAACGGCGCCAATGAAGGTCTCGACGGCGCCATCGACGCGGTGCTGGCCTTCGACGATACCGACGGCGCGCCTTACGGCTTTGCGCCGCATTCGGGCTATCAGCGCATGGCGGCTGGCAACACCTATGCGATGGCTGATACTGGCCCGCCCCCGCCCGGCCGCTACAGCCACGACGCCCATGCGGGATGCCTGTCTTTCGAGATGAGTTCCGGCAAATCGCGCCTCGTCGTCAATTGCGGCACGACCCGCGTTCTCGGCCCCGACTGGGAAGCGGCGAGCCGCGCCACCGCCGCCCATTCGACGCTGGCCGTCGCCGACACCTCGTCGATGCGCATCCTGCGCGGCCGTATCTCGCGCGCCCTTCTCGGCGCCCGCACCATGGAGGGCCCGACCCGCGTCGAAAGCCGCCGCAACGAAAACGACGCCGGCATCTGGCTCGAGGCGAGCCACAATGGCTATGAAAAGCTCTTCGGCCTCGTTCATCGCCGCCGCCTCTTTCTCTCGGCGAGTGGCGACGAACTCCGGGGCGAGGACCTGCTGGTTCCGGCCGATGGTGAGAACGGATTCCGCTTCTGGAGGAAGCCCCCCGAGGATCCGCCCTTCGCGATCCGCTTCCACCTCCATCCGGACGCCAAACTCTCGCTCGCCCATGAAGGCGCCAGCGCTCTCGTCCGCCTCTCCAATGGCGAGGGCTGGCAGCTCCACGCTCGCACCGCCGCCGGCGACGCACCCCTGACGATCGAGGAAAGTGTCTATCTGGGCGCCGGCGACGTGACCCGCCGCACCGAACAGATCGTCATCGCCTCGAAGGTTTTCCGCGGCGAAGGCAAGGTCGTATGGGCCTGGAAGCGCGTTTCCGGCGCCCCCCATCCGAAGCGCGAAACCGCCGAACTCCCCGAATTGCCGGATCTCGACCCGCTTTGACGGCGGCCCCAATGGCGGTATGGGCCGTTTTATGCTATCCGCCCGGCATCCAAGCCCCCTTCGAAGCCTGAAAGACCCGCCCATGTCCGTCTCTGCGAAACCCGCTCCCAAAGCCGCCGACATCCAGCCGGTGCGCCGTGCCCTTCTCTCCGTCTCCGACAAGACGGGACTGATCGAGTTCGCGAAGGCGCTGCATGACGCCGGCGTCGAACTCGTCTCGACCGGCGGCACCTCGAAGGCGATCACAGCCGCCGGCCTGCCGGTGAAGGACGTTTCGGACCTGACCGGCTTTCCCGAAATGATGGATGGCCGCGTCAAGACGCTGCACCCGAAGGTTCATGGCGGCCTTCTCGCGGTGCGCGACGACGCGGACCACAAGGCGGCGATGGAAGCCCACGGCATCGGCGCCATCGACCTTCTTTGCGTCAACCTCTACCCCTTCGAAGCGACGGTCGCGAAGGGCGCCGCCTACGACGAATGCATCGAGAATATCGACATCGGCGGACCCGCGATGATCCGCGCGGCGGCAAAGAACCACGCCTATGTCGCCGTCATCGTCGAAGGCTCGGACTACGCCTCCGTGATCGAGGAGATCAAGGCGAAGGGCGGCACGTCGCTCGCGCTCCGCAAGCATCTCGCGCATAAGGCCTATGCGCGTACTGCGACTTACGACGCCGCGATTTCCAACTGGTTCGCCGACGAATTGAAGGACACCGCCCCCGAATACCGCGCCTTCGGCGGGCATCTCAAACAGACGCTGCGCTACGGCGAGAACCCGCACCAGATCGCCAGCTTCTACACGACCGGAGAAAGCCGCGCCGGCGTTTCGACCGCGACGCAGCTACAGGGCAAGGAACTCAGCTACAACAATATCAACGACACCGACGCCGCCTTCGAACTCGTCGCCGAATTCGATCCGAAACTCGCGCCGGCCATCGCCATCATCAAGCATGCGAACCCCTGCGGCGTCGCGACCGGCACCTCGCTCGCCGACGCCTATCGCAAGGCTTTCGCCTGCGACACGGTCTCGGCCTATGGCGGCATCATCGCCTCGAACATGACCCTCGACGGCGAGACGGCCGAAGAGATCGCGAAGATCTTCACCGAAGTCATCATCGCCCCGGACGCCGACGAGGATGCGCGCCGCATCATCGGCGCGAAGAAGAACCTCCGTCTGCTGATCACCGGCGGCTTGCCGGATGCCAGCGCGCCGGGCCTCACCGTCAAATCGGTTGCGGGCGGCCTCCTCGTCCAGTCGCGCGACAATGGCCGCGTCGACATGCTCGACCTCAAGGTCGTGACCAAGCGCCAGCCCACGGCGCAGGAACTCGCCGACCTCAAATTCGCCTTCCGCGTCTGCAAACACGTCAAGTCGAACGCCATCGTCTATGTGAAGAACGGCGCGACCGTCGGCGTCGGCGCCGGCCAGATGAGCCGCGTGGACTCGGCCCGCATCGCCGCCCGCAAGGCGCAGGATGCCGCCGAAGCGATCGGCGCTGCGCAACCCGCCACCATCGGCTCGGTCGTGGCGTCGGATGCCTTCTTCCCCTTCGCCGATGGTCTTCTCTCGGCAGCGGAAGCGGGCGCAACCGCGGTGATCCAGCCGGGCGGCTCGATGCGCGACGAGGAAGTGATTGCGACCGCCGACGAAAAGGGCCTCGCCATGGTCATGACGGGCATGCGCCACTTCCGGCACTGAGGCCGATACAAACCCCGACTGTCATCCCGGGCTTCGCTCCCGGGTGACAAGCTGCGTCTGGAGCGCCACCGAATGCGGCCCGGTCCCTACTCGATCGCGGTCGCGCGTTCCTCGCGGACGAAGGCGAGCATCACGATGCCGAGCAGAATCAGCGGCACGACGACCATCAGGCCGATCCGCTGGCTGCCGCTGAGCGACGTCACGAGACCGATCAGCAGCGGCGCGACGAAAGTCGTCGCCTTGCCCGCCAGCGAATAAAGGCCGAAGAACTCGGTCATCATCTCGACCGGGGCGATGCGCGCGAGCATCGTGCGGCTGGACGCGATGGTCGGCCCCGCCATCAACCCGAAACAGGCGACAGTGAGAAGGAACGCCTGTTGCGGCAGCGTCGAGAAGGCTTTCGCATCCGGCGCGACGGGGACATGGATGAAGAAGAAAAGCTGATCGCGATCGAAGGAGATCAGCACCATGAAAGCGACGAGCGCCAGCGCGAGCGAGACCATCAGCGTCTTCTTCGAACCGAAACGCTGATCGGTCCAGCCGCCGATAAAGGCGCCAAGCGCGGCAAAGAGCGTTGCCCAGACGCCATAGACCGCCATCTCCATCGCCCCCCAATGGAAGATCGAGGCCGCGAGGATGCCGCCGAAGACGAAGATCGCATTCATGCCGTCGTAAAACGCCATGCGCGAGATGAGATAGAGCGCGACATTGCGGAAATGCCAGGCCTTGCCGATGGTATGGCCGAGACGGACGAGGCCCGCCTTCGCCGCTTCGACGCGCGAGAGGCCGCGATGCGCCTGATCCGGCACGATGAGGAGGAGCGGCAGCATGAAGACGAGGAACCATGTGCCCGAAATCGGCCCGACGATGCGGTCGGTTTCATAGGCCGCCCGCGACAGGCCGAAGACCGGCGCCTCGGGAATGAAGGAGGCGTGGACGACGCCCGGAAGCTGCAGATAGATGAGCACGATGACCAGCGCGAAGATCGCCGCGAGCTGTCCGACGCCGATGCCGATGCCCGACAGCATGCCGATGCGGCGCTCCGACGCGATGGTCGGCAGCATGGCATTCGCAAAGATGATCGCGAATTCCATCCCCACGGAGGCGACGATCAGCGACGCCATGACCGGCAATACCGGCTGGCCCGGCACCGCGATCCAGAGACCGAAGCAGCCGAGGGTGCAGAAGATCGTGAAGAAGACGATCCACGGCTTGCGCGGCCCGGCGGCGTCGGCCATCGCGCCGAGCAACGGGCTCGACAGCGCGATGATGATGCCGGCGATGGCTTGCGTGTAACCCCAGATCGCCTGGCCCTTCACCGGATCGCCGACCACGGTCGCGGTCAGATAGGGGGCGAAGAGAAAGATGGTGACCAGCGAGAAATATGGCTGGTTCGCCCACTCGTAACAGACCCATGCGGCCTGCGCGAAGGTGGAAGCGGGCTCGCCGCTCCTGGTTGCCTTGCTCAACTCACGCCCCCGGATACTCGACTAGTCGGCAGCCTCGGCGCGGCCCTCCCGCACGAACAGCATGCCCGTCAGACCAATTAGCATCAGAACGAGGATCGATGCAAAGCCGGCGCGCTGGCTGTGGAAATATTCGGTGGTGAGGCCGACGAGTTCCGGTCCCATGAAGGCGGTCGCCGTACCGGACAACGCATAAAGCCCGAAGAATTCCGACATCTTGGAGACGGGCGCGATGCGGGCGAGCATGGTGCGGCTGTTGGCATAGGCCGCCGTGATGCAGATCGCGACGACGAGCACGACGATCAGATAGGCAAGCTCCGGCGCCGTGCGGAAGAAGGGAAGGCTCCAGAGCGGCGGTGTCGCCGGATCGTAGGGAATGAAGAAGAGCATCGAGGTCGGCGTCATCGAGACGGCGAGCACGATGCCGATGGAGGTGCCGCCGATCGAGACGAGGATTGCCCTCTTCGAACCGAAGGTGTCGTCGAGCCAGCCGCCCAGGAAGCCGCCGCCCACCGCGAAGATCGAGAGCACGATGCCGTAGATGGTGAGCGTCAGCGCATCCCAGTGAAAGACGCCGGCCGCATAGACGCCGCCGAAGATCAGCACGGCCGTCTGCCCGTCGTTGAAGAACATGCGCGCGATGAGATAGGTCGCGACGTTCCGGTAATGCTTGATCTGGCGCACCGTCTTGATGACGCGCTTGATGCCGTCGAGGATCGCGACGCGCTTGCGGATCTTCGCCGTCGGCTTCAGGTCCGGCGTGAAAAAAAGCAATGGCAGCGTGAAGACGAAAAGCCAGAGCGCGGTGATCGGCGCGGAGATGCGGCTGTTCTCATGCGTCGACACGTCGACGCCGAACAGCGCCTGCTTCGGAATGAAGCTCCAGTCGACATGGCCGGGCAGCATGAAGGCATAAAGCAGGAAGCACAGAATGATCAACGCGCCGGCATTGGCGAGCGCCAGCGCGAGGCCGGACAGAAAGCCGATGCGCTCATGCGGCGCGACGGTCGGCAGCATCGAATTGTGAAAGACCTCCGAAAAGGAGAAGGCAACGGACACCGTTATGAAGAGGAGCGCGATCTGGATGACCGAAAGCCCCCCGACCGCACCCGGCAGCGCCCACCAGAGCGCGAAGATCGCGGGCACCATGATGGCGACGAAGGCGATGAGCCAGGGCTTGCGCCGTCCGCCGGTGTCGGCGATGGCGCCGAGGATCGGTCCGAAGCAGGCAATGATGAAGCCGGCAATGCCGTTGATATGGCCCCAGATCGCCTGACCCTTCACGGGATCGCCGACGACCGTGTTCGAAAAATACGGTGCGAAAATGTAGATGGTGACGACGATGACGTAAGGGTCGCGGGCCCATTCGAAAATCGCCCAGCTATATTGGCCCTTGCGGTCCGCCGCCTTGTGGCCGCTCGCCGACAATTGATGCGGTGGATGCGGGTCGTTCTCGGCCGACTCGCGCACTTCCGCCAGTTCCTTCATGACATCCACTCGAACTCTCCTCCCGGCAACCGCGACCGCGTCGACGCTTCTCGGACCCCGGCGTCTTTCGGCGTATCGCCGCGGGATTGGAGCATAAAGGGCACGGCTCGAAAAGGCCGGGCGCAGTTTTCTTCAACGATTTCGCGCCGGTCTATGTTTTACTTCGGCAAGAAAATATGAAGAGAGAGATCATGCCCATTCTGTCGGAGCTCCGCCTTCTCACCACACAACAGCGCAAGACCGTCCTTGCGAGCTATCTCGGCTGGACGCTGGACGCCTTCGATTTTTTCATTCTCGTCTTCGTGGTCAAGGACGTGGCGGCGGAATTCACCACCGACATCAAGGCCGTCACCTATGCCATCACGCTGACGCTGATGGTCCGGCCGCTCGGCGCGCTGATCTTCGGCCTCGCCGCCGAACGCTTCGGTCGCCGCCCGACCCTGATGGTCGACGTGATCCTCTATTCGGCGCTGGAATTCGCCAGCGGCTTTGCACCGAACCTCACCGTCTTCATCGTGCTGCGCATCCTCTACGGCATCGCGATGGGCGGCGAATGGGGCGTCGGCGCTTCGCTTGCGATGGAAACGATCCCACCCCGCGCGCGCGGCATCGTCTCCGGCATCCTGCAGGCCGGCTATCCGTCGGGCTACCTGATCGCATCGATCGTCTTCGGACTGCTGTTCGAGCACATCGGCTGGCGCGGCATGTTCATGATCGGCGCGCTGCCGGCGCTGCTCGTCCTCTATATCCGCCGCCATGTCGAGGAATCGCCGGCCTTCCTCGCCCGCCAGAAGCAGCCGCGCGGGTCGGGCATCTTCGACGCCATCCGCAAGAATGCGCTTCTCTTCCTCTATGCCGTCCTGCTGATGACTGCCTTCAATTTCTTCAGTCACGGCACGCAGGATCTTTATCCGACCTTCCTGCGCCAACAGCACGGCTTCGATCCGCACACGGTCGGCATCATCGCCGTCGTCTACAATATCGGTGCGATCCTCGGCGGCCTTACCTGCGGCTTTCTTTCGGAGCGCTACGGACGTCGCCGCGTGATCGCTGTTGCCGCGCTCTGCGCGCTGCCGGTGATCCCGCTCTGGGCGCTCGTCTCGAGCCCCTGGCTGCTCGGCCTCGGCGCCTTCCTGATGCAGTTTGCCGTGCAGGGTGCATGGGGCATCGTGCCCGTACATCTGAACGAGCTGTCGCCGGACGAGGTGAGAAGCACCTTCCCCGGCTTCGCCTATCAGCTTGGCAACCTCTTCGCATCGGTCAACGCAACCTTGCAGGCCGAGCTCGCGCAGGCGCGCAATGGCAACTATGCCTTTGCGCTCTCCATCACCGTTGCCGTCGTCGCATTGATACTGGCGGGGCTCGCCGCCATCGGCGTCGAGAAGCGCGGCGTCGCCTTCGGCGAGCCAGAGCCGCCGAAAGCGTGCTAGGCGCGGCGCAGGGCGCGTGCGATGGAAAACCAGAGCGCAAGCAGCAGAAGCGGAAAACCGATCTGAAGATGCGTCGCCTTGGCGATCGGGGCGACGATTGCCGGCACTCCGTAAAGCACGAGGAGCGCGATCTTCTCGTTGCGCGTCGCGCCGCGCTCGGCCATGTCGCTCGCCAGAATGGCGATGACCACCGCCATGATCGCGAATTCATAATCGAAGAGATAAGGCGTCAGAAGCAACGTGGCGGCGATCAGCACCGCGAAGGCGAGCCGCGTCGGCCCGCGCCTGTACCAGACATAGGCGACCGCCGCCGCCGCGCCGAGCGCCGTCACGCCCTGCGCGCCATAGGCGAACCATTCGGGCAGGCCGAGCATGCGGAAGAAGATGAACGCCGTCGGCATCTTGCTCCACGGCAATGCGCCGCTTTCCATCACCTCGCGCACGAGCGGCGCGTCCTTGAGAAAAGCGAGCCAGAGATCGGGTCCGAGAATGAGCGTCGCGACCAGCGCGAAGCCCGCCGCCGTCGCGCCGGTGACGATAAGCACGCGCCATTGCCGCGCTGCGACGAGCGCGACCGGCATCAGCAGTCCGAACTGCGGCTTGAAGGCGAGAAGACCGAGCAACACGCCCGCAAGCGCCGGACGCCGCTCCATGCTGAGAACCGCGCCGGCAAAGAGCGCGGCGGAGAGAAACGAATTCTGCCCATGAAAGGCACAGATGAAGGCGCCGGGAAAGGCCAACAGAAGCAGCACGGCTTCCTTTTGTTTCAGCAACCGGGCCGTCGTCAGCGCATAGGCCGCGAGCGTGACCGCCGTAAAGACGGCACAGGAAACGAGATAGGGCAAAAGAGCGAGCGGCGCGGCGAGAAGCTGGAATGTCGGCGGATAGTGCCACAGGAAAATACTGTGACCCGCGGGGACTGCGATCCGCTGCGCGGCGTAAATCTTCGCCGCGTCGAAGGCGTCGATGCCATGCCCCTGAAGCGTCAGAAGCGAGGCACTCCAGAAGGTGATGAAGTCATAGCCGAGCGGCTTGCCGAAAACATCGACGAGCGAGGTCGATGTCGCAACGATGCCGATGGCGGCGAACAGATAGACGACGAGCAGGAGGCGCGGATAGACGCGCATGCGCTCGGCATCGAAAAGCGGCTCTGTCGACGCGTCGTTCAAGGCGGTCTCCCGGCGGGCCGCAGGGAATAGCGGCGCAGGCCGAGCTTAAGCGCCGCCTCTTTCCAAATTCTTTACCAAGCTGCCCCGGACCGCCGCGCGATCAGGCCGCGATTCCGCAGCATTTCTTGTATTTTTTGCCGGAGCCGCAGGAGCAGGGATCGTTGCGGCCAATCTTCTCGACCCGGCGCGGCCGTGTGCCATGAACGCCGTCGACATAATACCAGCGGCCGTCCTTCTTCTGGAAATGGCCGGTTTCGTGATGGACCTGGTCCTGACCGTTCTGCCGGAAGAGCGCGACGAATTCGACATACCCTTCCGTGTCGCCGACGCCGCCATCCTCGGTGGAGCGGATCTGAAGCCCCGTCCATTCACTCGACTGCGCCCATTGGGTGACGCCGGCGCGGTCGAAATCCTGCCTCGTCCCCGGCATCAGCGTCTCTTCGAGATAATCGACATTGGCCGTCGCGAAGGCCGAATAGCGAGACCGCATCAGCGCCTCGGCCGTCGGCGGGAGGCTCGCCCCGGAAAGATAGGGACCACAGCATTCGGCAAGGGTCTTGCCGGACTGGCAGGGGCAGGCGTCGGGCGTCGTCATGACTTTGATCTCGATCAGGGGCACCGGTGGTCCGTGGACTTAACATGATCCGGCACAGGGAGTTAAGCCATGAGTTCCGGATTCGAAACCAGAATTGTCGACCTTCTCAACCATCATCGCATTCTGACGCTGGCGACGCTCCGGCCCGACGGCTGGCCGCAGGCGACCATCATCGGTTACGCCAATGACGGTCTGGCGATCTATTTCATGATCGGCCGCGACAGCCAGAAATTCGCCAACATCGCCCGCGACCCCCGCGTCTCGATTGCCATCGGGGACGATACGCAGGAGCCGGCGGCGATCACGGGCCTCTCCATGTCGGCGCGCGTCGCGGAAGTCGCCGACGAGGCCGAACGGACCCACGCGCTCGCCCGCTTCGCCGGGCGCTACCGCGAATATGCAGCTTTCCTGCAGATCGACCGGACGGTGACCGCACTGATGCGCGCGAGGCCCGAATATGTCTCGATCCTCGACTATTCGAAGGGCTTCGGGCATGCGGATCTCGTGCAGATCGACGCATCCGCAATCTGATCGACGCGGGCAAAAAATTGCGGCCCCGGCTTTTCCCTCGCCGGGGCCGCTTTCGTGTCACCTCGATGCCGGACGAAGGAGGGGAGCTCCGGCCTCGCGCAACGACGATGATCGAATGTCTAGGCGGCGGTCCTGCCGCCATCCACGGCGAGCGACTGGCCGGTGAGGAAGGGCGACTTGTCCGAGGCGAGAAAGAGGATCGCCTGCGCGACTTCTTCCACCGAGCCGGCGCGGCCTGCGGGTACGCTTGCAAGGAGGCCCGCCTTGTTTTCTTCATTGCCCGTGAAACGATTGAGCATGCCGGTCTCGATCGGTCCGGGCGCGATCGCGTTGACGCGCACGCCCGACGCAACCGCCTCGAGCGCCGCCGACTTGGTCAGCCCCTCGACCGCATGTTTGCTCGCCGTATAGACCGAAGCGCCCGGCACGCCGATCTTTCCGACGACGGAGGATATGTTGACGATGCTGCCGTGACCCTGCGCCTGCATCACCCGAAGCTCGTGCTTCAGGCTGAGCAGCACGCCGAGCACATTGGTGTCGAAGGTCGCCGCATAACTGTCGGCGGATTGCTCCGTTACCGGACCCGGCTGGCCTTCGGTGCCGGCATTGTTGACCGCGACGTCGAGGCGCCCGAAGCGCGCGACCGTCTTGTCGACAAGCGCCCGCACATCGTCCTCATGGCGGACATCGGCATGGATGTATTCGGCCTCCGCACCGGCGGCGCGAAGCTCGTCGGCGAGCGCTTTGCCGGCCTCGTCGCGGCGGCCCGAAACGACGATCCTGGCGCCCTCGGCCGCGAAGGCATGCGCGGTGGCGCGGCCGATACCGGTCAAGGCACCTGTAATCAGGACAACCTGGCTGCTCATGGAATTTCCTTTGAAAAAAGCGGCGGAATGTTTCTGCAATCGGAAATATGGACGTACGTATTAATGTTCAAGGACGAAAATGGAGAGACCGCTTCCTTATTTCAGGAAGCCGGAGCCGACAGGCGGACGTCTCAGCGAAGAACTTTCGAAAAGAGAACCTGCTTGAAGCGTTCGACCGGCGCCTGGTTGCCGTCAACCTTCGAAAGCAGGATCGCACCCTGAAGCGAAGCCAGGATGAAACCGGCGATCTCCTCGCAGGGAAAGCCGCGCGGCAGCTCGCCGGCCTCGGTCGCGGCCTTAAGACAATAGGCGATGGAGCCCTCGATCTCGGCAAGCATGTCGGCAAGGCGGTGCCGGATCGCCTCGCCATGTTCGGTCGCCTCGGCGGAAAAATTGCCGAGCAGGCAGCCCTTGCGGGCGCAATCCGCGTCGCGCTCCGTCGTATTGCCGTCGATAAAGGCCGCGAGCCGGGCGAGCGGCGGCAGCGCATCGTTGCGCAGCGTCCGCTCCATGATGCAGCGGCTTTCGGCAAAATAAAGCTCGAGGATTTCGAGGCCGAAGGCTTCCTTCGAGGCGAAATGATTGGTGAAGGAGCCCTGGGGCACGCCGGCCGCCTGCACGATGTCGCGCACGCTCGCGCCGGCAAAGCCGCGCTCGTGAACGACGCGCAGTCCTTCGGTGAGAATTCGCTCGCGATTGGACGGTCTGGCCATGAACCAAATATGTTCGTCCATAGTAGCGAGATCAAGAAGGATGGGACGTTCCGTCCGCGGCCGGTTATGAAACAGGCTTCCGGTCACCCCATCGCAGGCCCGCGATCATGATTGCCGTTACCCCCGCCATCGCGATTTCCGACAGCGAGATCGAGATCAGCTTCATCCGCGCGGGCGGTCCCGGCGGGCAGAACGTCAACAAGGTTTCGACCGCCGCGCAGTTGCGCTTCGACGTGCGCGGATCGCCTTCGCTGCGCGAGCCGGTGAAGCTGCGTCTTGAAAGGATCGCCGGCGCGAGGCTGACGAAGGACGGCGTCATCGTCATCACGGCGAACCGCTTTCGCACCCAGGACGCCAACCGCAAGGACGCGATCGACCGCCTCGTCGAGATGATCCGGGAAGCGGCGCACCAGCCGAAATTCCGCGTCGCCACCCGGCCGACCAAAGCCGCGAAACGGCGGCGCGTCGAGAGCAAGGTCAAGCGCGGAAGCCTGAAGCGGACGAGAAGCGGAAAGCCCGGCGCGGAAGATTGACGGAGAGTGGGCCCCCTGAATGCCATACGGTTTGCATCATGCTCTCATCCCAAATACAAACGGCTTGAAAGCCTGCCCCGGTAAGTC
>CAISYL010000046.1 GCA_903889655.1 uncultured Alphaproteobacteria bacterium | reverse complement strand
TGCACGCCCATCGGATCGATGTTCTCGATCGAACAGATGATGATGCAGTTGTCCGCCTTGTCGCGAACGACTTCCATCTCGTATTCCTTCCAGCCGAGCACCGACTCCTCGATCAGCACTTCGGTGGTGGGCGAGGCGTCGAGGCCGCGCTCCACGATCTCGGTGAATTCCTGTTTGTTGTAGGCGATGCCGCCGCCCGTGCCGCCCATCGTGAAGGAGGGGCGGATGATGGCGGGCAGGCCGACGAAGTCGAGGCCGGCAAGCGCCTCTTCCATGTTGTGCGCGGCCTTGGAGCGCGGGCTTTCGAGGCCGATCTTGTCCATCGCGTCGCGGAAGAGCTGGCGGTCTTCGGCCTTGGCGATGGCGTCACGCTTGGCGCCAATCATCTCGACGTTGAATTTCTTGAGGACGCCCATGTCGTCGAGCGCGAGCGCGGTATTGAGCGCCGTCTGTCCGCCCATCGTCGGCAAGAGCGCGTCGGGCCGCTCCTTCTCGATGATTTTCGCCACGATCTCCGGCGTGATCGGCTCGATATAGGTCGCATCGGCGAGATCGGGATCGGTCATGATCGTCGCCGGATTGGAGTTCACCAGAATGATCCGGTAGCCCTCTTCCTTCAGCGCCTTGCAGGCCTGCGTCCCCGAATAATCGAACTCGCACGCCTGACCGATGATGATCGGACCCGCGCCGATGATGAGAATGCTTTTGATGTCTGTACGTTTGGGCATTTCAGCGTTTCCCCTCCTCGATCAGCTTCACGAAGCGCTCGAAGAGGTAGTGAGAGTCCTGCGGGCCCGGCGAGGCTTCCGGGTGGTACTGGACGGAGAAGACGGGGCGGCCCTTGAGGCGGAGCCCCGCATTGGTGCCGTCGAAAAGCGAGACATGCGTCTCCTCGACGTTCTCGGGCAGGCTTTCGCGCGACACGGTGAAGCCGTGGTTCATCGAGGTGATCTCGACCTTGTTCGTCGTGTAGTCCTTCACCGGATGGTTCGCGCCGTGATGACCCTGATGCATCTTTTCGGTTTTCGCGCCGAGCGCGATGGCGAGCATCTGGTGGCCGAGGCAGATGCCGAAGACGGGCTTGCCGCTGTCGACCAGCTTTCTGATTTCGGGCACGGCATATTCGCCGGTCGCCGCCGGATCGCCGGGGCCGTTGGACAGGAACACGCCGTCGGGCTTCATCGCCAGAATGTCTTCGGCCCTGGTGTCGGCGGGCACGACGGTCACTTCGCAGCCGGCGCTCGTCAGGCAGCGGAGAATGTTGCGCTTGATGCCGTAGTCGATGGCGACGACTTTGTGCTTCAGCTCATGGCCGGGCTCGTAGCCGCAGCCCCATTTCCAGCTCGCCTCGTTCCAGGAATAGCTCTGGCCCGTCGTCACATCCTTCGCGAGGTCGAGGCCGATGAGGCCGCCCCACGCGCGCGCCTTTTCAAGCAGCGCGGGAATGTCGAACTTGCCGTCCGGATGATGCGCGATGATGCCGTCCGGCATGCCCTTTTCGCGGATGAGGCGAGTGAGGGCGCGGGTGTCGAGACCGGCAAGGCCGATGATGCCGCGCGCGCGCAGCCAGCGGTCGAAATGTTTCGCCGCGCGATAGTTCGACGGATTGGTGATGTCGGCCTTCAGCACCAGCCCGCGCACGCCCGAATGGCTCGCGAGATTCGAGGTCTCGATGTCCTCATCATTGGTGCCGACATTGCCGATATGCGGGAAGGTGAAGGTGATGATCTGTCCGGCATAGGAAGGGTCGGTCAGGATTTCCTGATAGCCCGTGATGGCGGTGTTGAAGCAGACCTCGCCCACCGCCTCGCCGGTTGCCCCGACGCCGATGCCTTCGAGAACGGTTCCGTCCTTCAGCACCAGGATTGCCGTCGGTTTGCCGCCCTCGCTCATAGCCGTTCTCCCGCGTGATCGCGCGCCGATTCCTCCCCGGAACGCTGCGTGCCCTCGGGCATGCGCCGTTCCGTGGCGGCTTTCGTCGACACTCTCATATTGCTTACTCCTGGGGAGGAAGTGCCCGCCAGTTCGCGCCGGGGCGCGAAGCTCCGCTCGGCAGACTCAGTTTCCCGTCGAATTTCGCGGAAACTAAAGGAACGCCCTGTCCGCGTCAAGTTGATGACGGGTGAAAATAAAGCCGTGTTTTCAACGCGTTACGGTCTTTCTTCGGCGGCGCGGCAAATTTGCCCGCAGCCTTCGCGTGGTTTAGGTTGAGCGCCTCGAAAAACGGAGAAGACGAATGAGCCAGTCCTTGCGCGAAAGCATCACGCAACAGGTCAAAGACGCGATGAAAGCCGGCGACAAGCCGCGCCTTTCGGCGCTCCGCCTGATGCAGGCCGCGATCAAGGACAAGGACATCGCGTCGCGCACCGACGGCCGCAACGAGGGCGTCTCCGACGCCGAGCTGATGGAGCTGTTCACCAAGATGGTGAAGCAGCGCCGCGAGTCGGTCGAACTCTACGAGAAGGGCGGGCGGCCGGAACTCGCCGCCCAGGAGGCGGCCGAGATCGCCGTCATCGAAAGCTTCATGCCGAAGCAGCTCTCGGAAGCCGAAACCCGCGCCGCCATCGAAGCGGTGATGAAGGAACTCGGCGCCTCGTCGATCAAGGACATGGGCAAGGTCATGGCGGAACTGAAGACCCGCTATGCCGGCCAGATCGACTTCGCCAAGGCCGGCGGGCTGGCGAAAAGCCTGCTCGGCTGAATTGGGAACCTAATCCCTGCCGCTTCGTTTGATTTGATGGGGCGCGCTTTCCGGCGTCGTCGGGAGGTAACGCCTGTGCGCGCGATCAGACTTTTCATTCTCGGTGCGGCTTGCTGCGGGCTCGCCGCCTGCGCCTCGGTGCCGTCCTTCGACGGGCTGATCGACCAGCCTGTCGGTGCGAAGGAGAAGCCGCAGATCGTCGGCGCACGCGGGCCCTTGAGCGCGAGCCAGAGCAGGGCGCTGCTCGCAAAGCTCCGCGCCGGCAACAAGGATGCCGACATTCTCCAGCGTCATTTGATGATCGAGCAGGCGATCGCGGAAAGCCCGCTCGTCGCCGGCAACGATGTGCAGGTGCTGCGCGATGGCGAGGTGACGTTCCATGCGATCTTCGCCGCGATCCGCTCGGCGAAGGATCACGTCAATCTCGAATATTATACGTTCGAGGATATCGAGAGCGACGGCGAGCATCTCGGCGATCTGCTGATCGAGAAGCGCAAGGAGGGCGTCGCCGTCAATGTGATCTATGACAGCTACGGATCGGGCCAGACGCCGCCCGCCTTCTTCGACCGTCTCGGCAAGGCGGGCGTGAAGATCGTCGAATTCAATCCGCTGAACCCGCTGAAAGCCAAGGTCGGTTATTCGATCAACGACCGCGACCACCGCAAGATTCTGGTCGTCGACGGCAGGCTGGCGATCATCGGCGGCGTCAATCTGAGCAAGTCCTATCAGAGCCGCGCGCCGGGCCGCGCTTCCGACGACATCGACACGTCCACCGGCCTGCCGCAGCACTGGCGCGACACCGATATCGAAATCGAGGGACCGGCGGTGGCCGGATTGCAGAAGCTTTTCCTCGAACATTGGCAGGAGCAGAAAGGGCCGCCGCTCGACGAGGCGAATTTCTTTCCACCGCAGAAGCCGGGCGGAACCGAGCTGATGCGCATCATCGGCAGCACGCCCGACCATGAAATTCCGCGCTACTACGTAACGCTCCTCTCCGCGATCCGCACCGCCGAGAAAAGCATCTGGCTCAGCGCCGCCTATTTCGTGCCGACGCATGACGAAAAGGAAGACCTGATGGACGCGGCCCGCCGCGGCGTCGATGTGCGTCTGCTGCTGCCGGCGCAGAGCGATTCAGAATCCGCCCTCAATGTCGGCCATTCGCATTACGAGGATCTGCTGGAGGCGGGCGTCAAGATCTACGAGATGAAGGGCCAGATACTGCATTCGAAAACGGCGGTCATCGACGACGTCTGGATGGTGGTCGGTTCGTCGAATTTCGACCAGCGCAGCGTGCTCTTCAACGACGAGGTAGACGCGGTGGTCCTTGGCAAGGTCGCCGCCGGGTCGCTGGAAGAGATGTTCCGCCAGGACGAGGCGGCCGCCCAGCCCATCGATCTCAAGACCTGGGACGAGCGCCCCTTCTCGGAAAAGATCGAGGAATTCTATTCCCGCATCTGGCAGACCTTGCTGTGAGGCCGTCTCGACCCGATTTATCCACAGGCGACGAGGGCGCCGTCTCCCGCCGCCCTCGCATTGCCGTCTCCGAAATGCGACAATCACATTTCAACCGATAATCCGGATGATGCCGCGACATGAGCTTCCCAAAAGGCTTTCTCGACGAGCTGAAGGCGCGTATCCGCGTCTCGGAGGTCGTTGGCCGTAAGGTGAAGCTGATCCGGCGCGGGCGC
>CAISYL010000045.1 GCA_903889655.1 uncultured Alphaproteobacteria bacterium | reverse complement strand
CTCCACGACGATGCGCGGGACTGGACCGTGCCGGAATCGAGCATCATCATCGAATATCTGGCGCAGCATTATCCGGGCCGGACCGCCCTCCTCCCCGCCGACGCCGACCTCGCCCGGCGGACGCGGATGGCCGATCGCTTCTTCGATCTCTATGTGCATGTGCCGATGCAGAAGATCGTCGGCGACCGTCTTCGCCCCGAGGGCCGGCACGATCCTCACGGCGTCGAGGAGGCGCGCGCCATGCTGAAGATTTCGCTCGGCCTCGTGGAGGAAGACATGGCCGGGAAGACATGGGCGATGGGCGAGGACTTCACCATGGCCGACTGCGCGGCATCGCCCGCCCTCTTCTATGCCGACATGGTGGCGCCTTTCGGCGCGACGCACCCACGGGCCGCCGCCTATCTCGCGCGGCTCAAGGCTCGGCCCTCCTTCGCCCGCGCGCTGAAGGAAGCCGAGCCCTATATGCATATGGTGCCGCAATAGGAGGTTCGCATGACCGACGCAACAGGCGGAAAAGACCGGGCCGCACTGATCCGCCGCTGCTTCGACGCCTACCGGACGAAGCAGCGGGAACTGCTCGACGACATGTTCACCGACGACTTCACCTTCACGAGTCCCTATGACGACGGGATCGACAAGGCGACCTATTTCGAACGCTGCTGGCCGAACAGCGTGCTCATCAAGGAGAATGTGATCGAGAAACTCTTCGTCGAGGGCGACGAGGCCTTCGTCCAGTACCGCTGCCTCGCGGCGAACGGCCACGAATTCCGGAATACCGAGTTCTTCAGGTTTTCAGGCGACCGCATCCGGAGCGTCGATGTCTATTTCGGCGCGAGTTACCGGGACGGGAGATTCGAGGCGAAGGCGATTGCGGGGTAAGCCGCCGGAACTCGAAACGCGGCCCACCCCGTCACCTGCGAATGAGTTCAGAATGTCCAGGTAATACCGCCGCCCGCATAAAAGCTGGTCTCGGCGTGGAACGTGATATGGGCCGGCGTTCTCGACGTTATTCCACCGCCGATCCCTCCGGTGAAACTCGAGGACGCGATGCCCGGCGTCTTGCTATCATAGTTGAGGCCGGTGAATCCGCGCACCGTCAAGGCCGGAAGCCATTTGAACGCCACGCCCGCTTCGGCGTTGGCAAGAAACGGCGTTGCGTTCGCGCTGCTCGATATCGCGCTGTCGCCCGCCATAAGGCCGACAACGTGATCCACGGCGAGGTCGGTTCCGTCAAGCGACGCGCGGCGTCCGGCAAATCCCGCCCAACCTCCGAGGCCCACCTCCACCCGGGGGATCACCTCGAATTTCAGATCGAGGCCGGCCCGCGCGCCGACGTCCCTCCAGCGCAGCGACGTACTTGCATCATAAGTTGGCGTCGTGGCGGCGACGCCTATCTGGATCGTTTGGGCGAGTGTCTGATTGACCCGCGCCTTGCCGCCGAAGATCGCCAGCGACGGAGCCACCGAGATAGCGGCGATGCTATATTCGCCGGCAATTTTTCCATTGAATTGCCAGTTGGAATAGCTGGTCGAGAGATTTGAGTTTGTCGTGCAGTGCTGGAAGTCGGCACAGACATAACCGCCATTCGCGCCCGCGCCGTCCAAAGTCTGAGTTACGACACCGCCGCCGGTGTAGACCGCGGTGCCGCTGGCCGAGCCCGAGGCGTGGCCATAGAGACCACCAATCTCTACCCGCGTGTTGGCGCCAAACAGCGTGTCCGACCAGGCGGGAGGCAAGAAGTATCCCGCTGCCCCCCGAACCATGTAGCCATCGATATGCCTGTTGAAGGTCTGGAAGGCACCCGCGTCCGGGAATAACGGCTCAGCGACTCGACGGAAGCCGAGGCTGTAAGCCGGCAGCTTGACGCTCTGCCACGCTCCATCGGCCGAAAAGTACCAACCATCGGCCGACATGGAGGTTTCCAGCGGCGCCTTGCCGGCAGGAACCTCGTCAGCAATCGCAACGCCGGCGACCATCGAACACGCCAGACCGAGTACCAGTCTTTTCATAATGAAGCCCCCCTGTTCGCGGCAACCTATCAGGGGGATCGCCTGGAATCTGCGCCTGTTGTGCAACAGACCTGGATATTCAATTTCGGAGTAAGCGCAATGACGGCGACGGGAAAGCGCCCTTCGAGACGCGGCGCTGCTCCTCAGAGTAAGGATTAAATCGGGAGTTGGCCGGGTAGCTGCTCAGAGCTTGTACAAGAATCCCGGGCCTTCGAATTCTTGGCCTTCGTCGCGGCCGATTTCGGTTTCGATGAGGGCCGTCGTTTTCTGGCAGAGGGACCAGATGAGATCCTTGTGCGCCTCGGGGTCGAGAGCGAGGTTCGTCAGTTCGTTCGGATCGGTCTCGGTGTCGTAGAGCGCGAGGTCGTTATGAGCGAGGAGCATGTCCCAATCTTTCGGGATGTGATGCTCGCCCAGCGCGAAGAAGCGCGCGAATTTGTAGCGGCCGTCATAGACGCCGCGATGGAGGCCGCGATTGGTGCGGCTGGGGCCGAGATGCCCGAGCTTCAGCGACTCGATGAAGATCGCCGCCATGGAAGGCGTGCGTCCGTCGCGCATCATCGCTTCCATCATCTGCGGGTCGATATAGAAGGGAACGCCGTAATTGTAGAAGGCGCCGCGCGCATCGCGTTCGGTCTTGCCGCCCGTGACGGCGGCCGCGAGGCTGACGCCGGGAAGCGCGCCCAGCGGGTCTTCGAGCTTGCCGAGATCGCCGCCCGCGAATTCATAAAGCGTCGGCAAGAGATCGACCGTGTTGCCGAGGCTTTCGACGCTGCGCGCGGTGCGCGCGTCGGGATGGCTGATGTAGAGCGGGACGGCGACGTTTTCCTTGTAGATCACCGGGCCCTTCTGGCGCAGGCCTTGCGCGCCGGCCATCTCGCCGTGATCGGCGGTGTAGACGACGATCGTATTGTCGGCGAGGCCTAGCGTTTCGAGCGCGGCGAAGAGGCGGCGGATCTTGTAGCTCGCATCGCGCATGCAGTTGAAATAGTAGCTCTGGTTCCTGCGCCAGACGCGCTCGTCGTCGGGCAGCTTGCCATAGGTCAGGTCGCAGATGCCGCGATAGGATTTGACGGCCCAGGGCTCCGCGTCGGACGGCTTGCGATAGAAGCTTTCCGGCAGCGGGATGTGGCTCCAATCCTTGTCGTAGATCTCGTTCGCGGGCGCGGGCTCGAGCGGCGACAGCACGTCGGGATTGCCGCGCGTCGCGGTCTGGCCGTCCCAGGATTCGAAGAAGCAGATGTCGTGCGGATTGACGAGATTGACGGCGAGGAACCAGGGCTTGTCGAGCTTGCGGCCGACCTCGTCGAGCCACTGGATCGAGGCGCTGACGGTCGGGCCGTCATAGCGATAGCCGTCCCAGACCTTGCCATGCGGATCGCCGTCGATGTTGTAGTCGCTGAAGCCGAAGGCTTCGAGCGACTTGTCCGTCTTCGCATAGGGGCCGTAGCCGAGCTGCGCCGCATGCGGAAGATCGCTCAGATGCCACTTGCCCTTGTAGGCGGTGTAGTAGCCGAGATCGCGCAAATGATGGCCGATCGAACGGAGCTTCGGGTTAAGCACCGGGAAAGGCGGCGCGCCGTCGTTCACCACCATGTCGGTCTGCTGCGTGTGGCGGCCGAAATAGATCACCGAGCGCGACGGTGAGCACGGCGTCGTGTTGACGTTGTATTTCGAAAAGAAAGTGCCGCGCTCCGCCATCCAGTCATGCGCCGGGAGGTCGAGGCTCGACGGCAGCGTCGTCGAGGAGCGCTCCTGATCGGTCATCACGAAGAGAATATTAGGGCGCTTCGACTTCAATGCCGCCGGCGCGCCGAAGGCCGTTCCTGAACTCGCGATGCCAAGCGCGGCGGCGCCCGTGCCGAGCACGCGACGGCGGGTGGGATGGTTCGCTCGCGTCATGCTCTCGTCCCTCTCAAGAATTCCGGCCTTCGATGACGCGGAGAATGTCCTGCTCCAGCGCCCAGAAGCGATCCTGCCCCCAATGCGCGGGCAGGCCGTCGACGCGGAACGTCGGTGCGCCCCAGAGACCGGCGGCGAAAAGCGCCTCGCGATTTTCCTCCGCGACGGGGCGCCAGCTTTCGTCGGCGAGCGCCGTCTTCACGGTCGCGTCGTCGAGACCGGCGCGGCGGGCGACATCGCCGAGCCCCGCATCCGAAGCGAGCTCTATGCCATCCGCGAAGGCTGCACGGAGACCGAGCTCCGCGAAGTCTTCACCGCGGCCAAGCTTCACCGCATGATGCAGGACGGCGAGCGCCCGCGCTGCTCCGGCCCCCACCGGATCGACGACAGTTCCGAAAGCTATGCCAGCCCGCTCCGCCTCACGTTTCGTGTCGAGCATGATGTAGAAGCGCTTGACCCTCGGCACGGGCAGTCCGCGCATCACCATCGGCAGGATGAAACGGAGCCGCAGTTCGGCGTCGTAGTGACGCGCGAGCTTTCTCATGCGCGGAAAGGAAATCCAGGAATAGGGACTTCGAAAGGAGAACCAGTAATCGATGACGGGACGCGGCCCGCCTTTCTTGTAGGGTCCGAGCTTGACGTCGCGCCAGGGCGCGATCATCGGCCTGCCCTTCAACCTGTCGAGGCGGAGGCCGGCGAGACGCTCTTCGAGATGATTGAGGCGATCGATGCCCCAATACCATTCGCCTTCGAAATAGAACATCGCGCCGAGATAGTGGCCGAGGCGCTTGCGCATCGCGTCGCCTTCGGCGAGCGCACGCGCGACCGTTTCCGGCTTCGCGGTGCCGTATTTCGCCGCGAGGACGCGCAAGGCGGCGGCGTCACCCGAAAAGAGCGCGCTGCCGGCGAGCGGCGCAACGATGTCGAAGTTGCCCTGCACTTTCGAGGCAAGCAGAAGGCCGTTGCAGAAGGCGACGGTTCCCGCATCCGGCATCGTCGCGCCGGCCGGAAAGTCGAAGCCATATTCAGCGGCCAGGCGCACCGCGTCCCGCAGCGCATAGACGCGGAGCCTTTCGCGCTCCGGCGCGGCGGAATCCTCCGGCGGCGAAACGATCCATGGAACGACGGCGATCTTGTAACGCTCGGCGATCGAGCCCAGCGCCTGCGCGGCGACATGGCTATAGGGATCGTCCGCCTGATGAAAATAATGAACCGTCGGCGTCCCGCCCTTTAGCCGACGGCGAGCCGCGTGGACGGCGCGGCGCGTGTTGCGCAGCGCGCGGCTGGTGAGAAACGTGCTTCCCGCACGACTTAAGACAAGCTTCATTCCGACCGTCTCCGTCCCCTTGACAGCATCTTATATGTAGTGACACGATTTATGTCAATATATAGCCCTGCGACGAAGGCCCCCGGAGGAGACGTTATGAGAGTGCTGAGAACGCCGGATTCGTGTTTTGCGAACCTGCCCGATTTTCCCTTTGCGCCGACCTATCTCGACGTGACGGATGCCGACGGAACGGTGCTGCGCATTCACGCGGTCGATGAAGGCCCGAAGGATGCGGCACCCGTTCTACTGATGCATGGCGAACCGTCCTGGTCGTTTCTCTATCGCCACATGATCTCCGGCCTTGCGGGCCGCGGCCACCGCGTCGTGGCGCCCGATCTCGTCGGCTTCGGCCGTTCGGACAAGCCGAGCGAGCAGACGGATTACACCTATGAGCGCCACGTGAAGTGGATGAGCGACTGGCTGGTCGCGAAGGATCTGAAAGACATCACGCTTTTCTGTCAGGACTGGGGCGGGCTCATCGGGCTCAGGCTCGTCGCCGCCTTCCCCGAGCGCTTCGCGCGGCTCGTTATCGCCAATACCGGCC
The DNA here is from genome assembly GCA_903889655.1 of uncultured Alphaproteobacteria bacterium. Classification (GTDB taxonomy): domain Bacteria; phylum Pseudomonadota; class Alphaproteobacteria; order Parvibaculales; family Parvibaculaceae; genus Parvibaculum. Next base: position 21,178 of record CAISYL010000045.1, on the reverse strand, counting down.
TTCCCATCGGCACCGGACGGACGGATGCCTTTCAGGCATGGCTCGACTTCAGCCAGTCCGTGCCGGTGCTGCCGGTCGGCGATATCGTCAACATGGGGACGATGCGCGAGCTGAGCGCGGCGGAGAAAGCCGCCTATGACGCGCCCTATCCCGAAGAGGACTTCAAGGCCGGCGCGCGGCGCTTTCCGGCGCTGGTGCCGATCACGCCGGAGCATCCGTCGGTCGCGGAGAACAAGGCGGCGTGGAAGGTGCTGGAAGCTTTCGACCGGCCGGTCCTCACCGCCTTCAGCGACGGCGACCCGGTGAGCAAGGGCGGCGAGCGCATATTTCAGGAGCGGGTGCCAGGCGCGAAGGGTCAGGCGCATCTCATCGTCCAGGGTGGCGGGCATTTCCTGCAGGAAGACAAGCCGGCCGAGCTCGTCGAAATCATCGACGCGTTCATTCGCAAGACGGCCATTCGCAAGACGGCATGAGGGGGGAGCCATCGTGAACTATGAAATCGACGTCTATCCGAAACGCGAAAAACTGATGGAGCTTGCCGGGTCGAAAGATCCCGCGCCCATCGTCATGCTCAATCTGCTGAAGTTTCGCGACATCGCGGATTATGGAGACGGGCGCACGGAGAAGGTCAGCGGCCAGGAAGCCTATATGCGCTATGGCCGGGAGATGCGGAAGATCGTCGAGGCGCGCGGCGGTCGCATGCTGATTTCGGCCGAGTTGAAGGACGTGGTGATCGGCTCGGTCGACGGCATGTGGGACGTCGTGGCGCTTGTCGAATATCCGTCCGCCGCCGCTTTTTTTGCCATCGCGAGTTCGCCGGAAGTCCTGGAGATCAGCAAACACCGCACAGCGGGGCTTGCCGGACAGCTTCTCATCCGCTCGACGCTCAGCAACGAGATCGGCTGAAAGGAGCCGATCATGACCCGCTCTCCGTCCAGACTTGCCGTCGGCGTGCTCGCCTTCCTCGGCATCGTCAATCTGGTGCGCGGGTCGATCCACCTCTTCGCGCCGGATGGCGGGCTCACCGACATTGCCGGGCTCGACCTTGGCGCGGCGCGGGGGCTCGCCCTCTTCTTCATCGGCGCCGTCGGCATCGGACAAATCACGCTCGGCGGGGTCGATCTTCTGGTCGCCACGCGACACCGGCAGATGGTCCTACCGCTGCTTCTCGTCCATGTGGGCGAGCTGGCGCTGGGGTTATTTCTCTTCTTTCTCTGGCGCCCGCTCCCCGTTGCTGTGCCCGGCCAATACGGAGCGGCCTTTTCTTTCGCGCTCGTCAGCGGCATAACGGTCAGAGAGTTATTGCGTGGAAGAGCCAATGGCGCGAGCTGACGAGATCGAAGAGAAGAAAGATGGACGCGTATTGCGCGGCCAGGAGAACCGTCGACGCATCGTAGAGGCGATGCTCAGGCTGGTGCGCAAGGGGAACATTTCCCCGAGCGCCGAGGACGTATCGGCCGAGGCGGACGTGGGTCTGAGGACCGTGTTCCGTCATTTCGACGACATGGACAGCCTCTACCGCGAGATTTCGGAGGTCATGCTCTCCGAAATCGCGCCCATTGCCGGCGCCCCGTTGCCGGAAGGCGACTGGCCGGTGCGGCTCAGCGCCATGGTCGACCGGCGATCTGTGGTCTTCGAGAAGATCATGCCCTTCATGGTCGCGGCCGACGTTCACAAGCACCGCTCGGCCTTTCTGCGCGAGGACCATGCGATGCTGGCGCGGGTGCAGCGCGCGATGCTGCGGGACGCCCTGCCGCCCACCCTACGCGAGGAGGGAACGCGGCTCGAGGCGATCGATCTGCTGATGAGCTTCGAAAGCTGGCGGCGGCTCCGGCAGGATCAGGGCCTGTCTATCGCACAGGCGAAGAAGACGGTGCTCTTTGCCGTCAACGCTCTCGGCGAGGCGGATTGATGGGCGACGAGGGCATGCAGGCGCCTGCAGGCATGGACATGCTTGCATGCATGGATGTGCATGGCCTCGACCTCTCCTACTTCACCGGCAAGTTCGAAGCCTTCATCCGCTTCAAGGAAATTCCGCATCGACGTATCGAGATGAGTCTTGGCGGCATCCGCCGCGCCGCGCGGGCGACGGGGCTCGCGCAGATGCCGGCGGTGGAGCTTCCCGACGGGCGCTGGATGAGCGACAGCACGCCGATGATCGAATGGATCGACGCGCTGCTGCCGGGACCGAAGGTGGTGCCCGAAGATCCCCTGCAGCGCTTCTTCAGCCGGCTTCTGGAAGATTATGCCGACGAGTGGCTGTGGCGTCCGGCGCTTCATTATCGCTGGAGCTATCAGCCCGATGCGCGGCTGATGAGCCACCGCATCGCGACGGAGATGATGCACGATCTGAAACTGCCGCTCTTCGTCCGGCGCTGGGCGATCTACCGGCGGCAGCTCGCCAAATATGTACGGGGCGACGGCATCACGGCAGCGACACGGGCCCATGTCGAAAGCATCTACACCCGCAATCTCGCATTCCTCGAACGGATGCTGACCGCGCGGCCCTATCTGCTGGGCGAGCGACCGACGCTTGCCGATTTCGGCTTCTTCGCCTCGATGTTCCGGCATTTCGGCCTCGACCCGACACCGGCGCGGATCATGCGCGACCGGGCACCCGCGGTCTTCGAATGGCTGGGGCGGATGTGGAATGCGAAGGCGAGCCGGCTGCAGGGCCCTCTCCTGGCCGACGTGCCGGAGGACTGGCGGCCGGTGCTCGAAGATATCGGCGCATGTTACCTGCCCTATCTCAACGCCAATGCAAACGCTTGGTGCGCGGGCCGGAAGAACTTCGAGGTTTCGATCGAAGGCACCGCATACAAGCTGCCGGTCCATCGCTATCGCGTCTGGTGCCTCGAACGGTTGCAGGCCGCGTTTCGCGAATTGCCGGAGGCGGAAGCGCGGGCGGCGCGAGCCCTCCTCGCCGAGACGGGATGCGGAGAGAGGCTTTGGGAGATGCGCGACACGCATTCGGGCTTCGATGTTTCCGGCCATGCGCCCTTCTTCAAACCGGGCAGCGTCTGGACGCCGCGCGATCAGGTTCAGCGCGCCGGGGCTTGAGGCAGACCCGCCGGCAGCTCGTCCTTCACGGCATCCGCAAATTTCCGCATCAGCCGCACCAGATCTTCGAAGTCGCGCGCATCCCATGTTTCGAAGATGGTGCGGCCAATTCTTTCGCGTGCCGCGTCGACGAGATCGGTCACCGCCTTGCCCTTCGGCGTGATCGCCGCTTCCCGCACACGGCGGTCGGCGACGCTTCCCCGACGTTTTACCAGACCGAGGCTCTCGAGTTTCGCGACCTGACGGCTGACGGTGGTGTAGTCGCGCCCCACACGATCGGCCAGCTCCACAACGCCGATCGGTCCGAAGCGCTCGACGCTGACAAGCAAAGGGAACAATGCCCGGTCGAGCGGAATCCCGGCCTCCCTGATCAGCATCTCGTCGCGTTGCGGACGGTTCATCATCGCGGCGATGTCGAGCAGCGCTCCATGAAGCTCGCGGAGCCTGCCGTCCATATGTGTATTTTGCACTTTCTTTCTTGACGCCATCGCAGCCTCCCGATTATATGTGTATCATGCACATATTTTCGTGGATCAAAAGGAAAATGCCATGAAAGCCGCGATCGTCCGGGCGCCTGCGCAAATGCCGGTCTATGAGGATTTCGCGGAGCCGGTGCCGGGCCCGGGCGAGAGCCGCATCGAGGTGACCGCCGCCGCCCTCAGCCCCATCGTTAAAAGCCGGGCCTCCGGCGGGCATTACAGTTCCTCCGGCCAGTTTCCCTTCATTGTCGGCATCGATGGTGTGGGTCGGCTCGACGACGGACGCCGGGTCTATTTCGTTCTGCCAAAAGCGCCTTACGGCAGCATGGCGGAGCGGACCGTGGCGCCATCCGCGCAGTGTCTCGCCCTGCCCGACGAGCTGGACGACATGACGGCGGCCGCCATCGCCAATCCGGGCATGTCGTCCTGGGCTGCCTTGACGGAACGCGCCCGGCTCAAAATCGGCGAGACGGTGCTGATCAATGGCGCCACCGGAACGGCGGGCCGGCTCGCGGTGCAGATTGCGCGACACCTCGGCGCGAAGAAGATCATCGCAACCGGCCGCAATAAAGACGCCTTGCATTCACTTGCGGCCCTTGGCGCCGATGTGACGATCCCGCTCGTCGAAAACGAGGCGGCGCTGGAGAAGAGCTTCAAGGAGCAATTCGCCGAGGGCGTGGACATCGTGCTCGACTATCTGTGGGGCAAGAGCGCCGAGTGCCTTTTGATCGCCGGCGCCAAAGCGGGACCGGACGGCGTGCCCATACGCTTCGTCCAGATCGGGTCGATCAGCGGTTCGGACATAACTCTGCCGAGCGCCGTGCTGCGCTCGTCGTCCATCGAGCTGATGGGGAGCGGCATCGGCAGTATCGCTCTCGACCGCCTGATCGGCGCCATCGACGGTCTGTTGCAGGCGACCGTGCCCGCCGGCTTTAAAATCGCCGTCAGGCCGGTGCCGCTGTCGGACGTCGCGCTGGCATGGAACAGCGACGATGGCGGCCTGCGTACCGTCTTCACCATGGGCTGAGCGAAATCTGGAGACGCGATCCACGGCGCGGGTTAATTCCAGACGACGTTTTACACTTCGCGCACATCAAGATTTCCGGTCGGCGAGGATTCTTGTCTCTTTCAAGACATTTTGCGCGGTACAATGTTGCCAGTCCGGCAGCATCGCGAGACTCCCTCGATCCGGTAAAAACCGGGCATCGAGTGCGTCTCGCCAGCACGAACAAGCGCACGACGTTTGTCGAGGAAGAGTCGCTGTATGTCGAGAACGGGTCGTCTATTTGAATTGATCAGTGTGCTGCGCGTACGCAGGACGCCTGTCACGGCCCACGATCTGGCGCGTGAACTGGGTGTCTCGCAGCGGAGCATATACCGAGACATCGAAACGTTGCGTTCGCTGGGAGCGCCTCTCGAGGGACAAGCGGGCGTCGGCTATTGCTTGAGGGAAGGTTTTTTCCTTCCGGAATTCGCATTTTCACAGGACGAGCTGGACGCGCTGATCCTTGGCCTGGGCTGGGTGCAGCAGCGGGCCGATCCTGCCCTGGCGCAAGGCAGCGAAAGCGCTTTGGCGAAAATACTTTCTGCCAGAAAGAACGGTCCGGTGACGAGCGGCGAACCACCTGCTCTCGTACCGGCGGCCTCAGCGTCCAAGCTTGCGGACCCTCCACAGGCGGTCTTGTTGCGAGATGCCATCCGTCGGCAACGCAAAGTTGCGATCAGCTATGAAGACGCTCAAGGCTCGTTATCGGATCGCACTATCTGGCCGATCGCCATCGTCTATTTCGACGACGTGCGCATATTGGCGGCCTGGTGCGAACACAGATCGGCCTTCCGTCACTTCCGCATCGATCGTTTGCACGTGAGGACGATTTTGGAGGAACGCTACCCCGGGCGACGCCAATCGATCGTGACGCGGTGGCGGCAGCAGGATCGCGACTGGCGTTCGATCCTGACAGTTTCTGACACGTCGAAGGGCTACCAATTGACGGGCGCACTCACTCCCGGCGCCATGTCAAAGGAAAGATAAATGGTTTCGTTATCACCCGTCGCCGTCGACGCCTTCCTGAATGAAGACGACGATTCAGCCGTTGTAATGTTGAACCTCCTCCGGTTCGAGCCCGATGGCGGCCGGGAAAGATATTTGGAATACATACAAATGGCCAAGCCGATTCTGGCTCGATTTGGCGCGAAAATCCTGTTCGGCGGTAACGGTCTGCCGGTGCTCACGACAGGGCACGCGCAACAATGGGATGCCGTTGTGCTGGTTCAGTATCCGCACCGATCCGCATTCAAGAATATGGTTGGCGATCCGGAATACCAAATTGCGTTCAAGGTCGGAGAAGCAGCAATTGCCGATATCGGGCTGCAGCCTCTGACCCACATCGGCGGTCTGATGTGACGCGAGGATTTTGACCGCCGTACCGATTGAAATAAACGGTCGCGCTGTCAAACGCCTCCTGGAGCCTAGGCCATCAGTTCGTCGATGAAGAGATTGACCTTGCCGATGGCGGCGCGGAGACGCTCCACGATGTTCGCGCGGCCGGAGGCGTCGAAACCGGCAAGGCATTCCGCTTCCTCGGCGATATCGCCGAGCGTCCAGGCACCGAGCCCGCGGGCCGAGCCCTTGAGGCTGTGGGCGGCATCCTTCCACTCCTTGTCGGTCGCGGCGTCCTGAAGGCGGGCGACATAGACGCCGGCCTGAGACCGGAAGAGCCCCAGCAACTCGGTCTCGAGGCTGCGATTGCCGAGCGTGTATCTGGACAGGTGAACGAGATCGAGAGGTCGCTCGCTATCGGACGCCGAGGCACTTTCGGAAGCCAGGGTTTCCACGAGAGAGAGTCTGGGGGCCGTAACCGTCGATGTCATGTTCGTCTCCGCGAGCCGGACGTTCAGCCGGCTCTTCAAGCCTAGTCCCCGATCCCGTACCGAATGGTTAAACGAGGCGAACCGCCTCAATCCTCCATTTAGGGCCGAAAACCGGTGGTGCCAGCCCTGCCTCGCACCGGTCACACAAGGCCCGGACCCCGGTTGACGGGGGGACGCCCATCCGACAGGCTGGAGCCAAGCTTCGGGAACGGGCAAAAGACCATGAAAAACCTTGATTTAGCGTCGAAGGCGCCGGAAACGGCCGCAACCATCGAACCGACGGTGAAAGCCGCCAATGAGGACTCGCCGGCGGCAGGCGCGCTTTACCGGCTGATCGCCCGGCGTCCTTCCAGGCGCATTCCGGCGACGGCCCTGGTGGCGACCCTCTTCTGCCTCGGGGCGATGGCGGCCTATGTCTGGGGGCTTTACGGCCTCGACGGCATCGCCATGCTGCCGCGCAACGAGATCGCCGTCATTGCGGGAGCCGCCCTCCTCCCGGTCACGCTGATCTGGCTCGCCGCCTATGTCGTCTGGCGCGGCCAGGAAATGAAGCTGATGGCGGAAGCTCTGGCGCGGACCGCCATCCGTCTCACCGACCCGGCCGATCAGGCGAGCGAAGAGATAACCAGTATCGCCCAGGCCGTGCGCCAGGAACTCGACAGCATGAAGGCGGGCCTCGCGGAGGCACTGGCCGAAACGACGAAACTCAACGCTCTGGTGACGGAAGAACTGGATGCGATCGAACGCGGGACCGGACGCGCGGAGGAACGCGCCCGCGTCATGACCGAGCTTCTCGGCAAGCATCGCGAGAACCTCACCGAACTGAGCCATGCGCTCGGCGCCGAGAGCGACACGATTGCGCGGTCGACTCGCGAACAGGTCGACGCCGTGCGCGGCCTTGTCGGCCAGGCGGAAAGCACGCTCGAACAGGCGGGCGCGCGCATCGTCACGCAGACGGAAACGCTTGCCCGCGTCAGCGAGGCCGCCCGCGCGGGCGCCGATGCCACCGCCACCACTCTCGACCGGCAGGCATCCCGCCTCGAAGTCGTCGCCAATACCGCACTCGGAAAAGCCGACGCGCTCGCCCAGCGCTACGAGACCCAGCGCCAGACCATCGCCGAGGCCGCTGACCGCCTCGACACCGAACGCGAGCGACTTGAAACCGTATTCGAAACGCATCGCGATCAACTGCTCGCGGCCGACCGGGCAATGAGCGAGCGCACGCAGGAAATCGGCCGCGCAGCGGCGGATCTCGCCGCGCGCCTCAATGCGACATTCGACAATGCCGCCGAACGGGCAAAGACCCTCAACGAGGCGATCTCGGGCGACATTCTGCGCGTTGTCGACGAAGTGAGCGAAGCTTCGGGGTCGATCAGCCGTTCGGCCGGCGCCGCGACGCGCGCCATCGGCGCAACCGTCGACGAGTTGAAAGCCGCGACAGGCGCGCTCAGCGAAGACGTGACCCGCGCCGCCGCCGAAGCCGTCGGCTCGACGACCGACAGCATCCGCGCCGCCACCGCCGCGATGAGCGCCGAAGTGACGCGGGCGACCGCCACCCTCACCGCCGACATATCGGGCCGGGCGCAGGAATTGCGCGGGCTCGTCGGCAGTGCGATCTCGGAAAGCGACGTTGCGGCCGAACGCTTCAATGCCGCGATGATCCGCCTCGGCGGCGCGGCGAAGGAAGCCGGACGGGCCCTGCAGGATGCGGCCGGCGAACTCGAAAGCCGGATCGCGCGCATGCCGTCGGAAGCGGCATCGAGCGCCGCGTCGCTCAATCATGTGTTGCAGGATCAGGTTTCGGCGCTCGCCTCGATCGCGGATATCGTCGTGCGCCACGCCCGCGTGCTCGACCGTTCCGCGCCTGCGCTTCAGACGCCGGCGGCAGCGACGGAGATCGCGCCCCCGCCGCCACCGCGGCCCGATCTGCCGTGGCCCGACGCCACGCGCGCCGAGACACCACGCGCCGCCGCCGATCCCTCGCGGCGCTGGGGCATTCCCGACCTGCTGGCCGCCGCCGAACGCACACCGGATCGCGGCGTGCCACCGGAAGCCAGTCCCGACGCCGTGAGCGACAATGAGTTTCACCGTTCTTCATTGCAGGTGATCGAGACGTTGCAGGCGCTGGCGATCGACCTCGACCGGGCGCTCGAGCAAAGCCCGCCGGCCGAACTCTGGCAGCGCTATCAGGCCGGTGAGCGTAATGTTTTCGCGCGGCGTCTCTACAACATCGCCGGGCGGCAGCTTTACGACCGCATCGCGGTCAAATATCGCGGCGACGTCGAATTCCGCGAGCATGTCGACAGGTTCGTCTCGCTGTTCGAGCGTCTGCTCGCCTCCGCCTCGGCCCGCGACCGCGAGAACATCCTGGTCGAGACCTATCTCACCTCGGATACCGGCAAGGCCTATCTGATCCTCGCCCAGGCGAGCGGCAAGCTCGCCTGAGGCCGGTCAGTTCGCTGCCGTCGTGGCGGCGCCGTGTGCATTTTCGGCCGTCCAGACGGCGATGCCGTCGAGGGTCTGGCGAAGGCCGGTGTCATAGGCGGTGACGATGGCGGCGATGCCGCTGCCAGTCACGGGCACGTCGGTCTCGAAGGATTTTGCCGCGATGATCGTGCGCTCGTCCTCGCGCACCAGCCTTGCATAGAGAACGATGCGCACCGTCAGGCCCGCGGGGTTGGACGCGTCGACGGCGAATTGCCGGATGTCGCCCACCAGATCGTAATCGCCGCGCAGATCGGCGCCATGCGACGCGACCGATGCGAAGCGTCCCGAATTTTCGAGGCTTTCGACCATCAGATTCTGGATGAGATGAGGCGCGCGGTCGGCCCAGCGCGCGTCGGCATAATATTTAAGTTCGTTGGCGCTCGCCTGCTGGACGATACGCGTCGTATCGAGGGCCGCTGGCGCCGCGAATTCGTCGACTTCGATCTGCGCGCGCTTCGTCTCCTTTCCGGCAGAGGGCGGAGCCGGATGCGCCGCCGTCAGGGTGAAGAGTTGCGGCGCCGGACCGTCGCCGACGCTGGCCAACGCACAGGCCCCGAGCGGCGCCAGAAGCGCGAGGGCGGCAAGACGCCGGAGTGTCGGGAAGCGGCTTCCGCCGGTGAGGCTGCGAGAAGGGGTCATTGGGCTTTCACTTCCGGAACGTTCTTGCCGATGAGGAAGCGCGCGGGATCGTCCTGCGCGCGGGAAACGATACGGTCGAGGGCAGTAACGAGCGCGCGCGTCTCCGCGACGAGTTGCGGGATCTGGGTAAGCCCGTCCCTGCTCATGCGGTTGATGGCGGGGCCGTTGACACGCAGAAGCTGATCGAGGCTGTCGGCGACGCGGCGGTAGGAGTCCGCCGTCTGACGCACATCGGTGATGAGGCCTTTCGCATCCGTCTTGACCAGATTGTCGGCGTTGCGGCTCAGCGAATTGAAATGCTCCGAGGCGTCGGCGAGGTTCTTGATCGCGCGCTGCATGTCCTGCGAGCTGTCCGCCAGCGAAGTCGAAAGCTTGTCGAGATTTTCGACGACGTGACCGATCGACTGCTGGTTGTTCTTGAGGACGTTGTTCAGCTCGCCGAGAAGCTGATTGGCGCTTTGCAGCGTTTCGGGAGCCGATTTTGCAAGCTCCTGCAAGGTCGAAGGCGCGCCGCGGATGGTCGGATAGGTCTCGCCCTCCTTTGCCGTCAGCAGCTTCGAGCCGGGCTGGCCGCCGGTGAGCTGGATGACCGCAACACCCGTAATACCGGAGGCTTCAAGCTGGGCGATCGAATCTTCCTTCACGGGCGTGCGGCTATCGACCTGGATCAGGGCCAGCACCTTGTTCGGGTCGTCTTCGGCCAGATGCAGATCGACCACGCGGCCGACGGGCAGACCGTTGAACTGAACCGAACCGGACTTGCTGAGGCCGGAGACCGACCCCTGAAAGACGATCTGGTAATAGGCGTACTGACGGTCGAGCTGCACATGGCTGATCCACAGCGCAAAACCGAAGATGCAGGCGAGCACGACGAGCGCGAAGGTGCCGATCAGGACGTTGTTGGATTTGATTTCCATGTTTCTACTTGCCTGCAAAAGCCGCGCGCGCCCGCGGGCCGTGGAAATATTCCCTGATCCAGGGATGGTCGCTCCGGAGCATGTCGTCGATCGTCCCGATCAGGATAACACGCTGCTCGGCCAGGACCGCTATCCTGTCGCAGGTCGCATGCAGCGTGTCGAGATCGTGGGTGACCATGAAGACGGTAAGGCCGAGCGTTCTGGCGAGATCGGTGATGAGTTCGTCGAAGGCGGCCGCGCCTATGGGGTCGAGACCGGCGGTCGGCTCGTCGAGGAAGAGGATTTCCGGATCGAGCGCCAACGCCCGCGCCAGCCCCGCCCTCTTCTTCATGCCGCCCGAAAGCTCCGACGGGTAGAGATCGCAGGCGCCCTGACGCAGGCCGACCATCGAAATCTTGACGGCTGCGAGTTCGTCCATCAGATCCTGATGCATGTGCAGATGTTCGCGATAGGCGACCTGCACGTTCTGGGCGACCGTCAACGCCGAAAAAAGCGCGCCTTCCTGAAACAGCACACCCCAGCGCCGTTCCAGCGCACGCCTGTCGTCGTCGTCGAGTTCGTCGACATATTGGCCAAAGACGCGAATGGCGCCCTCGTCCGGCTTCTTGAGACCGAGGATGGTGCGCAACAGGACGGACTTGCCGGTGCCCGAACCGCCGACGACGCCCAGCACTTCGCCGCGCCTGACCGAGAGATCGAGATTCTCGTGGATCACATTGTCGCCGAACCTCGTGGTAAGGCCCCGGACCTCGATGATCGGCTCTTCTTTCCTCGCCATCAGATGCCCACCGCGGTGAAGAAGGTGGCAAAGAGCGCATCGAGAATGATGACGAGAAAAATCGAGCGCACCACCGAGCGCGTCGTCTGCGTGCCGACGGACTCGGCACTACCGGTCACGTCGAGGCCGGCCCGGCAGCCGACCAGCGCGATCACGCCGGCCATGAACGGCGCCTTCAGAAGGCCGACGCCGAACGTCCAGAAATCCGCCGCGCCGCGAAGCCTCTCGATATATACGCCCGGCGACATATCGAGCTGCGTCGCCGCGACAAAGCCGCCGCCGATGAGGCCCATGATATCCCCGATAAAGGTGAGAAGCGGCAGCGTCAGCACCAATGCGAGAACGCGAGGCACCACCAGCATGTCCATCGGATCGAGACCGAGGGTGCGCATCGCATCGATCTCCTCGCGCATCTTCATCGAACCGATCTCGGCGGTGAAGGCGCTGCCGGAGCGGCCGGCGACGATGATGGCGGTGAGAAGGATGCCGACCTCGCGCAGGAAGATGATGGCGACGAGGTTGACGGTAAAGACGTCCGCGCCGAACCGGCGAAGCTGCGTCGCGCCCTGCTGGGCGATGACGGCGCCGATGAGGAAGGTCAGCAGGCAGATGAGCGGCAACGCTTCGAAGCCGGCCTTTTGCATATGGTGGACGAGCGGAATGAGACGGAAGCGGCTCGGCTGGCGGATGCTGCGTCCTATGGTGGCGAGCACGGCGCCCAGAAAATCGACGAAGGCGACGGCCTCCACCCACATATCGGACACGACTTCGCCGATGTGACCGACGACTTCCACATATAGAGACGGGCGTTCATGGCTCGGGGTTTTCAAAACCCCGCCCTCGCTTACCTTGTCGAGCAGCAATTTGTAGCCGTCGGTCAGGCCTTCGAAGCGAACCTTCACGCCCTGCGCCTCGAATGCGGCGGAGGTCCGGTCGATCAGCCAGGCGCCGGCCGTATCGAGGCGAGTGAGGCCGGAGAGGTCGAAGACCGCCTCAGGCCTTTCGGGCTTCCGCCCGGCAAAGGCGCGCAGATCCTTGTCGATCGGCAGGATGGACCGGACCGACCAATCTCCTGCCGGCAGGAACCTCAACGCACCCGCGCTGTCGTCGACCGTATAGGAGGCGCGGCCGCCGTTCCGTTCGCCCCCCGCCCCTGCTACGTCCGCCAAGTTGCCTCCTCGCCGATGATCCGTCACACGCGCCAGTTTGACGCATCCCCTGACCCGGATCGAAACTTAGTTTAGCTTGCGGTCTCGTACCAAGGCCAGCGGCGCCGCAGAGAGGCACTGGCCGGTACGCGGATCGAACCCAGGGAGATTATCATGAAGGCAGTTCTGAACGGATTGGCGACATTCGCGCTCATCATGTCGATTGCGGGCATTGCCCACGCCGACGACGACTGGAAAGGCGGCGACGCTGCGAAGGGCGAGAAGGTTTTCAAGAAGTGCCAGGCGTGCCACACCGTCGAGGAAGGCGGTCCGAACCGCGTCGGTCCGAACCTTCACGGCATTCTGGACCGGCCGACGGCTTCAAAGGCCGATTATAACTACTCCTCCGCCATGAAGGCCAAGGGTGCGAGCGGCATGAAGTGGACAGAGGAAAACCTCTTCAGCTACCTGGAGAAGCCGCAGGCCTTTGTGCCCGGTACCAACATGACCTTCCCCGGGCTCAAGAAGCCTGAGGACCGCAAGGACCTGATCGCCTATCTCGAGACAGCCGCCGGCCATACGAAATAAGCAGGTTCGATCATTTCAACCTCACCCGCCGGCGCCGCGCCGGCGGGTGCCCCTTGTTCCCGAGCAGCCCGCTCGGCCCCGCTCAGCCAGGCGAACGCCTCGCCGGTCAGCCGTCTCTTCCTTAATTTCCCACCGCGTAACCGCGTTAACCCCGTCTCGTTCCGCATGGAACGGAAGCTGCAGCGCGATCGCGGACGAGGTCTGTCATTGTCCCGCAACAGGACGGTGGCAGAGCCGGTGTTCTAAACAGGGGCACCTCCGGCCCAAATCCGGCCGATGGTGGGGTGAGAGAGACGATGGATTCGACACCTGCATTCCGCAGACTTTCGGCGATCCTGCCGGGGCTCGTGCTTGTCCTGAGCCTTGCCATGTCGATCTACGACTTCGGCGGGCTGGCGACGGCCCTTCAGGATCATGTGTTCGACGCCTACCAGCGTCTCGAGCCGCGCCGTGCCGGACCGGATGGGCCTCACGCAGTCTATGTCGACATCGGCAATGAAAGCGCGCATCGCTACGGCGCCTGGCCGTGGCCGCGCAAGCGGCTGGCGGAGCTCGTCGACGCGGTTCGCGCCCGCGGAGCAAGCGCTATCGTGCTCGATATGCCGCTGGCGGAAGAAGACCCGACCTCAACGGCCGAATTGCTGAAGCTCTGGACGCCGCTGCAGACCCCTTCCGCCGATGCCTTGCGCATGGGGCTGACGGAACTTCCCGATCACGAACAGAATTTCGTGGCGCTGCTGGCGTCCACGCCCTCGGTGGTTTCCTTTGTGCCCGGCAAGACGCCTCTCGACGAGAACCGCGCGCCCAACCTCCACGGTGCCATCGCCTCCGAGGGAAGCGATGCGCGGCACTATGCGCAGAGCTATCCGGTCTGGCGGCCGAGCCTTGCTTCTTTCGAAACGGCCGCGAAGGGCAACGGCGCGACGCTTCCCGACCGCGCCCCCGGCACGACCGTGCGCGGCCTGCCGATGCTCGTCAATTTCGGCGGAACGCTCTATCCCTCCAATGTCATGGAGGCGCTGCGCGTCTCGCGCGGCGGAACGGCTTATCATGCGAAGGTCGTCGAATCCGAGACCGGCTTCACATTCGGACTGGAACCCGGCATCGAGCGGGTCGAGATCGACGGCGCCGATCTCGCGGCGCTGACGGATGTCGACGGCTCGCTCCGTCTCTATTTCGGAGGACCCGAGACGCGCCTCGCCGTGCCGGCGTCGAAGCTTCTCGACGGATCGGCTGATGTGCCATCTCTGCAGGGGCTTATTGCCGTGATCGGCGTTTCGGCCAACGGCAGCGAGCGGACCTATCAGACACCGGCCGGCCTTGCGCTCGCCTCGGGCGCCATTGCCGCGAATGCAATCGACCAGATCGTCGACGGCACGTTCCTGGTGCGGCCCGGCTGGGCGACCGCGGCCGAACAACTTTACATCTTCGTCGGCGGCATTCTCGTCATCATGCTTCTGAGCCTCTTCCGCTTCCGCTGGGGCTTTGCACTCACGCTGCTGCTGGTGTGTGGCGGCGGTTACGCCTCATGGTGGGCTTTCGATACGCATCGCTGGCTGATCGATCCGTCGCTCGGCGGGCTGACGCTGATCGTTTCGAGTTTCACTTGCGCCTTCATGATCAGGCTTCACTCGGAGGAGCAGACGCGCTTCATCGACGCCCAATTCTCGCGCCGCCTCTCCGCGTCCGGCCTGGCGCGCGTCCATGCGCATCCCAAGCTCATCCAGGAAGAAGGCCAGCTCCGTCCCGTGACGTCGGTGGTCGTCGGCTTGCGCGGTTTCAACATCATCTCCGACCGCTATCTCGAAGATCCCAAGGCCTATGCCGATATTCTCAACCGCTTCTTCTCACCGATGACGAAGATCGTGCAGGACCGCAACGGCATGGTCGACCGTACCGTCGGCGATGCGCTTTACGCGGTCTGGAACGCCCCCTTCGACGTCAATGAGCATGCCTCCAAGGGCTGCGACGCGGCGCTGCGCATGGTCGAGAACCTCGAGTCGCTGAACGAATTCCTCGAGGAAGACGCGCGCCGCCAGCATCTGAGCCACGTGCCGTTGAGCCTTTCGATCGGCATCGATACCGGCATGGCGATCACCGGCAATATGGGTGCGATCCTCAATTTCGACTACGGCGTGCTCGGTGAGCCCGTCAGCTTTGCCGCACATCTGCAGCGGAACGCGCGCAATTACGGCCCCGCCATCATCGTCGGCGAAGGCACGCAGCGCGCGGTCGGCGATCGCTATGCGCTTCTCGAGATCGACCTCATCTCGACGCCGCGCCACCCGGAAGGGCGACGCGTCTTCGCGCTGCTGGGCGACCCGATCATGCGCGCCAATCCGAAGTTCCGTGCGCTGCAGGAAGCGCACGCGCTGATCTTCTCGGCCTATCGCCACCAGCGCTGGGCCGATGCGCGCGCCGCGATCAGCGAATGCCGCAAGCTCAACGGCGCAATCCCGACGCTCTACGATTTTTACGAGGCGCGGATTGCCCAATATGAGACGAACCCGCCCGGCGAGCACTGGAACGGCTCCTGGTTCGCAGGCCGTATCTGAGCCATCTTCGTTCTTCTTTGGGCTTGGCGACACGGCGAAGGCGAGGCATCATCGCGCCCGTTTAGCGAGGTCCCTTTCTTCATGCGCGAGATTTCCGTCGAGTCCGAACGCTGGCCCATCGCGGGCGCCTTCACCATTTCGCGCGGATCGAAGACCGAAGCCGAAGTGGTCGTGGTGACAATCCGCGAGGATGGCGCCACGGGCCGCGGCGAATGCGTGCCCTATGGACGCTACGGAGAAACGGTCAAGGACGTCGTCGCCTCGATCAAGGTCGTCGGGCAGTCGATATCGGACGGCATGACGCGGGACGAATTGCAGCGCGCGATGCATCGCGGCGCGGCGCGCAATGCGGTCGACTGCGCACTCTGGGACCTCGAAGCGAAACTGACCGGAGAGCCGGTCTGGAAACGCGCGGGCCTCGGCGAGCCGCAACCCCTCACAACTGCCTATACGCTGAGCCTCGCCGAACCCGACATCATGCGCGAGGCGGCGCGTCAGGCGGCGGCGCGTCCGCTGCTGAAGCTGAAACTCGGCGGCGATGGCGACGACCTGGTCCGCGTCGCGGCGGTGCGCGAAGGCGCGCCGAATGCCACGCTCATCGTCGACGCGAACGAAGGCTGGAAGGCGGACGACGTTCTTCCCCTCGCCCGCGAACTCGCCAAACTCGGCGTGGCGCTGATCGAGCAGCCATTACCCGCGAAGGAGGATGAAGCCCTGCGCGGCATCGATTGCCCCATCCCGCTTTGCGCCGACGAATCCGCGCATGGCGTCGAAGGCATGACGCGGCTCGTCGGGCTCTATCAGTATGTGAATGTTAAGCTCGACAAGACGGGCGGGCTCACCGAGGCGCTGTCGGTGCTGCGCTGCGCGAAGCGGCGCAACCTCAAAGCGATGGTCGGCTGCATGGTCGCAACATCGCTCGCCATGGCACCTGCAGCACTCATCGCGCAGGGTGCCGCTTTCGTCGATCTCGACGGGGCGCTGCTGCTGGCGAAGGATCGCGAGCATGGCATCCGTTACGACGGCAGCGTGATGATGCCGCCAGAACGGGCCTTGTGGGGCTGAACCTCACACGATATTCAAAACGATCTTTCCGAAATGCGAAGCGCCCTGCATCGTCGTGAACGCGGCGCGGGCCTCCTCCAACGGAAAGCGCTTGTCGATCACCGGCCGGATGCCGGACTGATCGATGGCACGCACCATGTCGTCGAAGTGAGCGCGGCTGCCGACCGTGATGCCGCTGATCTTCAAATTCTGCGAGAAGATCGCCGCGACGTTGACGTCCTTCACGAGACCCGAGAGCAGGCCGATGACGGCGATATGACCGCCGATGCGCGAGGCCATGAAGGATTGCGGCAGTGTGTCGGCACCGCCGACTTCCACCACGTGATCGACCCCGCGACCACCGGTCAGCTTGCGCGCTTCCGCCGCCCAGTCCGGCGTCTGTTTGTAATTGATGGTCGCGTCGGCGCCGAGCGACTTCGCGCGTTCGAGTTTTTCATCGGAGGACGAGGTGATGATGACGCGAGCGCCGGCGGCCTTGGCGAATTGCAGCGCGAAGATCGAGACGCCGCCCGTTCCCTGCGCCAGCACCGTGTCGCCCGGCTTGATGCCGCCTTCGACGACGAGCGCACGCCAGGCCGTGAGTGCCGCGCAGGGCAGCGTCGCCGCTTCCTCGGCCGTGTAGCCGGCCGGAGCCTTCGCGACACCTTCCGCGGAGAGCTTGATGTAATCCTGCGCGCAGCCGTCGAGCGGGCCGCCAAGGACGGCGAGAAGCCCCGGCAACGTCGGACCGCCCGCGAACCAGTTCTGGAAGAATTGCGGGCAGACGAGATCCCCAGCCTTCACGCGCGTGACACCGGCCCCGACCTCGACCACCTCGCCCGCGCCGTCCGACAAGGGCACGAGCGGCGCGGAGGGATTGGAGCGGCCCAGCCCGTTCACCATCGCGAGATCGCGATAGTTGAGCGAAGCTGCTTTGAGGCGGACGACGATTTCGCCCGAGCCGGCCTTTGGCACGTCGCGCGTTTCAAGATGCAGATGGTCGATGCCGTTTCCGTCCTTGAGAACCATGGCGCGCATATACATTTCTCCCTGATCGAGTTTCCGTTGACCGCATGACTCAACGCATGGAGAGACTTGTCAATGCACAAGGAATTGACCTTGCGGCATGACGCAGGGGAACGGCGAAGCCTTACCGTGGCCGATCGCCCTTGATCTGCGTGCGGTGCATGACGCGCCGCTCGTTTCCGTCGAAACCGTCGCGGCGGTGGATGGCGGCGCGATTGTCCCAGATGAGGAGATCGCCGACGCGCCATTTATGCGTCCAGGAAAATTCGGGCTTCGCGCAATGCGCCCAGAGCGCGTCGAGAAGACGTTCGCTTTCGTCGAGTTCGAGACCTTCGACATAGGCATTGAGACGACGGCCGAGATAGAGCGCCCTGCCGCCCGTCACCGGATGCGTGCGCACCATCGGATGTTTTGCGCCGGGTGCAAGGCGGACATCGGTGACGGCGCCCGCGCCCGCACGCAATTCGCCGACGCTGGTCGTGCTCGAATCGTGATTGACGATCCGGCCCTCGACGGCGCGTTTCAGATCGGCGGGCAAGGCTTCATAAGCCTTGTACATGTTGGCGAAGCTCGTATCTCCACCCTTCGACGGGATTTCCAGCGAATAGAGGACGCTCGCCATGGGCGGCTCCGCGACATAGGACATGTCGGTGTGCCACTCGGCTTCCTTGTCGCCCAGCGCACCGATGGGTTTTCCGTTTTCGACGACGTTCGAGATGATCCAGATTTCGGGCCGCGACTTTTCCTGCGCGCCCGCATAATCCGTCGCGCTGGCGGGCGCGATATCGAGCGTGCCGAAAAGCCGCGAGAAACGGATGAGGTCGTCGTCGGTGAGTTTCTGGCCGCGAAACAGCAGCACGATGTGGTCGGACCAGGCTTCCTTCAAGGCCTCGACATCGGCGTCGCTCAAGGGCTTCGACAGGTCGAGCCCGCGTATCTCAGCACCCAGCGCCGCTGTGGCGGGGACGATTTCCATCGCCATGATCCGTTCCTTCTTCCTCGATCGTTATCAGCGGTCCGCCGTTCCAGCGCGCGCCGATGTAAAGCGTTCCGAAAAACGAGACGACGCCCGCCGCCGCACTCAGAAAATAAGCCTTAGGCCCGAAGGACTGATAGAGCGGACCGGCGAGCAAGGTCATCAGCCCCATCATAACGCCGGCCGAGAGCGATGCGTAGAGGCTCTGCGCGGTGGCGGCGAGCGAATGCGGCGCCGCGCGACTCAGAAAATGAATGGTGCCGAGATGGGCCGCGCAATAGGTGAAGGCGTGCAATATCTGCAGCGGAAAGAGTACCCAGAGCGGCGGGCTCATCGCCGTGATCGACCAGCGGAAGACGGCGGCGCCGGCGCCCAGCGTCATCATGCGCACCGCGCCGACGCGGGCGACGACGCGGCCCGAAAAGGCGAAGAGAACGATTTCGGCGATGACGCCGATGCCCCAGAGAACGCCGATCACCTGGTTGCTGTAGCCGAGGCGCTGCCAGTTCAACGTGCCGAATGTGTAGTAGACCGCGTGGCTCGACTGGATCAGCCCCGCGATGCAGAGGCCAACGACGAAGAGAGGTTCGCGCGCGATGGCGACGGCCGCCCTGAACTGGCCGCCCGAATGCTGCGTCCGCATCGCGGTGGGCACCTCGGGCGCGAGCAGATAGGCACCGGCAAGATTGACGACGATCGCGCCGATGAGGCAAGTCGAGATGATGAGCGGCGACTGCCAGCCGAGCAACCAGCCGACCGCATAGCTCGCGCCGATGAAGGTGATCGAACACCAGAGCCGCACGCGGCCGTAATCGATGCCGTGATCGTGGGCGGCACGCATGGCGAGCGCGTCGATCAGCGGCGTGATCGAGGGCCAGAGCGACATCAGCAACAGCGTCACCGCGAAGATCTGCCAAAAGCCGGACGTGAAGGTGTAGAGGCAGACCGCGATCAGCGAGCCCCAGGCGAGCGAGATGACGACGCGGCGACGATTGCCAATGCGATCGGCGAGGAAGGCGAACAGCGGACCTGCCGCGATGCGCAGGAACATGGTCGCCGCCATGATGAACGAGATGTCCTGAGGCCCGAGCCCCTTCGCCTTCAACCAGACCGGAAAGAACGGAATCTGGATGCCCGAAAAAAGGCAGAGCGAGGCATAGAAGACCGAAAGGCGGAGAGCGAGCGGCATGAGATCGGGCCCGAATGACCCGACATCCGGGCCGTTCACTCATAGCCCAGAGGGCCCGCGTTGCGAAGGCCCCGCGAGGCGGCGCTGGCGGGCGGCGCAACCTTTTGGCAAGTTCGGCCGGGCAGACTTACCGCTCATGACCCCGCCGGCGAGCCCGAGGATCGAGACCATGCCGCAGAGCCTCATCGACCGGGTTCGCCATCAAGGTGGATGGGCCGCCCTGCCGGAGGGAGGGTTCGACCTCTTTGCCTGGCTGACCGCGGGGGTCGCCCTTTCCTTCCTCCTGCCCGCCTGGCTCAGGCCGATCACCGACCCCGACTACGGCTGGCTGGTCTGGCTCGGCGACCGGATCCTCGGCGGACATGTGCCCCGCACCAACGGCTTTTCATGGACCGCGCCAGACATGGCCTGGGTCTCGCACGAGACGCTGGTCGGCCTCATCTATGCGGTGGCAGGAACGGGCGCGGTCATCTTCCTGCGCGGCGCGATCGTTTCGGCAACGGCACTTCTGATGATCGGAGCGACGCATCGGCCGCGCTGCGCGCCGGCAGGCTTTCTCGCCTTCGTCTGGGCTATTCTTCTGATCGATTATGGACGGACCGAGCGGGCGCTTTCCTGGGGCGATGCGATGCTGGCGCTCGTCGTCGCGCTGATCGCGAACGAGAAGGAGGCGCGCTGGCGCTTCGCCCTCGCCGCCATTGCGGTCGGCATCTGGGCCAATGTGCACGGCTCCTTCGTCGTCGGCGTCTTCATCGTCGCGGTGATCGACTGGCGCTGGGGGATTGCCGCCGCGCTGCTGACGCTCGTCAATCCTTATGGCTGGCATCTCTGGGAGCTCGTGGTCGGCTATGGCGCCGGCACGGATGTGAAGGGCCTGCTCAACCAGACCATCACCGAATGGCGCAGGCCGGATTTCGGCGATCCCATGACGCTGCTGCGCTTTGCGCTTCTTTTCGGCGGCGGAGGGCTCATCGTCTGGACGAGCGGAGCGCGGGAGAACGGAAAGTGGGATTGGAGGAAGGCGTGGCGGCCGGCGCTCATCTGGTTCGGACTGACCGCACTCGCCTTCCAGCACCGGCGCTTCATCGACATCGCCGGCATCGCGCTGGCGCCGTGGCTCGCCGTCGCGCTGGAGCGGGTGCTGCCGCCGCGCGAAGGCCTGCGGCCGTGGATACAACTTGCCGTAGCCCTGCCGATCCTCGCATTCCTGGCGCGCGGTTATGGGCTCGACCGCGAGGCCTATCCCGACGACCTGCCTTTCGCGAGCCTGCAAGACAAGCGTCTATGGAACGACTTCACACTGGGCGGCTATCTCGGCCAGCATGGTGTGCGCGTCTTCTGGGACGGGCGTAACGACTGCTATCCGGCGAATGTCTTCAGCGACGGCGTTCTCGTCGAGCGGCTGGAGCCCGGATGGCGCG
>CAISYL010000044.1 GCA_903889655.1 uncultured Alphaproteobacteria bacterium | reverse complement strand
CGAGCGCGGATTGAGAAGTTGCGGCACCTTGTCGAACGGCACGTAGCTCTTCCAGATCAGATCGGAACGGTCGCCCGGCAGCGTGCCCTTCCAGTCGACGCCCGGCTTCCGTTCGGGGAAGAGGCCGTTATAGACATAGGCGATGTTTCCCTGCGCATCGGCGTAGATGTAGTTGATGCTGGGCAGGGCTTGCAGCTTCAGCGCGTCTCGCCATTCGCCCAGGTTCCGCGCCTTGTCGAGATGATAATATTCCTCGACCTGACGGATTTCGTTCATGCCCGCATAGCGGATCGCGAAAGCGCTGGCATCGGTCTTCAGAACCGGTCCCTGTTCCGACCACAGAACGTCGCGCGTGACGGTCCACCAGAACGGGCCCCAGAGCTTGACGCGGATGGTGGCTTCCGATTTCTCGAAATCCTTCCATTTGCCGTCGAGCAGGTACTGGTTCTCGTTCGCCGGGTTGATCTTCAGTTTGTAGATATCGGCAAGGTCGGGTTCGTTGACCGTGTTCGCCCAGCCGAGCGTACGGTTGTGCCCGTGCAGCATGAACGGCGAACCGGGAAAGAAGCCGCCGGCGACGTCCCAGCCGTCGCCGCTATGGAGCACTGCCTCGTACCAGGCGACGGGACCGGTGTAGGGCTGGTGCGAGTTGACGAGGAGGCGCGTCACATGATCGGCGGAGCGCGAGGGGGCGACCGCGACGCCGTTGGAGCCGATGGGGAGCGGCGACATGGTCGGCAGGAACGCCGTCTTGCCGTCTTTCGAAAGGCCGCCCTTGCCCGCCTTGCTGAGCGCGGTGAGCTGCTTATCGAGGCCGTAGAAGAAGGGTGTCTTGAAGACGAAACCAGCGACGACGTCCTTGCCGGTCAGCGGCAGGAAGCCGGGCGTCACCTTGTCGGGATGGAGGGCGGCGTAATAATTGACGCCGGCCGCATAGGCCTCGACGACCTTGCGGACTTCGGGGGAAAGATCGGTGTCGTAACGCGCGTCGACGTTTTCCCAGACGCGCATCAGATGGACCAGATAGTCGGTGACGGCGGCGTCCTTGCCCTTGATCGAGGCGAGCTTGCCCCTGACCGCGATCGCCACGTCCTGAAGCGTCTGAAAATCGTCCTCGGCATGGGCGAAGCCGAAACCGAAAGCAACGTCCGGATCATGCGCGCCATAGATATGCGGCACGCCCCATTCGTCCCGCTTGATGCGGACGTCGTAATGGGCGGCTTCGGCGATGAGCGGTTTCGGATCGAAAGGGGCGGGCGCCTCGATCCAGCCACGGACCAGAATGCCCGCAACGATGAGGAGCGCGAGCCCCAGAAGACCCAATGCACCCGTCTTGACGATTTTCAGCACGCAACGTCCTCCCGCTTCGATTTTGCGCGCAGACTAGTGGGCCGGAAGGGTTTACGGAAGGGCCGCCTGCGGCAGGGAGCCGCTTTCCGCTTTGGTCCCGACCCTCTATACAAGGGGCCACAGCCTTCCGCTCCACGAAGAGAGCCCTCCTTGTTCCCAGCCGCTTCAGACTTCGTTCTTTGGCTTCTTTTCGCCGCGATGACCGCAGCGGCGATCGTCGCCGTTCTGCGCCCGCTCGGACGGCGGCGGACCGGCGGGGTGGATGGGCATGAAATGGCTCTTTACCGCGATCAGCTCGCCGAAGTGGAGCGCGACCTCGAACGCGGTGTGATCGAGCCGGCCGAGGCCGAATCCGCGCGAGTGGAAGTGTCGCGGCGCCTGCTTGCGGCGGCGGATGCGCAGGAGAAATCGGCAGGCGCGGGGCGGCAGGTGCTTTCCCGCAAGGCGGTCGCCGGGGCGATCGTCGTCGCTGTGCCGGTTCTGTCGCTCGTCATCTATCTCGGCCTCGGATCGCCCGGACTGCCGGATCAGCCTTTCGCGGCGCGCATGGCGGCGCCGGTCTCGCAACTGCCGATCGATGCGCTGGTGCTGCGCGTCGAGGAGCATCTGAAGGCAGACCCCAAGGATCTGCGGGGCTGGGAGGTTCTCGGCCCGGCCTATATCCGCCAGCAGCGCTATCAGGATGCGGCGAATGCCTGGGATCAGGCGATCGCGCTGGGCGGGGAAACGGCATTGCGCCTTGCGGCGCGGGGCGAGGCGGAGGTCTTCGCCGCGAACGGCGTCGTCGTGCCGACCGCGCGCGAGGACTTCACCAAGGCGGTCGCGCTCGATCCGCACGAACCGAGGGCGCAGTATTATCTCGGCATTGCCGAGATCGAGGACGGCAAGAAGGGCGCGGCTATCGCCCGGTGGAAGGCGCTGATCGCCTCGGCGCCGCAGGATGCGCCCTGGCGGCCGAGCATCGAGGGGGAGCTTGCGCGGCTCGAAAACCCGAACGCGCCGGGGCCGGACGCGAGCCAGATCGGCGCGGCGGCGGATATGAGCCCTGAAGCGCGGCAGAAGATGATCGAGGGCATGGTGGGCGGGCTCGCGGCCCGGCTCGACAAGGCGCCGAATGATATCGACGGCTGGCTGAGGCTCATTCGCGCTTACGGCGTACTAGGCAAGAAGCCGGAGGCCGAGGCCGCGCTCGCCAAGGCGCGCAAGACCTTTGCCGGCGATGCGGCGGCGACGGCGCGGCTCGACGACGCGGAAAATTCGCTGCCGAAGTAGTTATCCCCGCTTCGCCGCGCTCCTTTATCATCCGTACGGGAGTCACGAGAAGGGGATGTCATGCTATCGGAACTCCAGAAGCAGGCCGCGCAGGCCATCGTCAACGTCTTCGAGACGGGGCGCACACTCGGCGACTATGCGCGGGTGACGCTGTTGACCGGTGATCCGGGGCACCTCACCTATGGCCGCTCGCAGACGACGCTGGCAAGCGGCAATCTCTATCTTCTCATCAAGGCTTATTGCGCGATGCCGGATGCGACCTGCGCGCGAGCCTTGAAACCCTATCTGCAAAAGCTCGCCGACATCGATCTCAGCCTCGACCGCGATCAGGCCTTTCGCGCGGCGCTGAAGGAGGCGGGCGGCGATCCCGCCATGCAGGATGCGCAGGACGGCTTTTTCGACCGCGTCTACTGGACGCCGGCGGCAAAGACCTGCGCGGCGCTCGGCTTTTCGAGCGCGCTCGCCACCGCCGTCATCTATGACAGCCTCATTCACGGCTCCTGGAGCGCGATGCGCGACAGGACGTCGAAGGCACATGGCGAGCCGGCAAGGGCCGGCGAGAAAGCGTGGATCGCCGGATATGTCGCCGAGCGGCGGAACTGGCTCGCGACGCATCCGAATACGCTGCTGCAACGGACGGTCTACCGCATGGACGCGTTCAACGCGCTCATCAAGGCGGGCAACTGGTCGCTCGGCATCCCGCTCAGCGTTTGCGGCGTGTCCATCGACCAGTCGGCGCTGTCCTGCCGGGCGCCGGTTGTCGTTTCGGCCAGCGACGCGGCGACGCGGAACCTCCATCTGACGGTGCCGCCGATGACCGGCAACGACGTCCGGGCGCTTCAGGAAGCGTTGTCGCGGGAAGGCTATGCGGTCGACCGCGACGGCGTCTTCGACGAGGGGCTCGACCGGGTTCTGAAGTCATTTCAGGAGGAATATGGCATTGTCGCGGACGGGATCGCGGGTCCCGCGACGAGGACGATGCTGGGGATTTAGGGGCTGGCCGCCCGCCCCGTACCCGCGACCAAATTGCAGTTAAGAACCGCTCGTTATTCGGCTATACCTCTGGCGTCTCGAAAATCTGGGATCGAAACCAAAAATGACGCGCAAGCAGCGCCGCGCCGGCTTTATCGCTGTGGGTCTCGGCATTCTCGGGGTCGCGGTGGGGCTCGTGCTCTTCGCGATGCGGGACAATATCGTCTTTTTCTACAGCCCCACCGAAGTCGCCGAAAAGGGTATCGGACCCGGCACGCGGTTCCGCCTCGGTGGGCTTGTCGAGAAGGGCTCGGTCGAGCACACCGGGCCGGCGACGATCAAATTCGTCGTGACGGATCTCCGCAAGCAGGTCACGGTGAGCTATACCGGCCTCGTGCCCGATCTTTTCCGCGAAGGGCAGGGCGTCGTCGCCGAGGGCGCGATGAGCCCCGACGGCGTCTTCACGGCGGATTCCGTGCTCGCCAAGCATGACGAGAAATACATGCCGCCCGAAGTCGCGGCGGCGCTCAAGAAGTCCGGCCGATGGGAAGAAGGCCAGACGAAATCCGATGCAGGAAAACCGGTTGCACAATGATCGTTGAACTCGGCCACTTCGCCCTGACGCTCGCCTTCGCCGTCGCGCTGGTGCAGATGGTCGTGCCGATGATAGGTGCCCATCGCCGCGACGCGGGGCTGATGGCGATCGCGCGGCCCGCCGCGCTGATGCAGTTCGTGCTGATCGCGATGGCTTTCGGCGCGCTGCTCTTCGCCTATCTCACCTCCGATTTCTCGGTGAAGGTCGTGGCGGAGAATTCGCATACGACGAAGCCGCTCATCTACAAGATCTCGGGCGTCTGGGGAAATCACGAGGGCTCGATGGTCCTGTGGGTTTTCATCCTCTCGCTTTACGGCGCGCTGGTCGCGCTCTTCGGACGCAATCTGCCGGACGGTCTTCGCGCTCGTGTGCTCGCCGTGCAGGCGTCCATCGGCGTTGCCTTTCTCGGCTTCATTCTCTTCACGTCGAACCCCTTCGTGCGGCTCGATCCGGCGCCCTTCGAAGGCCAAGGGCTCAATCCGCTGCTGCAGGATCCGGCGCTCGCCTTTCACCCGCCGTTTCTCTATGCCGGTTACGTCGGGCTTTCGATGGCCTTCTCCTTCGCCATTGCGGCGCTGATCGAGGGCCGCGTCGATGCGAGCTGGGCGCGCTGGGTCCGGCCCTGGACGCTCGGCGCCTGGACGGCGCTTACCGTCGGCATCGCGATGGGATCGTGGTGGGCCTATTACACGCTGGGCTGGGGCGGCTTCTGGTTCTGGGACCCGGTCGAGAACGCCTCGCTGATGCCCTGGCTCGTCGCGACCGCACTCCTTCATTCGGCCATCGTCGCGGAGAAACGCGGCGCGCTTAAAAGCTGGACGATCCTGCTCGCGATCTTCGCGTTCTCGCTGTCGCTGGTCGGCACATTCCTCGTGCGCTCCGGCGTTCTCAACTCGGTGCACGCCTTCGCGACCGATCCGTCGCGGGGCGTCGTTATTCTCTGCATTCTCGTCTTCTTCATCGGCGGCGCCCTGATCCTTTATGGCTGGCGTGCGCCTGTGCTGAAGGCGGAAGGGCTCTTCGCACCACTGAGCCGCGAAGGCGCGCTGATGCTGAACAATCTGCTGCTCGCCGCCGCTGCCGCCGCCGTCTTCATTGGCACGCTCTATCCGCTTTTCCTCGATGCGATCGGCGGGCCGAAGATCACGGTGGGGCCACCCTTCTTCAACATGACCTTCGCGCCGTTGATGGTGCCGCTGCTCTGCCTCGTGCCGCTGGGGCCGCTTCTCAAATGGAAGCGATCCGATCTCGTCGCGGCGACGGAGCGCCTGATGGGAGCCGGCGTCGCCGTCATCGTCGTCATGCTGATCGTGCTGGCGGTCAAGACGCACGGGCCCTGGCTCGCGGCGCTCGGCATGGGGCTGGCGGCGTGGCTCGTCGCCGGCGCCTTCTTCGAGCTTGCATGGCGTCTGGGGCTTTTTTCCGTGCCGCTCGCCGAAAGTTTCCGCCGTGCGCGCCGGTTGCCGCGCGCCTCGTGGGGCATGGCAATGGCGCATGGCGGCCTCGGCATCGTCGTGGCGGGCATCGTCGGCATGACGGCCTGGCGGCAGGAACTCGTGACCGCGTTGAAGATCGGGGAGAGCGCCGAACTCGCGGGCTACACCTTGACGCTCGAACAGGTCGGCATGCGGCAGGGGCCGAATTACGAGGCGCTGGTCGGCGTCATCGACGTCAAACGCGGCGGCCGCGATCTCGGCCTGATGCTGCCGGAGAAGCGGCGGTTCCCGGTCGAGAAGCAGGAGAAGACCGAGGCGGCGATCCGCACCAACGGTTTTTCCGATCTCTATATCGTCATCGGCGACGATAACGGGCAGGGCGCCTGGACGTTGCGCGCCTATGAAAACAGCCTCGCGCCCTGGATATGGGCCGGCGCCATCATCATGGCGGCGGGGGGTGTCGTTTCGCTGACCGACCGGCGCTACCGGGTCGGCGCGCCGGCGCGGGCCCGTTCGCGGCTTGCCGCGCAGCCGGCGGAGTAGAGGCGATGCGGGCGCTCATTCTCTCGTTGATGCTCCTTCTCGCCGCGGGCGCGGCGCTCGCCGTCGAGCCGAGCGAGCAGTTGAAGGATCCGGTGCTCGAGGGTCGGGCGCGCGATATCTCAAGGGAGCTGCGTTGTCTCGTCTGCCAGAACCAGTCGATCGACGATTCCAATGCGGACCTCGCCAAAGATCTGCGGCGGATCGTCCGTGAACGCCTGGTCGCGGGCGACACTAACGAGCAGGCCATCGACTATATCGTGGCGCGTTACGGCCAGTTCGTGCTGCTGAAGCCGCCTTTCGAGCCGGCGACCTGGCTTCTCTGGTTCGGGCCCTTCGCCGTGTTGCTGGCAGGGGCGGGTATTGCGGTGGCGGTCTTCCGGCGTGGCCGGTCGGGCGTGGCGCCCTCGCTCGATGCCGACGAACAGGCCCGGCTGGACAGGCTGCTCGGCCGGGCGGAATAAGCCCCCTCGTCTGTTCGGTCATTGAATGGGCCAAATCGGGCGCCATTTTCAGGAACCGGCCCCGAAATGGCGCTTTGCCATGATTATGCCTTACGCATGTGTAATGTTTCAGACATGAATTGGTAAGGTCCCATGCCCGATTGTCTGAGGGCAGGGGCGTGGCCCGGTTCCGCAGCTCTCGCGGCGGGCCGACGAATGCCGACAGTTTTCAAGTGAAGAGCCGCCCCGGCGGCACATCCAGCCACAGGAGTTCACCATATGACGAACAGCGCTCCGCAACGCGGCTTCCCGAGGCGCAAAACGATGCGCGCGGCCGCGGCGCTCGCGACAGCCGGTGCCATCGGGTTCGGCGCATGGGCGGCCGTTCCGGCCTATGCCGACCCGGCGCCGCTCAACGCGCCGACGCAGCAGCGGACCGAACTTTCGACGCTGCCGAGCTTCGCCGATCTCGTCGAGAAGGTCTCGCCGGCGGTGGTCAGCATCAAGGTCGTCGAGGAAGAGACGGTCGGCGACGCCAGCGCGCCCGACCTGCCGTTCCCGCCCGGCAGCCCGTTCGAGAAATTCTTCAAACAGCTCCAGCCCAAGGGCCCGGACGGCAAGCCGCTGAAGCGCAAGGCGATGGCCCAGGGGTCGGGCTTCTTCATCAGCGCCGACGGCTATGTCGTGACCAACAATCACGTCGTGCAGAACGGCAAGGAAATCACCGTCGTTCTGTCGGACTCCACCGAGTTGAAGGCCAAGCTCGTCGGACGCGACCAGAAGACGGATCTCGCGCTTCTGAAGGTCAAGGCAGCAAAGGCAATGCCCTATGTGGCTTTCGGCGACAGCGACAAGCTGCGCGTCGGCGACTGGGTGCTGGCCGTCGGCAATCCCTTCGGCCTCGGCGGTACGGTGACGAGCGGCATCGTCTCCGCGCGCGGCCGTGAAATCGGCGCCGGACCCTATGACGACTTCCTGCAGATCGACGCCTCGATCAACCGCGGCAATTCCGGCGGTCCGACCTTCGACATTCACGGCAATGTCGTCGGCGTGAATACCGCGATCTATTCGCCGACCGGCGGCAGCGTCGGCATCGGTTTCGCGATCCCGTCGAACATCGCCAATCGCGTGATCGATCAGCTTCGCGAGCACGGCAAGGTGACGCGCGGCTGGCTCGGCGTTAGCATCCAGCCGGTCGATCCCGATCTCGCCGCAAGCCTTTCGCTCGACAAGCCCAAGGGCGCCCTCGTCGCGGAAGTGACCAAGGACAGCCCGGCGGCCAAGGCCGGCATCCAGCCCGGCGACGTCATCGTGAAGCTCAACGGCAAGAACATGGATGACGTCCGCGACGTCAGCCGGTCGGTTGCCGATCTGCGTCCGGGCACCAATGCCGCCGTCGTGTTGTGGCGCGACGGCAAGGAGAAGCCGATCGATGTCGCCATCGCGGTCTTCCCCGAGAAACTCGAAACGGCATCCGCCGATGACAATGCGCCTCCGGCGGACACCGCCACGCAGAGCCTTGGTCTCGCGCTTTCGCAGGGCGACGACGGCGTCGTCGTGCAGAGTGTCGATCCGAACAGCGAGGCGGCCGAGAAGGGCATTCAGGCCGGCGACGTCATCGTCAAGATTTCCGGCAAGGAAGTGAAGACGCCGGCCGACGTCGTCGAAGGCGTCAAGCAGGCGAAGAAGGCGGACAAGCAGTCTGTCCTCCTTCTCCTGCGCAGCCAGGATCAGCAGCGCTTCGTCGCGCTGACGATCGACAAGGCGTAACCCCGCGGATGTCCGGCGCCGGGAAACCGGCGCCGGGACCCGCTTACAGATGCGCGATATTCACAGCTTGCGCGACAGAGGCGTGACGTCCATGCGTATTCTCGTCATCGAAGACGATCTCGAAGCGGCGGCCTATCTCGTCAGGGGCCTCAGGGAAAGCGGCCATATCGTCGACCATGCGGCGGACGGCGAAGAGGGCCTGACGCTGGGGCTTTCGAGCCCCTATGACGTGATGATCGTCGACCGGATGCTGCCCAAGCGCGACGGGCTCGATGTCGTGACCACGCTCCGCGCCGAAGCCGTGCGCACGCCGGTGCTGATCCTGTCGGCGCTTGGCGAGGTCGACGATCGGGTCATGGGCCTCAAGGCCGGCAGCGACGATTATCTCACCAAGCCTTACGCTTTCGCCGAACTGCTTGCGCGCATCGAGGTTCTGGTGCGGCGCTCCAATCCCGATCAGGTGCGGACGCGTTTGCAGGTGAGCGACCTGGAAGTCGATCTCCTCGCGCGCAAGGTCGTTCGGGCGGGACAGGAAATCGATCTGCAGCCGCGCGAATTCCGTCTGCTCGAATATCTGATGAAGCATGCCGGGCAGGTCGTGACGCGGACGATGCTGCTCGAGAATGTCTGGGAATATCATTTCGATCCGCAGACCAACGTGATCGACGTCCATATCTCGCGGCTCAGGGCGAAGATCGACAAGAATTTCAAGCAGCCCTTGCTGCACACAATCCGGGGAGCCGGCTATTCGCTACGCGCGGCTGATTAATCTCCTCAAGACCTCGACCTTCCGGCTCGCGGTCCTCTACCTTGCATTGTTCGTTGCGTCCGCGATCATGCTGCTGGCCTATGTCTACTGGAACACGGCGGGTTTTCTCGTGCGCCAGACGGACGAGGCGGTGCAGGCGGAAATCACCGGCCTTGCCGAACAATATGCGCAAGGCGGATTGCCGCTTCTCGTGCATACCGTCATCCAGCGCTCGCGTGATCCAGGGCAGGGGCTTTATCTCGTCGTCGATCCGGCGGGCCAGGCGCTTGCCGGCAATCTCGATGCAAAACCCAATGCGACGCCGGGCCCCGATGGCTGGATGGA
Organism: uncultured Alphaproteobacteria bacterium; assembly: GCA_903889655.1. Lineage (GTDB taxonomy): Bacteria > Pseudomonadota > Alphaproteobacteria > Parvibaculales > Parvibaculaceae > Parvibaculum. Next base: position 13,583 of record CAISYL010000044.1, on the reverse strand, counting down.
CTTCGTCTATAACCGCAAGGGCATAGACGGCATCGAGGTGAAGGCGGCGCGGGCGCGCGCCTTCGTGCTGCCCGAGCATTTCTATCTTCTGGTCGGCCGCGACGTGCAGGAGCGGCGCATCATCGAGAGCCTCATCACCAGCGCGCTCGTCTGGGCCATCGTGCTCACCGTCGCGCTCGGCCTTGTGGGCGGGCTTTTCATGAGCCGCAACATGCTTGCGCGCGTCGATGCGATCAACCGGTCGAGCAGCGGCATCATGAAGGGCGATCTCTCGCAGCGTCTGCCGATTGCCGGCACGGGCGACGAGCTCGACCAGCTCGCGCGCAACGTGAATGCAATGCTCGATCAGATCGAGGCGCTGATGAACGGTATGCGGCAGGTGACCGACAATGTCGCGCATGATCTTCGGAGCCCCCTCAATCGGCTGCGTAGCCGGCTCGAAGTGACGCTCCTCAAGGATGCCTCGCCCGCCGAATATCGCCAGGCGCTGGAACGCACGATCTCCGAAGCAGACAGCCTTCTCACCACCTTCAATGCGTTGCTGATGATCGCGCGGGCGGAAGCGGGCTCGCAGCGCGAATCCATGTGTACGGTCGATCCGTCGGCGGTGGTCGCCGACGCCGCCGAACTCTACGAACCTGTCGCCGAGGAGAGCGGGCTCCGGCTCACCGTCAGCACGAAGGAAGGATTGCTGGTGCGCGGCAATCGCGAGCTTCTGTCGCAGGCGGTCGCCAATCTTCTCGACAATGCGATCAAGCATGGCAAGCCGCAGAGCGACGGCATGAAAGCGGGCGAGACCACCGACGGCGCCGCGGCGCCTGTCATCGCCGTCTCCGTCGGCTCTGATGCGGAGGGGCGCGTGCTCATCAGCGTCGCCGATCAGGGCGCCGGCATTCCCGAGCAGGAACGCGGGCGCGTGCTGGAGCGTTTCGTGCGGCTGGAGACGAGCCGCAACACGCCCGGCAGCGGGCTCGGCCTCAGCCTCGTTGCGGCCGTTGCGCGGCTTCATGGCGGGCGCATCTCGCTCGACGACAATCATCCGGGCCTCAAGGTAACGATCGTGCTTCCTTCCGTCGCCGGCTGATCGCTCGAAACCGCTTACACTTTTGCCGATCGCGCTCTAATCTCGCCTGCGTCGCGGAGGGAGATCGATTTGCGTGCGGATGTGAAGGCTTTGCGGGACCAGGCGGCGCGGGCGCCGAAGCCATATGATGCCGAGCGTGCGTTGATGGCGATGCAGGATATCGAGGAGGGCGTGGCCTCGATCGAGGACGAAGCCTTGCGGATGCGGGCGGTGCGGCTTCTCGCCGAGGCGGATACGCGGCGTCTCCTCGACGGCATTTTCGGCAATTCTCCTTTTCTCACGCGCATTCTCCGCGTTCACCCTGAGTGGCTGCCGAGGCTTGTCGACCAGCCACCGGCGGAGGCGCTCGCGGCGCTGATCGCGCGCACGCAGGCGGCGGCCGATGCAGCCACGCAGGCCGATCTGATGCGCGAGCTGCGGCTCGCCAAAGCGGAAGCGGCGATCCTGATCGCGTTGGCCGATCTTACTTCCGTCTGGTCCCTTGAAGATGTGACCGGCGCGCTCACGGATTTTGCAGATGCCGCCGTTCAGGCGTCCGTCGAATGGCTGCTGAAGGATGCCGCGCGGCGCGGACAAATTTTGCGTGGTGCCGGCGAGGTGACGGCGGCGGGGAGCGGGCTCGCCATTCTTGGCATGGGAAAATACGGTTCGCGCGAACTCAATTATTCGAGCGACATCGATATTGTCGTCTTCTACGAGCCGGGGCAATTGCCGTTGAAGGAGGGGCTCGACGAAGGCTCCTTCTATGTGCGGCTGACGCAGGCGCTGGTGAAGATTCTTCAGGAGCGGACCGAGCACGGCTATGTCTTCCGCACCGATCTCCGGCTGCGACCCGATCCGGGCGGAACGCCGGTCGCGGTGTCTCTTCCCGCGGCCGAACATTATTACGAAAGTCGTGGGCAGAACTGGGAGCGTGCGGCCTTCATCAAGGCGCGGGCGGTTGCCGGCGATCCGCAGGCAGGCCAGCTCTTCCTCAAGATGCTGACACCCTATATCTGGCGCAAGAATCTCGACTTCGCGGCCATCGACGACATTCACTCGATGAAGCGGCAGATCCATGCCGTCGGCGGGCACGGTACGATCGCGGTTGCGGGACATAATGTGAAGCTCGGGCGCGGCGGCATCCGCGAGATCGAGTTCTTCGTCCAGACCCAGCAGCTGATCGCCGGCGGGCGCGACCGCGATCTTCGCGGCCAGCAGACCTGCCCGATGCTCGACGAACTGGCGCGCAAGAACTGGATCACCCTGGAGGCGGCCGAAGAGCTCAAAACCGCCTATCGCTTTCTGCGCACGCTCGAACACCGGCTGCAGATGATCGCCGACGAGCAGACGCATACGCTGCCGGCGACGGACGAAGGGCTCGACCACGTCGCCTGCTTCATGAATTTCGACAGCCGGGCCGATTTCGCCGAGGCGCTGGTCGGGCAATTGCGCTGCGTGCAGGGGCATTATGCGAAGCTCTTCGAGACCGCCCCGCCGCTCGCCGAAGAGAGCGGCAGTCTCGTCTTCACGGGCACGGAAGACGATCCCGAAACGCTGGAGACTTTGCGCAAGCTCGGTTTCGTCAACGTGTCCGACATCGCGGCGACGATCCGCGCCTGGCATACGGGGCGCTTTGCGGCCACGCGTTCACCCCGCTCGCGCGAACTTCTGACCGCGCTGATGCCGGCGCTGCTCAGGGCCTTGTCGCATACATCGAACCCCGATACGGCCTTCACGCGTTTCGACCAGTTCCTGACGAAGCTGCCGGCGGGCGTGCAACTCTTCTCGATGTTTTATTCCAATCCGAGCCTGCTCGATCTGCTGGCCGATATCTGCGGCACCGCACCGAGGCTTGCGAATTATCTCGCGCAGAATTCCGCTGTGCTCGAATCGGTCGTCGATCCGAATTTCTTCAAGATGCGTCCGGACCGCGAGAGACTGCGCACGAGCCTTTGCGCGGCGCTCGAACATGCGCGCGACTATCAGGACGTGCTCGACTTCACGCGCGTATGGGCGCGTGAGCATCGGTTCCGGCTCGGCGTGCGCGTGCTGGCGGGCAACGCCGATGCGGAGGAAGCCGGTCCCGCCTATGCGGCGATCGCCAGCGAGCTTGTCGCGGCGCTGGCACCCGTCGCGGAAGAAAAAGTCGCGGACCGCGCCGGCCACGTGCCGGGCGGAAATTTCGCCGTGGTCGCGATGGGTAAACTCGGCAGCGAGGAAATGAGCGCCGCTTCCGATCTCGATCTCATCATGATCTACGAGGTCGCCGATCCCAATGCGACGTCGGACGGGCCGCGACCGATGTTTGCCTCGCAATATTATGCCCGTGTCTGCCAGCAGCTCATCAGCGCGCTGACTGCGCCGACCAGCGAAGGCAAGCTCTATGAAGTCGATCTGCGGTTGCGCCCGTCGGGGAACGCGGGGCCGGTCGCGACGCTGATGCAGAGCTTTGTCGATTATCAGAAAAACGAGGCATGGACCTGGGAACACATGGCGCTGACCCGCGCCCGCGTTCTCACGGGCCCCGATGCACTCAGGGCGCGCATCGAGGCGGCGGTGCGCGAGACGCTGCTCCGGCCGCGCGACATCGCAAAGACCGCGCTCGACGTCGCCGACATGCGGGCGCGGGTCGAGCGCGAATATCCGAGCCGGAATCACTGGGAACTCAAATATGTGCGGGGCGGGCTCGTCGATCTCGAATTCATCTGCCAGTTCCTGCAACTTGCCCATGCACGCGAACATCCCGAGATATTGCATACGCATACCCGCATGGCCTTGCAGGCGATTGCGGATGCCAACCTCGTCGCCACGAGCGACGCCGATCTTCTGCTTTCTGCCGTCGACCTCACGCTCAATCTGACGCAGGCGATCCGCATCTGCGTCGAGGGTGTCTTCAAACCCGATGAGGCGACGCCGGGCCTCAAGGCGCTGCTCGCCCGCGCTGGCAATGCGCCGGATTTCTCGGCGCTGGAGGCTCAGCTCCGCGAGACCCAGGCCGACGTCCATGCGGCCTTCGAGCGGATCGTCGTGGCGGCGGCAAAGGCCTGACCATCGTCGGCGGATGGCGGAAAAATTGCAGCGCGACCCTGCCGGCCAGGTATCGATCGTTAACGGCGAGACATTCGCCGCGGTGCGATCGGTGGAATACCTGGGAATTTGTAGTTAACGCTTTTTCCGGTTTCGGCACGGAGAGAGCGCCTGCCTTATCCATTACGTATCAAAGCGGTACGATTGGCGAGGCTGCCCGTTTGAAGCGGGCTGGGCGCGAGTTGGGGTTCGACGCATGGAGCGTCACGACGCGATCGTCATCGGAGGCGGGCTCAACGGTCTGACGGCCGCGGCTTACCTTGCGCGCGCCGGTGCCAAGGTGTTGCTGCTCGAACGGAATGCGGTGCTTGGCGGCGCTGATGCGGCCTATGACATCGCGCCGGGTTTTCAACTTGCCCGTTACAATCTCGGCGTCTCGACGCTGCCGTCGCGCATCATCTCGGACCTCGAACTTGGCCGCCACGGTCTGCGCTTTCTGCGTGTCGATGGCGGCATCTCGCTCTTCGAGGGCGGCTACATCGCGAGTTATCGCGATGGCGTGGTTCATCGCCGCGAACTGGCGCGGTTCTCGCTCAAGGACGCCGATGCCTGGACGCGCTTCCGGCGCGATCTTCTGCGCGGGGCGCAGCAATTGCGGCCCCTGCTGGCGCGGCCGCTGGCCGACCCGTCGCGTTTTTCGCTCGGCACGGTGCGCAGGCTGTTGAATACGGTCTCTCGCTGGGGGGCGGCGGAGGCAGACGCTCTGCACGATCTGACGCGGCTCTGGACCTTGTCCTGCGCCGATTTCCTCGACGACTATTTCGAGTCCGACGCCGTCAAGGCGCGCCTCGCTTCGGATGCGCTGATCGGCACGGCGCTCGGACCCCGCGCGCCGACCAGCGCGCGCTATCTGCTCGGGGCCTTCATCGAGGAAACGGTCGGTGCGAGCGCCGGTGCGCCCGCGCGCAATCTGGCGGTCGGCGGCCCCACCGCGATCGTGCATGCGCTCGTCTCGGCGATCGAGGCGCATGGTGGAACCATCCGCACCGAGGCGGAGGTGACGGACGTGCTGATGCGCGAGCGTGCGGCGCGCGGCGTGGTGCTCGCCAATGGCGAGGAAATTCATGGACAGACGATCCTGTCCGATCTCGATCTCAAACGGACGTTCCTCGCGCTCTTCCGCTGGAAGGAATTGCCGGAGGGTTTCGTCGAGAAGGTCGGCCGCTTCCGGATGCGTGGCGTCAGCGCCAAGATCAATGTCGCGCTCGACGGTGCGCCGGAATTTCCGTCGGTTCCGGCAGGTTGTCCGGCTGTTCTCGGCGGAATCCGTATTGCCAATTCCCTGGATGACATGGAGTGCGCCGCCGACGACTGGCGCGACCGCATTCCGCCGCGCGTGCCGCTCATCGACGCATTGATCCCATCGTTGGCCGACCGTTCGCTCGCGCCTCCCGGCAAACATGTGATGTCGATTGCCGTGCATTACGTGCCGGAGGCCCTGCATGACGGTCCCTGGACGACGGAGCGCAAGGACGAACTCGCCGATCTCGTCGTCGCGCGGCTCGCCGAGCAAAGTCCCGGCATTCGCGAACGCATCGTCGCGCTCGAGACGCTGGTGCCGCCCGATATCGAAAACGAAGTCGGGCTTACAGCCGGCGATCTCGCGCAGGGCGAGACGACGCTCGACCAGATGTTCTTCAACCGTCCGATGGCGGCGCTTGCGGGCAATCGGACGCCGATCCGCGATCTCTATCTCTGCTCCGCGAGTGCGCATCCCGGTCCGCTCGGCGTCGGCTATGCCGGCGCCAATGCGGCGGCGCTGGCCGCGGCGTCTCTCGGAAAGCGGGGTTAGCGATGCTGCTCGCGGACCGGAGCTTCGATGCGATTGTGATCGGAGGCGGCCATAATGGTCTCGTCGCCGCCGCCTATTTTGCGAAGGCCGGTCGGCGCGTGATCCTGCTCGAAGCGGCCGAAACGCTCGGCGGCGCCATCGCGACCGGAGAGATTTCGCCGGATTACAGGATTTCGACTGCGGCCCACCTGGTCGAGGCCGTGCCGCGCCGCATCGAGAAGGATCTGAAACTCGCGCGGAACGGGTTGCGTTTCGCGGCGCGCCGGCTTCCCACCATCGCGCTTGCCCGCGACAAGCGCCATCTGACCCTGTCATGCCGCAGGCAGGATCTCACGGCACTGAAACAGTGGAACCCGCGCGAGGCCGCCGCCTATGTCGCCTTTTCGGCGCGCATGAAATCCTACGCATCGGCGATCAGGCCGTTGCTCGAGAGCGCTCCTCCCGTTCCGGGCGACATCATGTCGGATGCCTCGTCCATCTTCCGGAAACTTGCCTGGACCGCGCGGCGTCTTGGCCGTCCGTCCTTTGAGGCATTGTTGCGCGCGATCCCCGAGAGCATGGGCGATCTCGTCGACGAGACATTCGAAATGCCGGTTCTGAAGGCGGCGCTCGCTTTCGAAGCCATACGGGGAACCAGCGAAGGTCCGTTCTCGCCGGGCACGTCGTTCAACTTCATCTATCGCCGGGCCATGCGGCACGAGACGATGGGCGTTTCGCTGCCGGAAGGCGGCCTGGGTGGGCTCATCGACGCGTTGACGCGCGCCGCGGCAAGCCTTGGTGTCGTCATCCGGACCGACACGCCCGTCAAGAAGATCATCGTCGAAAACGGCGTTGCGACCGGCATCGAGACGGATGCGGGCGAAATTCTGCTCGCGCCCGTCATCCTGTCGAGCGCCGATCCGCAGGCGACCATGCTCGGACTCGTGGGGCCGGCGCATCTCGATGCGCGGCTCGCGTCGCGGCTCGCGCATATGGGCCGCGGCGGCGCCACCGCCAAGCTCAATCTCGCGCTTGACGGGCTGCCGTCCATTCCGGGGCTCGCACCGGCCGAATATGGCGCGCGGCTTCTCGTCGTGCCTTCGCTGCAGGAGCTCGACCAGTCCTTCGCCTCCTTCAAGCGCGGCGAGTTCCCCTTCGAACCGCCGATGGAAGTGTTGATCCCGAGCGTCGCTGACAGGACGCTCGCACCGCTCGGGCATCATGTGATGTCGATCCTGATCCAGTATGTGCCCTTCGATGTGACCGGCGGCTGGGCAGGGCAGCGCGACAGGCTGCTCGACCGCGTGATCGAGACATTGTCCATCTATGCGCCCGACATCCGGCAGAGGATCATCGCCGGTGAAATGCTGTTGCCATCCGACATCGAGGCGAAATTCGGACTTCAGGGCGGTGACTGGCACCATGGCGATCTACGCGCAGACCAGCTTTTGATGTTCCGTCCCGCGCCGTCGCTTGCGCGTTACCGGACGCCGCTCGCGGGCCTCTATCTCTGCGGCGTGGGCAGTCATCCGGGCGGTGGCATTTCCGGCATGCCCGGGCGCCTCGCCGCCGAACTCGCGCTGACCGAGCGGAGGCGCGCATGAGCGACGAGATCGACATGCCGGAGACGGAGGAATTTCCTGCGGAGGTTGAGATCGAGGCCGCGCCGATGATGTCGTCGGACGAAGGCGCGGACGAGATCATGGCGGAGGAGATGCCGCCGGCGGATGCGCCCTTGACCGAGGATGCGCCCGACATGGCGGCCCCGGATACGGAAACGCCCAATACGGAAGCGCTCGATCTGGATGCGCTGGAAGACGCGGTTCAAGTCGACCCTTCGCTTTTCGAACGCAAACCCGAAGCGCCGCCCTTCAGCCGCTATGTCCTGACGACACCGTTGCACCTCAGCGTCGCCGCCGAAAGCCGCACCAATCTCTGGACGCAGTGGAACGGGTTTACGACGCCCGATATCCTGACGTCCGTCGATGACGAATATCGCGCGCTGCGTCATGCGGCGGCGCTCAGCGATATATCCCCGGTCGTGAAATACAGGATCAGCGGGCGGGATGCGGCGGTCTATCTCGACCGGCTGGTCGCCGACAATGTGCTGGCGCTCTCGATCGACGAGGCGATGCCCGTCGTCTTCTGTGAGGATCAGGGTTACGTCGTCGGCGACGGCCATCTCTTCCGGCTCGGCGAGAGCGAATATCGTCTCGTCACGGAGGAGACGCACCTCGCCTGGCTTCTCGACAGCGCGCTCGGCTTTCAGGTGCGTGTCGAAGATGTCAGTGCGACGCTCGCGGCCATGAGCCTGCAGGGGCCGCTATCGGCCTCCGTGCTTGCAGCGGCGGGCTTCAGGGAAATCGAGACGCTGAGACCCTTCGCCGCGCGCTGGTTCGATGTCGGCGGCATGCCCGCCTATGCGAGCCGGACGGGCGATACCGGCGGTCTCGGCTACGAACTCTGGATCGACCCCGAAGATGCGCCAATGTTCTGGGTCCGGCTGCTCGACAGGGGCGCTCCCTTCGGGCTCGCTGCGACAGGCTTCAAGCTCCGGGAACTTGCGCGCGTCGAGGCGGGCATTCCACGCGCCGGACGCGATTATCTGGGCGCCTTTGCCGCGGTCGATCCGGCCGATGCGTCGACGCCGTTCGAGCTGGGGCTGGCGGCGCTCGTCGATCTCGACGCCGCGCATTTCACGGGCCGCGATGCGCTTCGTCGGGCAAAGGGACGTCCGCCCCGTCATCTCGTCGTTTCGCTGGCCCTCGGTTTTCCCGAGGCGATCGAATTCGGCGCCGTTCATTGCAATGGACGCATTGCCGGCATCGCGACGAGCACGGCTTTTTCCCGCAGCCTCGGGATCAACCTCGCCGTTGCGCGGCTCGAACCGGTGAGCGTCGCGGCCGGTGCCGTGCTGAATGTGGAAGCGGAACTGCGAGACGGTTTCAGTATTCGCCGTGTGAGCGTTCCAGCCCGCGTTCTGACCGAGCCCGCGTTGGTGCTGGCGTCGCGACATGCGGTTCCGGCGCCGCTCATTTCCAATTATTAACCTTCCGGCCGTTCACCAGGTGGGTCCGATGTGCGGTCGAGGCGACGGAATCTCCGCGCGGGGACGTTTTTGTCTTGGAGTGACAGGACACGTTCCCGCCGGACCTTCCCCCCTTCGGACCGGCTTGCCCCCGTTGCTCGACCGGGAGCGCGAGAGATCGCGCTCCCGGTAATTACAAACCTGGAGGAGACCCGGAATGCGCGGATTCAGGATCGAATTGTTGGCGGGTGTCGCGGCGATCGCGATCGGTCTCTTGTTGCCTTTCGCGGCCAATGCCGCCGGCGACGACGATACGCGCGACAAAATGATGTCGAAGATCGACACCAATCACGACGGTGTCATTTCCGACGATGAGTGGAATGCGGCGCGGGACGCCCGGTTCAAGAAGCTGGATGCGAATGGCGACGGCTTCCTGTCGAGCGACGAGATGACCGCAGGCGCCAAGCAGCATAATGCCGCCCGTTCGGAGAAGATGTTCAAGCGGATGGACACCGACGGCGACGGCAAGATTTCCAGGGCAGAATATGATGCCGCCTCGGCGAAAATGCGTGAGCGTATGAAGACACGTATGCAAGGTAACGGCGCGGCCAAACCCGATGCACCGGCGGAAAAAGCCGAGTAGGATCGTTCCGCGAGATTTGATGGTGCGCGGTCCGCATGGCGCTGTTTGAGGCGTTCCGGGAGGCGGGCCGATTTACGAAGGGGGCGCGGTCGGTTGAACGACGCGTCGGATGACGAACTTGTAGCGCGTGTGGCGCTGGGCGACGAAGCAGCCTGCGGGCTGCTCGTGGACCGGCATCTGACGCGCATGCTTGCCCTGGCGCGGCGCATGCTCGGCAATCAGGCCGATGCCGAGGAGGTTGCCCAGGAGGTTTTCCTGCGGGTCTGGACACATGCGTCCCGCTGGGAGCCGGGCAGGGCCCAGTTCGGGACATGGCTTCACCGGGTCGCAACCAATCTCTGCCTCGACAGGCTCAGGCGACACGGGACCGAGGATATCGATTCCATCCCCGAACCGGTGAGCGACGATCCAACCCCGCATGAGGAACTGGAACAGAGCGACCTCGCCCGACGGGTCGAGATGGCGCTTCAGACGCTGCCGGCCCGGCAGCGGGCGGCGGTCACTTTGACGCATTATCAGGGCCTGACGAATATCGAGGCGGCGGAAACGCTGGGGGTCAGCGTGGAGGCTGTGGAATCGCTTTTGGGGCGGGCCAGGCGTCAACTTCGTCTGGCTCTTGCGACGGAACGGGATGAGTGGCTACGTAAAACAAGGGTCTGACGCGCCTGTGCGAGAGGCGTCCGGGGATGGCGATGATTGAAACGGATATGACACTGGAGCGGTTATCGGAACTCGTCGATGCCTATGGGGCTTCGGCGCTGCGCTGGCCCACGGGCGAGCGCGCCGGGGCGGAAACGCTGCTGGCGCGGTCCGCGGAGGCGCGTGCGCTGGTCGCACGGGCGGCCGATCTCGACCGGCTCCTCGACATGGCGCCGCATGAGGCGCCGTCGGCCGACCTCGTCGCGCGTATCATGGCGGCCCGGCCGCGCGCCGCGAGCGGGCAGGTTGTTTCAATCAGGACCGCGGGCAGGAGCCCCTGGCGCGCGGTTGCCCGGGCCGTCTGGCCCTATGGCTCGCCGGCCTTTCCGGCGGGTGCCCTTGCCGCGTCGATCATGCTCGGGATCGGTCTTGGCGTGCTGGCGCCTTCTACCTTGAGCACATTGGGGCTCACCACGACGGTGGCGACGTCCAGTGCCACCACGGGCACCGGCGATCAGCTCGTCTCGCTCGCTCTGGCTGAGAACGACTACCCCGAGGAATGGAAGCAATGAGCGAGAGCCGTTCGACGGAGACCGCGATGCAGGTCCGCGAGCGTCGCTGGCTGGGGCCGGCGCTGCTTGTTTCGCTGATCATCAATCTTTTCCTGCTCGGCATGATCGCGACCGCCCTCATTTTTCACAGGCCGCCGCCAGGCGACGAGTTCGGCCCCGTGCCGTCTCCTTTCTTCCGTATGCTGCAAAAGGACATGGGTGGCCGTCGTCCGGACGATCGCGCCGTCGTGCGCAGCATCATGATTCAGCAGTTTCCGATCATTCGTCCCTATATCGTCAAGATCGAGATCGCGCGTCGCGATCTCGCCCAGGCGATTGGCGCGACGCCTTACGATCCCGCCAAGGTCAGCGCCGCCTTCGAACGGGTCGATCAGGCTCAGGCGGAGATGATCCGCGCGACGCGCGATGCGATGGTCCAGGGCTTTGGCAAGCTTGATCCGGCGCAACGCGAGCGCCTGGCAGAGACGATGCGCAAACAGGCCGAACGCCGAATCACGAACAAGGGCAGCGAAGATGGTCCGCCGCCACCGCCCGACGGGGAGGGACCGCCAAGGCCCTGACCCGGCGTCTCGTGATATGCTGAGGGCTCAAGACCATTCCGAATCCATGAGCCCTTACGCAAGATGACCTGGTATCACGCGAGCATGTACGATGCGGGTCGTCCCGCGGGAAGTTTCTGGGAAGACGATGCACCGCCGCTCGAAAGCGGTGTCGATCTCGGTCCCCTGAACGGCGACGAGCGTTGCGACGTGGCCATTATCGGCGGTGGCTATACGGGTCTGTCCGCCGCGTATCATCTCGCCCGCGACCATCACATTGATGTCCGTGTACTCGAATCGGGCCCTCTCGGCTGGGGTGCTTCCGGCCGCAATGGCGGCTTCTGTACGCTGCCGCCGAGCGGTCTTTCCCTTTCCGGCCTCATCGGGCGCTACGGCGAAGACGAAACGCGCCGCTTCATCTCGTCGCAGGTGGAGGCCGTCGAACTGGTGCGCATGCTTGCCCGCGACGAAGCCATCGATATTCGGCCGCAAGGCGACGGCACGCTGCATGTCGCGCATACGCCGTCGCGTTTTGCGGAACTGGAAGAAGAGCGCGATCTTCTGGGCGGCAAATTTGGAGTGCCCGTCGACCTTTTGAGCCGGGAAGAGGTCGCCGAGACATCCTATGATTCAACCGAGCAATTCGGCGCGCTGGTCAACAAGGTCGCCTTCGGCCTTCATCCCCTGCGTTTCGCGCGCGGTCTCGCGGCCGCTGCCGCGCGCCACGGCGCAAAACTGCATGGCCATTCGCATGTCGGGCAATGGGAAAAGGACGGCGGCGAACATCGCCTCGTCACGAAGACGGGCACGTTGCGCGCGCGCCGCGTCATCGTCGCGACCAATGGCTTCACGCGCGCGCCGGTCGGTGCGGATCTGTCGAACCGGTTGATGCCGGTGCTTTCGAACATCGTCGTCACCCGTCCGCTGACGGATGACGAACTTGTCGCGCAGGGCTGGAAGACGGAGCGCCCCTGCAGCAATACGCGGCGCCTGCTTTTCTATTATCGCCTGCTCCCCGACCGGCGATTTCTCTTCGGCGCGCGTGGCGATCTCACGGGCAGACCCGAAGACGGCGCGAAGATGCGGACAGTGATGGAGCGCCGCCTCGGCGAAGTCTTCACCGCATGGAAAGATGTGCCGACGACGCATTACTGGCGCGGATTCGTCTGCATGAATGCGCGCATGACGCCGGCCATCGGACATATGCCTGACGATAAAAGCGTGTTTTTCGGGCTTTGTTATCATGGCGACGGCGTGTCGGCGGCGCCGTGGACCGGAAAAATGCTCGCGCAAATCATTGGTGGCACGAGAAATCTCGCTGAAATTCCCGCGCCTTTCCGCGGAATCCCACCGCGCATGCCGTTTCCGTCGCTCAGACGCTGGTATCTTGGGGCCGCTCTCGGCTACTATCGTCTCCAGGATAAATAACAATCAGGTTCATGATGAGCGACCGCGAGAAACCGCGCAGCAATGGGCGTGCGAGTCTGGCCGAATTCAAGGCCTTCCTCGCCGAACGGGGCGAAATCGACTATCTGGATGCCGTTTTCGTCGATATGTGCGGAACAGTGCGCGGCAAGCGCTTCCCGATCGAAGAAGCCGAGAAGGTTTTCACCTCCGGCGTCCACATGCCGAAGTCGGTCTATTTCTTCGATGTGACCGGCGTCAACGAAGACATTCTCGGCATGGGTTTTTCCGACGGCGATCCGGACGGGCAGGCCTTTCCGGTTTCGGGTTCGATCGTTCCCGTGCCATGGGCTTCGATGAAGCAGGCGCAGGTCCTGATGTCCATGCAGGACCGCGACGGCACGCCACTCAATCTCGAACCGCGCGTCATTCTCGCCAATGTCGTGGCGAAGCTCGCGGAACTCGGCCTTCACGCGGTCACGGCCTGCGAATTCGAATTCTACGTGCTCGATCGCGAGCGCGATCGCAAGGGCTTGCCGCAGGCGCCGATCAATCCGGCCACCGGTCAGCGCGAAACGGCGAACGAAGTCTACGGCATCACTGAACTCGACGGCTTCATGGCGCTGTTGAAGGACATCGACGACGCAGCGGCGGAGCAGGGCGTGCCGGCTTCAGGCGCGACGGCGGAATTCGCGCCGGGGCAATACGAGATCAATCTCAATCATGAGCACGATGCGGTGCGCGCCGGCGATCACGCGATCATGCTGCGGCATCTGATCGGCGCCATCACCCGGAAGCACAATTTCATTGCGAGCTTCATGGCCAAGCCCTTTG
>CAISYL010000043.1 GCA_903889655.1 uncultured Alphaproteobacteria bacterium | reverse complement strand
CCCCGCCCGCCGCTGGGGCGAGCCGGAAGATTTCGGCGGCGTCGCGGTCTACCTCACCTCGGACGCCTCGTCCTACCATTCGGGCGACACCTTCGTCATCGATGGCGGCTATTCGATCTTCTGACGAAACGGCAGACACGCGCCGGCATTCGTTCGGCGTGTGATCCGCCTCGGCGCGCGCCCGAAACTGGTCACAAGACGCGAAAGCCTCGCCGCCTAAACTCACGGGGACAGATCGTGAGTTGAATGGCGAGGCGGCAATGGCCGGACGCGCGGAAAGCCTCGATACGCGGGGCCACATCAATTGTCTGGACGGGCTCCGCGGCCTCGCCGCGCTCTGGGTGCTTGTCGGCCATGCGATGCTGCTTTCCGGCTGGCTCGTCCCGCTCGTCTCGCGCCCCGGCCTCGCGGTCGATCTCTTCATTCTGCTCTCGGGCTTCCTGATGGTCTTCCATTACGAACTCCGCGAGCAGACGGAGCCATGGGAGAGCCCCGCGACCTGGACGACCTTCTGGGCACGTCGCTTTTTCCGCATCGCACCGCTTTATTATCCGATCCTCGCCCTCGCCCTTGTCGCGGGCCCATGGATCGGCGATGCGCGCGGCGACATCGCCGCTCTTCTCCATGGCGCACAGACGCCGCCCGCGCGCTATTCGGATAGCGGCCTCGACAACATCCTCGCGCACGTCACCTTCGTCTTCGGCCAGATGCCCGCTTACGCCTTCCGCACTGCGCTTCCGGACTGGAGCATCGGCCTCGAGATGTGTTTCTACGCGGTCTTCCCTTTCATCATGCTGCTCGCGAAGCGCTTCACGCTGCCGCTCACCGCTCTCGCGCTGACCGTGCTCTCGATTGCGATCCTGAAATTGATGCCCGCCTATGTCGCCGCCTTCGAGCAGCCCGCATTTCTGCCATTGAAGCTCAACGTCTTTCTCGCCGGCATGCTGATCGCCGGCGCGCGCACGCGCGCGAACCGGACCTGCCTTTTCATGATCGGCCTCGCCATCCTGTTGAGCATGGGGCCGATCCGGACCGAAGCGATCGACCATGCGACGCGCGCCGTCCTCGCCGCGGGCTTCGCCTTCCTCGTTCATGGTCCGCGCTTCGCGCCCGTCAAAGACATCTCGATACGCGTCGACGATTTCCTCGGCCGCGTCTTTTTCCGCCGGCTCGGCGACCTCTCCTACGGCGTCTACCTGATCCATCTCCTGGTGCTGATCCCGGCGGTAGCGCTCTTCGCAAACACGGGCCTCCGCGCGCTTCCGCTTTTCCTCGCGGCAACGGCGCTCACGATCGCCATCGCCTATCCGGCTGCCTGGATGGGCTATCGCTTCGTCGAGCAACCGGGCATCGCCCTCGGAAAATCGCTCCTTCGCCGCCGCCGACCGGCACCGCGAAAGCCAGTCCTCGCACCGGTCGATCTCGGCAATCCGTCGGACTGAAGCCGGACCGCGGGGCCCGGCGCGGCGCATGCAAGGCTCTCATCCCGCCCCTGAGAAAGAGGCGGAACGAAGCTTTGACGGCGTGGAATGGCACAATTTCTGTACGGATTCGGGACGAACCGGCAACCGGCCGGACGCTGGGCTCTGGCCCTGCTGGTCGCGCTCGCCCTCGTCCTGCCGTCGGCGCCGCTGCGCGCCGCGCCCATTGACGACGGCTATACGCGCCTCGCCGAAATCCTCGGCGCGGCCCATCACCTCCGCGATCTTTGCGGCGCCAATGAAGGTTCACTCTGGCGCAATAAGATGATCGACCTCCTCAATGCCGCAAGTCCCGACCCGGTTCAGCGGCAGGTGCTGATCTCGCATTTCAACGACGCCTATTACCGGGCCCAGACCGGCTATCGCCGCTGCACGCCGGCGGCGGCAGCCGAAATCAATGCCCTGTTCGACGAAGGCCGGGCGCTCGCCGCCCGCCTCGCCGGGGCGGACCGGAGCGCGGCGGCCTTCTGACAGCGCGTTAACCTCTCTTTCACGAGACGCGCGACATTTCCCCGGAATATGGTAGAAAGGCTCTGTATGGGCGGTTTGGGTGCTTGACGGATGGCTGTTGACCATCCCTCGCCGCGCCGACAGCGCTCCCGAGTGAGAGCGCAAGACAGAGGGCGCGATGGCTGAAGATTCCCGGAGTGATGCGATGTTCAACCTCACCGACGATGAGGGACTGGACCCCTCGGCGCCGAACGAGAGCGAGCAACGCCGTCTGGCCCTTCAGAACATCCTCGACGCCTGGGATGAGGCGCTGGCCGAAGGCGTTTCGGCCGACATTCTTGCCACCACCGCGATCTTCGCCGCGCTCTCCGACATGGTCGAAGCCTATGGCGAGGAAGCCGTGGCCGAAATGGCCAACGGCCTCGCCGATCGTGTGCGTCAGGGCGAGTTCACGCTCAATCGCGTGATGAACTGAGACGTCGGCCTTTTCTTCAGAGCATCACTTCGATGACGCGCGGGCCCTTCGCCTTGATGGCGCTCGCATAGGCGTCGGCGAATTCTTCCGCCGTCTCGACGCGCGTGGCCTCGACGCCCATGCCCTGCGCGAGATGCACCCAGTTCAGTTCCGGATTGTGCAGATCGAGCATCGAGAGCGCCTTCGGCCCCGGATTGCCGGCGCCGACGCGGGCGAGTTCGATGTTGAGGATCGCATAGGAGCGGTTGGCGAAAATGACGTTGACGACGTCGAGCTTCTCGCGCGCCTGCGTCCACAAGGCCTGCAGCGTGTACATCGCACCGCCGTCGCCATGAAGGCAGACGACCTTGCGGTCGGGGCACGCGACCGCCGCGCCCGTCGCCAGCGGCAGACCCTGCCCGATCGCACCGCCGGTGAGCGACAGATGATCGTGAACGGGCGACGTCGCGGTCGCGATCTGCGAACCGATGCCGGACGTCGCGGCTTCATCCGAGATGATCGCGCCCTCCGGAAGGAAATGCGCAATGATCTGGCCGGCGCTGAACTGGTCGAGCTTGCCCTTCGGCAGATCGCTCTTGGTCGACTGCGCTACATGAATGGGATCCTTCGGCGCGCCGAGCGCATCGGCCAGCGCCTCGAGCGCGGCAACGCCGTCTTCATGCGCCTGCGCAAGATAATGGATGCTGGCGCTTTCCGGCGTACACCAGCTCGGCTTGCCCGGATAGGCGAAGAAGGAGACGGGTGGCTTGGCGCAGACGAGAATGAGTTCCTCGACATCCTTGAACGTATCGACGATCTGCTCGGCGAAATAGGGAATGCGTTCGACGGCAACGATCCCCGCGCCGCGTTCGAGCCGCGGTGCAAACGTGTCGCACAGAATGCGCGCGCCGGTCTTCGCCGCGATGCGGCCGGCCGCGTGAAGGCCGCGCTTCCTAAGCGCCAGCCCGCGAATGATGATCGCCGACTTCCGCCCGCTCGCCAGCGCCTTCGCCACGCGGTCGACGGTGTCCGACGCCACCGGCTGCGGTTCCATGACCGGCAGCACGGGCGCCGGACCATCGGCCTCGTTCCAGGCCGTGTCGGCGGGCAGGATCAGCGTCGCGATCTGGCCGGGCGCGACACGCGCCGCCTGCACCGCGCGCGCACCGTCGGCGGCGACCGTCTTCGCGCTCGGGCTCGAATGCACCCAGCCGGAAACCGGCCGCGCGAAACCCGGAATGTCGGAGGCGAGCGGCGCGTCATATTGCGCGTGATAGGTCGCGTGATCGCCGACGATGTTGACGATGGGCGTCTGTGCGCGCCGCGCATTGTGGAGATTGGCGAGACCGTTCGCGAGGCCGGGCCCGAGGTGAAGCAGCGTCGCCGCGGGCTTGTCCGCCATGCGGCCATAACCGTCCGCCATGCCGGTCACCGCGCCTTCGAAGAGGCCGAGGATCGCGCGCATGCCGTCGACCTTGTCGAGCGCGGCGACGAAATGCATTTCGGACGTGCCGGGATTGGTGAAGCAGACCTCGACGCCGGACGCCACAAGCGTCCTCACAAGGCTCTCCGCGCCGTTCATGTTCGTCATCCCCGTCTCCCGTGATTTTATTGCTTGAGTATCTTGTCCGTCGCGGTCCGCACCTTAGCCGAAAAAGCGGTAGATCACACGGCCAAGAACGGCAACGCCGAAAAGGATGATGAGCCCGCCCGAGACGCGGTTGACGATCTCGAGCATCCGGTCGTTCATGCGCTGGCGGAACAGGCTGACGAAGCCCGAAAGTCCCGCCCACCAGAGCGCCGATCCGAGGATCACCGAAGCGACCAGCGTCGTCGCATGGCCGTAGCTCTGGCCCTGATGCGTCAGCCCGGCGACGCCGCCGAAGATCGCGATGAAGCCGAGCATGGTGGCCGGATTGGTGATCGTCAGCGCGAAGGTCGTGGCGAAAACGCGCGCGAGCGCGCCGGACATGATCTCCTGCGGCCCCTCGTGAAGAATATGTGGATGCGTGACGATGGTGCGCACGCCGAGGACCAGCAGGAAGATGCCGCCGACGAGTTGCAACCCTTCCGAAAAGCGCAGCACGAAATCCATCGCGGCGGTGAGGCCGAAGGCGGCGATGGTCGCAAAGACCCCGTCGCCCATCGCGGCGCCGAGGCCCGAGATGAAGCCGATGAGGCTGCCGAAGCGCAGCGTGCGGCGGATGACGATCAGATTGACGGGACCAATGGGAGCGGCAACCGCAATCCCGATCGCCGCGCCGCTCGCTACAATCCCGACATCCATCATAGAACGCGATCCGTCTTCCCCGTCACACGACCACCACGTCGTTGCCGGGCGGCGTCGCATAGAGCTTCTCCACCAGCGCCGCACGGCGGCCAAGGGAGACAGACTGATTGATATACCCCTTGTCGGTCAATTCGCCCGCATCGACGCTCGGCGGCTCGATCATCAGCAGAGCGCGTTCGATGCGCGTGCTCGACCCCGGATTGTCCTTGTTGTGGGCGCGCAGGCCTTCCGCGAGCCGTTCGAGGACGGCAGGATGTCGCACCACGTCCTCGACGCCGAGGCCGGGCTCTCCGGCCACGGAACGGCAAGCGGCGAGATTGGGAAACCCGAGGATGCCGATGTAATCCCGGTCGAGCCCCGCCACCAGCGCGTCCTGAAGGAGCCCGTTGGTGAAGGCAAGCGCATCGACGCGGAGCTTGCCGGCGCTGACCCATGTGCCCGTCGAGAGCTTGAAGTCCTCCGCCGTGCGGCCGTCGAAGACGAGGCCTTCTTCCGGATGATCCGGATCGACGAAGCGCGCGCCATCGCCGAGACGGTAGAAGCCTTCCTCGTCATAGGCCTCTTCGGTCTTCGTCGGATTCCTGAAGTAGCCGGGCGTGATGCAGGCACCGCGCGCGCGCACTTCCATCTTCTGCCCGACCGGCGCGAGCTTGATCTCGACGCCGGGCAGCGGCAAGCCGATGAGGCCCATGCGCTCGGTCGCCCAATGTACATTCATGATCGTCGGGGCGGTTTCGGTTGCGCCATAGCCCGACGAGAAGACGATGCGCTGGCCGGTGATGCGGATCGCCACCTGCTGCACACGCTCATAGAGATCCTGGCTCAGCGCCGCGCCGCCATAGGCGAGCGACTTGAGGCGCGAGAAGAAATGCCGCGCCAGTTCGTCGTCCCTCTCGAGTTCGTCGACCAGCATCGAATAGCCGGCCGGCACGCTCGAAAAATTTGTCGGCGCGATTTCGCGCAGGTTCTGCACCGTCTCCGCGAAACCGTTCGGCACCGGCCGACCGCCGTCGATGTAAAGCGTGCCGCCCGCCACCGTCAGATTGTTGAGGATCGCATTGGCGCCGAAGCAATGGTTCCACGGCAGCCAGTTGAGCAGCACCGGCGGCTCCTCGTTCTCGTCCGCCCGCGTCACGCTTTTCGGCATCACCGAATTCACGCACATCATGCGCGCCGTCATGATGACGGCCTTGGGCATGCCGGTCGAGCCGGAGGTCAGCATGTATTTGGCGACCATGTCGTCGTTGAGCCGCGCATAGGCGGCCTCGACCGCCGCGCCCGGCGTCGTCGCGACGAGATCGGCGAAGCGCGTCCCGTGCGATCCGTCGACCGACACGAGCTCGATGCCGTCGAGTTCGAGCGAACCGAGTGCCCGCTCGAACGGCGCGCCGGCCTGCATGAAGATCATCTTCGGCTCGATCAGTTCGAAGACGTATTTGAGCTTGTCGAAAGCCGAGCTCATCGTGCTGTAGGCGGGCGACACGGGCGCGACCGGCACACCCGCGAGGATCGCGCCATAGGTGATGAGCGCATGCTCGATCGAATTGCCGGACAGGATCATCAGCGGCGTCGTCTGGTCGAGACCGCGATCGATGAGCGCCTGCGCAATGGCGGCGATCTTGCGCTCAGCATCCCCGTAGGTCAGAAGCTCCCATTCGCCGAAGCCCTGCTTTGCGGGCTTGCGCATGCCGAGCCAGATGCGGTCCGGCGCTTCGGCCGACCAGCGGCGGAACGGCGCGATCATATTGTCCGGCACGTCGCGCAGCGGATGCGGATTCCTGAGCACGATCGAACCGTCGGCGCGATGCTCGACCTCGACCTTGCGCTCGACGTAATTCGGTTCACGGAACGGCGGCTTCAGCATGTCCACGTTTCTTCTCCCCAACTCATATTCTATTTGTTGACGTCGACGACGACGCGGCCGCGCACCTTGCCGTCAATGATGTCGGCGCCGAGCTGCGGCACGTCCTTCAGCGTCGCGCGCGTCGTCATCGCATCGAGCTTGCCAAGATCGAGATCGCTCGCGAGCCGCGCCCAGGCCTTCTCCCTCTTCGCCTTCGGCGCCATCACGCTGTCGACGCCGCACAGCGTAACGCCACGCAGAATGAAGGGCGCCACCGAGGTCGGCAGGTCCATGCCCTGCGCGAGACCGCAGGCGGCGACCGCGCCGCCGTACTTCGTCATCGAAAGGACATTGGCGAGCGTGTGGCTGCCCACCGCGTCGACGGCGCCCGCCCAGCGTTCCTTGTTGAGCGGCCGCGCCGGACCCGATAGCTCGTTGCGGTCGATGATATCGGCAGCGCCGAGGCCCTTCAGGTAATCAGCTTCGGACGCACGGCCCGTCGAGGCGATGACGCGGTAGCCGAGCTTCGCGAGGAGCGCGATCGCGACAGAGCCGACGCCGCCGGCCGCGCCCGTCACCACGATGTCGCCCTTGTTCGGCGTCACGCCTTCATGTTCGAGCGCGAGCACGCAGAGCATCGCCGTATAGCCCGCCGTGCCGATCGCCATCGCATGCGCGTTCGAGATCGCGTCCGGCAGCTTGACCAGCCAGTCGCCCTTGACGCGCGCCTTCTGCGCATAGCCGCCATTGTGGGTTTCGCCGACGCCCCAGCCGTTCAGCACCACGCGGTCGCCCGGCTTGAACCCTTCATGCGCCGAACTTTCGACGCGGCCGGCGAAATCGATGCCGGGTATCAGCGGCCAGACGCGCACGACCGGCGCTTTCCCGGTAAGCGCCAGCCCGTCCTTGTAGTTGACCGTCGAATAATCGACCGCGACCGTGACATCGCCCGCCATCAGGTCGCCAAGGCCGATCTCGACGAACTCGGCCTTCTGCCCGGCATCGGATTTGGACAGGCGGATGGCGTGAAATGTCTCGGACATGAGGGCTTCCCTATGGTTTTTGCGTGGAGAAGGCTTCTGGCGGCCTCTGATTTCGGGCAACAAACGAACCCAAATCGGCGCCCCGGTCAAGCCGGGCCTTCCCACACGGCCGGTGCATGAATGGACAGCCCGCCGATGCCGGGCGGCGGTCCCGAAACGCGAGTGCCGATATGCCTCGCAGCACTCGTTCTTCGTGAGTGCCAATGTGCCCCGGCACTCGTTCTTCACGAGTGCCAATATGAAAGTCACACAACGAAAAAATTGCAGATTAGCGAAAGCGCAATGATCGACGTCCAGACTTTTCGTTCGTTAGGATTCAGTCATCGGCACATGAGCCGAGCGAGTCGCTTCGGCTTATGCGTCCGTCGTTTGGACAGCAGAGGTACTGACGTGGCGACAGGTTCAGAGTTCCAGAAGATGCTCGACGGCTACCGTCTCGTGACCGCCGAGATTCTCTATCGCATGCCGGATCATCCCGGTCTTTTCCAAACCTATATCTGGCAGGAGTACGATCTCGCGCCGCGCTATCCGGCGCTCTCGAAATTCCTCGATTTCTGGGAGAAGAATCTCGAGGGACCGCTTCATTCGGTGCGCATCGCGACGAAGCGCGTCATCAGCCCCGCGGAATTTCCGCATGCGAATTACGAGGCGGTGCTGCACTGAGGGCGGTCTCCTCAGGATTTGACAGATGACACCATTTGGACGCCACAGCGAGGTGCGGATCAGAGATTAAAAATTTTTCGCGTCAACAAAGCTGCTTCTTCGGCATCCTCGCGCTGAAAATTCAACGCGAGCTTATAGTCCGCTCTCCGACGATGATCGCGTATTGTATCGAAATGCATCTTGGCTTGTTTTAGTTTTTCGTCCGAGACAACCGGCTGACTAAGCAACTCTCGCCGAACTGCCTCGTGAACGCTGCCAACTTGCCTATCATCAATCAAATCCTGTAGCCCCAAGACCTGAACCAAATGATGAAAGAAAGCATAATACGCCCGACTTGCGGCCGTTCTATACCGCGCCTCATCGGTTGAACTAACCTTTTTCCCGGCCTTGGCCAGAGCCTCAGCCACCTTGAGTATCTCTTCAGGACTGACCATTCATCTCACGGAAAATGAAATTGCAAATTGGCCAACAAACTGTGGTGTTCGCATCTGAAGGTAGTCACCCACGCTCTTCAAAATTTCTACGCGCTTATTGACATCTCGGCGCAAGCTTTCATCGACTATCAACACCATACGATAGTATACGCCCGCTTCATCCTGAGCCGTCTCGATACGAACCTTCGACTTAATGCCAGCATCAGCAAGCGCATCTCTGTATGCTTTTACCGCCGAAGCTTCAGGCAGATCGGGAATGTTCAATGCTTTAGTGGACCACTTGGCCGAACTCAAAATTCGCCTGTGAGCCGCTGAAAAACGATGCCAATACATGGATCCAATATCAGGAGATGCGGCGTGCTCAGGCCAGCTCAAAACAGCGAGAACTGTTTGGCGTCGAGGTACGGCACTCCATATTTTTGCAACAGGGCCAGTAACTGTAGTGCCAACAATATTAGTTGGGTTAGCTTCACTAGCCTGCTCTGGGTATCCCGCTTGTTCTACCTGTGGTGTTACGACTTGTTCTCCGCTAAAGGTAATAACATTAAATTCTCCATCCCCAGCTTCGGTATCGCCACTGGGTTCTCGTATTGGCAAACTTGCGCTATTTGCCGCCCGAGTCGTTTTACTAGCCGGGCCAAGAATTGGATTTTTATCGATCATTTGAGAGCTTCAAGTTCTGTATCAAGCCACAGCGACGCATGCTTGAGGTTTACGTCAATGGCTGCTTGCATTTTCTTTCCGACACTCGCGCGCTTGCCGATACTGCGGTCGTTTACATCGGTGATAAACTGTATACCGCTTTCGATTATTGGAAATAAGCCGACATCCATTTGTGCGACTTCTGGAGCAAACACTCCTTGATGAGTCTGATAGCCCTCAAGTCGACGATTACAATTCCAACCATTTTCTCGAAACCCTACAACGCGCTGAAATGCGATAGGCTGTTGCCCTTCTTTTAGCGGGAACCCATTCGAGTCAAGAAACTCCAATAAAATTTCTTCTATCGGTTTAGAGGCTGATAGCTTACGCATATACGTACATATCACGCCCAGCCAATCAGCGTCCTTGCCTACTACTGGCAAAATCTGGCGGCCCAACCGTTTAAACCGAGACGTAGCATAGCTCAGCGCTTTGGTTGGCTCCCGTTGGTCAGATGGTATCTCTATATCCACCTGCAGTTGCTTCCCAGCTGCGACCAGTTGAACACCATCCGTCTGCCGAAATACATGAACCTGGAATGCTGAGGTTGTCGCCGGGGGAACTATATAGTCGCCCAGATGTCCCGCGCTTGCGATACTGCTATTAATCAGCAAGGGAACGAAATCAGACTTCGCCGGAGCGAAGACGATTTGAATATGGCGCAAATTGAATTGGGCCAAGGACCAAGTATCCGGGTCTTGAACGGAGTTTTGAGCCACTTTAGATATCCCCTTAACATTCGCCATAACAACCCGACCGCTTCGCCTTGTCAAATCGTGCTTATACTCATTCTCTGATTTTAGTTTAAATCAGGCTTGCGGGGATAAGTCAGTGCACCAATTCAAGGACGACGCGATGATGACGCGCCCGCGGTCATAAGGGTCCATCTGATTTACTGACACCAATAGTTGTTAATCATAGCCCGCATCACCTCCCATGTTGATGGTACGAGGCGGTGCTGCACTAGGAATCCGAACGCTTCCCTCACAGACCTCTCTGGAGATGATCCTCGATCAGGCCCGGATCGAAGGCCGGATATTTTTCGCGCAGCAGATCGACATATCGGCGCTCGTGAAACATCGCCATCTTCGGGCTTTTGAGCATCCGCACCTTGATGAAGGGGCAGCCGGTATATTTGATCAGCGCATACCAGGCACTGAAAATGCCGGTGCCGCTGCCATGTTCGTCGAGCCTCTTCGCGTTTCCGCGCCGGGCGTCGGCGGACAGGAAGCCTCTCATCCTTCGTATCAGATTGATCTTCTTTCCGGCCTCGTTGGCGATATTGCCCTTCAGATGTTTGAGAACCGGATCGTCGCTCGAGCTCTCGATCTCGACGGCCCTGGCGTTGGAACAGAATGCACCGACATTGAAGCCGTCGGCCAGAAGCGCCTGCGTGATGCCGATCTCGTATCTCTCGACCACATCGCCCTTCTCCGATGAAAAGACGAATCGGTCGAGCTGCCCGTTCAGGAACGCCTTCAATCGCGGACCAAGTTTGAAGACCCAGAAATAGGACTGCATGTGATAGGTTCCGGCATAGGCGTCGGTGATGCCCCACATGTCATGGTCGGCCATCTTCTCGAATATATCCGTCAACGGATAGAATGGACCGTAGACGCTGTCGTTCGCAAATATCAGATGCTCGTAGCCCTCGTCCTTCGCCAGATCGTAGCCGGTGAAATAGGCGGCGAAGTCGTAACCGACATTTTTTCGCAGCACGATCTTGGAAGCGAAAGGCCGGATTTTTTCCAGCTCGGCATCCGAAATCGCCTCATTGTTGCTGATGAAATAAACGTCCGCCCCCGCTTCCGCGAGCGACTTGACGGCGTGGACGACATAGCGCGCGATCCGCGCATGTGCATCGAAATGGCAAAAGACGGCGATGCGGGTCGACCGCTTCGGCGCGAGTGTTTCATGCTGGGTGATGTAGGCCGCGAATGCGTCCGACATGGCGAGGTTACCTTTTCGGCAAGGCCTCGAGGAAGGTGATCGGCTCGCCGGTCGCCGCTCCGATCAGCTCATCGTTCCACATCGCGCGCCGTCCGCGCACAACCGTTCCGATGGGCCAGCCGGCGACCGTCTTGCCGTCGTAAGGCGTCCAGCCGCATTTGCTGGCGATCCAGTCATTGGTGATCGTCCGCTTCGCCTTCATGTCGACGATGGTGAGGTCGGCATCGTAGCCGACCGCGATCCTGCCCTTGCGCGCCATGCCGAAGATGCGCTGCGGCCCATGCGACGTCAGATCGACGAAGCGCTGCAGCGTCAGACGGCCCGCATTCACATGATCGAGCATGATCGGCACCAGCGTCTGCACGCCCGGCATGCCCGAGGGGCATTTCGGATAGGTTTCGGCCTTTTCCTCGCGCGTATGCGGCGCGTGATCGGAGCCGAGAACGTCGACGACACCGGCGGCAAGTCCCTTCCACAAACCGTCGCGATGATGCGCGTCACGGATCGGCGGGTTCATCACCGCATAGGAGCCGAGTTCCCTGTAGCAATCGGGCGCGGCCAGCGTCAGATGCTGCGGCGTCACTTCGACGGTCGCGATATCCTTCGCCGCGGCGAGGATCGGAATCTCGTCCGCCGTCGAGACGTGAAGCACATGGATGCGCTTTCCCGCCTCGCGCGCAAGCCTGAGAAGCCGCGTCGTGCAGAGCACCGCCGCCTCCGCGTCGCGCCAGACAGGATGCGTCTCGACCTTGCCGGTCTCGGCAAGCGGCCGGCGCTCGCGCAGACGGAACTCGTCTTCGGAATGAACGGCCGCGCGGCGGCTGATGGCGCCGAGCACGCGCGCCACATCCTCGTCGCTAGCCACCAGCAGCGTGCCGGTCGACGAGCCCATGAATATCTTGATGCCGCAGCAGCCGGGCGTCCGCTCGATTTCGGCGAGCAGATCGACATTTTCCGTCGTCGCGCCGCCATAGAAGGCGAAGTCGCAATACATGCGGTGCCGCGCGCGCCTGACCTTGTCGGTCAATGCGTCGGGCGTGGTCGTCGGCGGCTTGGTGTTCGGCATCTCGAAGACCGAAGTGACACCGCCCAGCACGGCCGCCCGCCCGCCGGACTCGAGGTCTTCCTTGTGCTCGTTGCCGGGTTCGCGCAGATGCACCTGGCTGTCGACGACGCCGGGCAGCACATGGAGCCCCTTCACATCGACCGTCTCGCCGGCGCTCGCCTGCGAGAGATCGCCGATCGCGGCGATGCGTCCATCCTTCACCGCGACGTCGCCCGGGCCTACGCCATCGTGATTGACGATCGTCCCGCCCCGGAAAATGAGATCGTAGCTCAAGCTCACGCGATTTCCTTTTGCTTTGCGGATTCCGTCCGCGCCAGAAGCGCCACGGCCGCATCATAGACCTTGTCCACCGTGAGATCGCGCATCCCGTTCGGCCCCTCGAATCGGTGCCCCCCCTCGACGATGATGTCCTCATAGGAGCGGGGGCCGCGCACCTGCGCGGTATTCGTGCCCCAGGGATCGTAACGCCCATCGGGGGTCGGGCCGAACAGCCCCAGCGTCGGCGCGCCGGCGGCGGCCGAGAGGTGCATCAGCCCTGAATCATTTCCTACATAGAGCCGAATGCGTTCGAAACAGGCAGCGACCAGGCTCAGATCCTCGCCGATGAGTTCGATCCGCCTGTCGGCCGGAATGGCGTCGAGGATCGGCTGCACGAGTTTGCCTTCGCCGGGCGCGGCGGCGACGAGGACGTAAACGCCCTCGAGCGGTCCGCCCGGTCCTGTCAGACGATGGACGAGCTCGGCCTGATAATCGATCGGCCACATCTTGCGCGGCCACGAGGCCGAAGGGCCGATGGCCAGCACCTGCCGCCCGTCCGGGATCAATTCGCGGGCGCGCTTGCGCGCCGCATCCCCCGGCCAGACGCGCGGCCAGGGCGCCGGATCGAAGCCCGCGACGCCCGCATTGTGAATGACCCTGTGCAGCGTATGGTTCGCCTTGAGGATGTGGCGCCTCTTTGTCCAGAGCAGGAAGGCCGTCGCCGACCCCCGGAGATCGATCACGGCCTCGAAACGACGGAACATGGTCGCGCCCAGGAGCTTGCGCCAATGCCCGGCCCATGGCGCCTTTTTGAGGACGATGACCTTCTCGACCCCCGGCGCATGCTCGAAGATCGGCACGGCCAGCGGCCCGCAGGCGACCCAGAATTTGGCGCCCGGATAGCGCTCCATCAGGCCGGCGAGCAGCCCCGTCGACAGCACGGCGTCGCCGATCCGGTTCGAGGTGATGAAGAGAATGCGCATCCGGCAGAACGCCGATCTTGCCCTGAGGTGAAAAAGGGTGCGGAGTATAGGAGTGCCGCCCAGCCCTGCCAAGGCAGCCTCCTTGCGGGAGCCCGGACGGCTCCCCAGATGTGACGGACCGCGCCAGGCCGGGCGGTTCACCGAGAACGGAAGTCAAAGAAGCGACATGAGCGGGCTGAAGGCGACTGTCCTGCCGGAGCGGGGGGTCTTGCGGATCGGCGGTGCCGATGCGCGGCCCTTTCTGCAAGGGCTGATCACCAACAATATCGACCTCGTGGAGGACGGCCGGGCGATCTATGCCGGGCTGTTGACCCCGCAGGGCAAATTCCTCTTCGACTTCTTCGTCCATGCCGACGGCGATACGCTCCTCCTCGATTGCGACGGCACCCGGGCGGCCGATCTGCTGAAGCGGCTCAACTTCTACAAGCTGCGCGCGCAGGTGACGCTCGACGATCTCGGCGCGACGCACGCTGTCGCCACCTATTGGGGCGCCGATGCGGCGCCTGCCGGGGCGGTTGCCGATCCCCGCTTTGCCGGGCTTGGGTTCCGCGCCATCGCGCCGAAATCCGCCAACCTCCTCGACGGCGCCGAAGCGGCAACGCCGGCGGATTACCATCGCCATCGCATCGTGCTTGGCGTCGGCGACGCCCATCGCGACTTCGAGCCTGACCGGACCTTTCCGCTCGAGGTGAATTTCGACGAGTTGAACGGCATCGACTTCAAAAAGGGCTGCTTCGTGGGCCAGGAAGTGACCTCGCGCACCAAGCGCCGCGGCAGCGTCAGAAAGCGCCTTCTTCCCGTTCTCGTCGAAGGCAACCTGCCGAAGCCGCATACGCCGGTCCGCTCGTCGGGCCGCGAAGCCGGCATGATCTTCTCCGGCGACACCGAGACGAGCCGCGCTCTCGCTCTGCTGCGCCTCGATCTCATCGACGGCGCGGTGCTCGAAGCCGGCGACGCGAGCCTCACGCCGGAAAAACCGGTCTGGGCAACATTCGAGCTCGAAGGTGAAGCCGATGAAGCCTGAGGCAAACCCTATCGCCAGGGTCGAAGCGGCGAAGGGTTGCACCTGGCCCGGCACCGACCCGCTCTATCTCGCCTATCACGACACCGAATGGGGCGTGCCCGAATATGACGACCGCGCGCTTTTCGAAAAGCTGATCCTCGACGGCTTCCAGGCAGGCCTCTCCTGGATCACGATCCTCAGGAAGCGCGAGAATTTCCGCGAGGCCTTCGACAATTTCGATCCCGAGCGCATCGCGCGCTACACGCCCGCCCGCGTCGAGAAGCTTCTGAAGAACGAAGGCATCATCCGCCATCGCGGCAAGATCGAAGCGACGATCGGCAATGCGCGCGCCTATGCCGAGATCATGGACCAGAATGGAGGCTTCTCGGGCTTTCTCTGGAGCTTCGTCGACGGCAAGCCGCTGCAGAACAAATGGAAGACGATGCGCGACGTGCCGGCGGAAACGGAGATGAGCACGAAGCTCTCGAAAGCACTGAAAGCCAAAGGATTCCGCTTTTGCGGTCCGACGATCGTTTATGCGTTTGCGCAAGCGGTCGGAATGGTCAACGATCACATGGTGACCTGCCCGCGCCACAAGGCTTGCGCGCAATTAGCACTTTCGAAATCACGCTGAACGAAGTTTCTTTTCGCCGCCGCACGCTTTCGCCACAATATGGACGCATGCAGGTCAATTTGTGGCTCTAGTTTTGCCGCTTGTCACCAAACAGCGGAGGGAGGCCAAGGACGATGTTCAAACGCCCGAAGGATACTTCGGATTCAACGTCGACGGACGTACAGCAGGACATGCTGCCGCCGACAGGTCGCATAGTCGAAAAGACGGCGCAGACCGAAAACGAAACCACATCTGCCAATCGCGTGGTGACCCCCGCATATGAAGTGAGGAAGCCAGCCGTGCGCACGCTTCAATCCCATTCGACATCCGCCTCTTCCAACACGACGCCGGCCAATCTCCATGTCGGTCGCGGATTGAAGCTCGAAGGCAAGATCCAGTCCTGCGACAGCCTCGTCATCGAAGGCGACGTGCAGGCGACGATCGAAAGCGGAACGCTGACGATCAGCGAGACGGGCGAAGTGCGCGGCGAAGCCACCGTCGATCAGGCGGAAATCAACGGCAAGTTCGACGGTACGCTCGTCGTACGCAAGTGCCTGACCATCAATTCGACGGGCCGCATCACCGGCACCGTCCGTTATGGCGAACTCAAGGTCGAGCAGGGGGGCAGGATCAGCGGCCAGGTGGAGGCGACCGAGTCGGGCGCCGAAAATGGTACGCGGTCGACCGCCAGAAGCGAGGCCATGAGTCCGGCGGCGACGGCCT
>CAISYL010000042.1 GCA_903889655.1 uncultured Alphaproteobacteria bacterium | reverse complement strand
CGAGCGCGGCGCCGATGATGCTCGCGGTGGAGTCGGCGACCATCGCCTTGCGCAGGCGCGGCAGGCGTCCCTCCGCGTCGAGCATGCCCGCGCGCGATGCGACGCTGACCAGCGTGCCCGCCGTATCGAGCAGATCGACCAACAGGAAAACGAAGACGATGGTAACGAAGCCGGCATGGAGCGCGTTCGCGAGGTTCATCTGCAGAAATGTCGGCGCAAGCGAGGGCGGGGTTGCGGCGATGCCTTCGAAGGACTGATAGCCGAGGAGGATCGCGACCGCCGTGACGGCGAGAATGGAAATGATGATGGCGCCGGGCACGCGGCGTGCGGACAGGGCCGTCAGAATGACGAGGCCGGCGGCCGCGAAAAGCGCCGGCGCCGAAATCTTGCCGAGCGTCACCAGCGTTGCCGGATCTGCGACGACGATGCCCGCGTTCTTGAGGCCGATCAGCGCGAGGAAGAATCCGATGCCCGCCGCGATGGCGCTTTTCAGCGAACGCGGAATGGAGTTGATGAGCCATTCGCGCAAGGGCGAAAGAGAGAGCGCGAGGAAAAGGATGCCGGAGATGAAGACGCAGCCCAGCGCGGTGCGCCAGTCGCCGCCGAAGCCGGGCACGGCCACGAAAGCAAAATAGGCATTGAGCCCCATGCCGGGCGCCAGCGCGACGGGGTAGTTCGCATAAAGCCCCATGATGAGCGTACTGATCGCAGCGGCGAGGCAGGTGGCGGCGAAGACCGCGCCGAAATCCATGCCCGTGTTCGTGGACAGGATCGCCGGGTTGACGAAGATGATATAGGCCATGGTGAGGTAGGTCGTGACGCCCGCGAGAATCTCGGTCCGGATGGCGGTGCGGTTTTCGGCGAGGTGGAAGAACCTGTCCAGAAATCCGGTCGACCGGGCCGGGGGGTGCGCCTCTGCCATGTGCCTCTGTGCTCCTGCTCTTCGTCTGGCGGTGGTGGCTTGCTCGGGGGCATATTGGCCAAGCCGCGCCGCCGATGAAAGATATCTTTAAGCCGGACGGGGGAGAATGAGGTCATGACCGGAAGCCGAATGTTCATCGTCCTGTTCTTGCTGGCCGCCATGCCCGGTGCTGCACCGCATGCGGAGGAACTGGCGGGCGGCGATGCGCCTTTCCAGGTCGTGGATGTCGATCCCGAACTCTGCAAGCACCTTGCGACCTATGTTCCCGACGGGGAGGCGGACTATAAGCCCGGCGTCGCCGCGGACGGCAGCCGCGTGGCGCCCGCCGATGTCGATGGCGGCGCGACGATTGCGCCCCGCGATCTCTACAGTTTCCCGGTCAGGATCGCGCCTTTCGGAGCCAGCACGAAATACAGCGCGGATTCCACCGTCGAGGTGGCAACCGTCACATTCGATGCGAAGACCGGCCTCGTCGTGGTCGACGGGCAGCAGGTGAGCGGCGCCGATCGGGCGCTTGCTGATGCATGCGCGCATCGGTCGGAAAAATCCGGCGACTGATCCTCCCGTTAACCGTGATTTCGAGACGCGGTTTCTTGACAGGCCTCCCGCGCACCCCGACGCTCGGGCACGGATTTCTGGGGGTCTCATGCGTTCGACGACGGTCAAGGCAGCGCTCGCCGTTGCCTGCCTGTGGATGTTGTGTCTGTGGGGCGCGCCGGCATCTGCCGGCGTGTCGACGACGTGGCATATCACCAAGGATCATTGGGACGCTTCCGACGAGAAGGGCTACGAGGATTTCGTCAGCGCGCTCGGCGCCGAGGATTGCTGGACCATCGACGCCTGCCTGAAGAGCCCCGCCAATCCCTACCGGCATACCGACCCGCGCGTGACCTTCCTCGTCGACTGCGCCGATGTTCCCTATCTCCTCAGGGCCTATTACGCGTGGAAGAACGGGCTGCCCTTTGCCTGGCAGAGCGCGATGCAATCGAGCGACGGGCCGCGCGGCGATATCCGCTATTCGTCGGGCGGCAACCGCGTCGTGGGGCGAAGCGCCGTTCCGGCGACGGCATCGGGCGTTCCCGCGATCCCGCTGCTGATGGAGATCGTGAATACGGTCTCGACGGCGATGTTCCGGCACGATGCAACATCGGACAGCGCGACACTCTTCACCGACCTCTATTCGCCGCGCCTCGACCGCGACACGATCAGGCCGGGGACGGTCGCCTACGACGTCAACGGGCATGTGGCAATGGTCTGGAAGGTGGAGGAGGGCGGTCGCATCATGATCTTCTCCTCGCATCCGGATCATACGCTGGACCGTACGTTCGTCGGCCGCGAATTTCTGCGCACCGGGCCCGAACTCGGGTCGATCTTCCAGAACTGGCGACCTATCCGGCTCGTCGGCGCCAGACAACTTGCCAACGGCACTTATGTCGGCGGGCACATCGTCGGCACACCCAACGGCGAAATTCCAGGTTTCTCGCTGGAGCAATATGTCGGAAATCCGCCGGTCGATCCGAGCCTCTGGGCGACGGCGAAATTCGTCAAAGACAATGAGACGATGGATTTCTACACCTATCTGCGCGCACAGCTTTCGATCGGCGAGCTCGAATACAAGCCTGTCGAGGAAACGCATGTGATGATGGAGACGCTTTGCCAGGATCTCCGGGCGCGCGAGCAGGCGGTCGACATCTCGCGCACCGAGGGCCGCACGCATCTGATGTCCGAGCCGGAGAGGCTGCCGCGGAATATCTACGGCACCGACGGCGTCTGGGAGCTTTACTCGACGCCGTCGCGCGACGCGCGGCTGAAGACCGCCTTCAAGGAGATGTACGATCAGCTGCGTGAGTTCATCCGCATGAAGGAGACGGATGCACCGCGGCTGCAATATAGCGGCACCGACCTGCCGCGGGACATTCTCAAGGCCTTCGACGAAGAGAATGCGGCCTGTCCGCTCGGCTACAAGAAGTCGGACGGAAGGACGGTGCGGCTGACCATCGACGATGTGATCCACCGGTTGTTCAAGCTCTCCTTCGATCCCTATCAATGCATCGAGCGGCGCTGGGGAGCCACCGATCCGGGGGAGCTTGCGTCCTGCCCGGACGGGGCGGAGAAGACGCGCTGGTACGAGGCGGAGCAGAAACTCAGGAACCAGATCGACCGGACCTATGACATCCAGATGGATGCGACGGTCGCCCAACTCGAACAGGGGCCGTGGGGCCTCGAATCGGGCCGCGGCGTCGAACAGCCACCCGAGGTCGACATCCGGGCCTATCTGGTCACGCATATGGAGAGCCGCGCCGCGGCGAAGTAGCCGAAATCGGCGGCAGATGGCCTTCTTTTAAGGCGGCGCGCGTTGCCAATCCGCCGGCAAGCCCCTAATACTTGAGCCCCGTAAACGCCCCCGGACGGCCCCCGCGGCCCAGGTACAAATGCGCCTTTCCCGATATTTTCTGCCCACGCTGAAAGAGAACCCCGCCGAGGCCCAGATCGTCTCGCACCGCCTGATGCTGCGCGCCGGCATGATCCGCCAGGAGGCCGCCGGCATCTATGCCTGGCTGCCGCTCGGCTTTCGCGTCCTGCAGAATATCGAGCAGATCGTCCGCGAGGAGATGGACCGGGCCGGCGCCCTGGAGCTGCTGATGCCGACGCTGCAGCTCGCCGATCTCTGGCGCGAGAGCGGCCGCTACGAAGCCTATGGCCCCGAGATGCTGCGCATTCAGGACCGGCACGAGCGCGAGCTGCTCTACGGACCGACCAACGAGGAAATGATCACGGAAATCTTCCGTGCCTATGTGAAGTCCTATCGCAACCTGCCGCTCAACCTCTATCACACGCAGTGGAAATTCCGCGACGAGCAGCGCCCGCGCTTCGGCGTCATGCGCGGCCGCGAATTCCTGATGAAGGACGCCTATTCCTTCGACATCGACGAGGCGGCGGCGCGTCTTTCCTATAACCGCATGTTCGTCGCTTACCTGCGCATCTTCGCGCGGATGGGCCTGAAGGCGATCCCGATGCGGGCGGAGACCGGCCCCATCGGCGGCGATCTGAGCCACGAATTCATCATCCTCGCCGAGACGGGCGAGTCCGGCGTTTTCATCGACAAGAATGTCCTCGATCTTCCCGTGCCCGGCGAGGATGTCGATTACAACGGCGATCTCACGCCGATCATCAAACAATGGACCGATCTCTACGCGGCGACGGAAGACGTGCACAATACGGCGCGCTTCGAGCGGGAAGTGCTGGCGGATCGGCGTGTCAACACGCGCGGCATCGAGGTCGGGCAGATCTTCTATTTCGGCACGAAATATTCGCAGACGATGAAGGCCATCGTGACGGGGCCGGACGGCGTCGACAGGCCCGTTCATGGCGGCTCCTACGGCGTGGGCGTGTCGCGGCTCGTCGGCGGCATCATCGAGGCGAGCCATGACGATAACGGCATCATATGGCCGGAGGCCGTCGCGCCCTTCAAGGTCGGTCTCGTCAACCTCAAGGTCGGCGACGCGGAAGCTGATGCGGCGTGTGCCGATCTCTATGCGAAGCTCGACAAGGCCGGCGTGACGGTTCTCTACGACGACACGGACGAGCGGGCGGGGGCGAAGTTCTCGAACATGGATCTCATCGGTCTGCCCTGGCAGCTCGTCGTCGGTCCGCGCGGGTTGAAGAACGGCGTGGTCGAACTCAAGAACCGCGCGACAGGCGAACGCAGCGAGCTTTCGCCGGAAGCGGCGCTGAACAAACTGACGAGTTGAGACGGGTTTCGGGGCCGGGGCGCGACAGGAACGACAGATGACAGATGCTGCAAGCGCCGACGATGTGAGACCGCGGGGGAAAGGAAAAAGCCTTCCCTTCGGCGCTTTCGAATGGCTCCTCGCCATGCGTTATCTGCGCGCGCGGCGTCGGGAAGGTTTCATCTCGGTCATCGCCGGTTTTTCCGTCCTCGGCATTCTGCTTGGCGTGGCGACGCTCATCATCGTCATGTCGGTGATGAACGGGTTCCGCACCGAGCTTCTCTCCCGCATTCTCGGGCTCAACGGACACATGTTCGTGCGCAGCGTGACATCCTTCATCAATGATTTCGACGATGTGGCGGGCAGTATCGAGAAGATCCCGGGCGTCATCAGCGCGACGCCGATCGTCGAGGGACAGGCGATGGCGTCGAGCCGGTCCAATGCGCAAGGCGCGCTGGTGCGCGGGATGCATGAGAAGGATCTGCGCCGGCTCACGGTGGTGTCGGGAAATATCGAGGTCGGCACGCTGGACGGGTTCGACGGCGGCGACGGCGTCGCCATCGGCTCGCGGCTGGCCAAGAATCTCGGATTGACGCTTGGCGACAACATCACGCTTCTGTCGCCGCGCGGCGCGATCACGCCTTTCGGCACAGCGCCGCGCGTCAAGGCCTATCGCATCGCCGCGATCTTCCAGATCGGCATGTCGGAATATGATTCGAGTTTCATCTTCATGCCGCTCCGCGAGGCGCAGGAATATTTCCGCACCGGCGACGGCGTGACCGCGCTTGAGATCAAGGTGGCCGACCCGGATCGCGTCGACAGGCTGGTGATGCCGGTCGCGCAGATGGCCGGCAGCTGCTGCGACGTGCTGACATGGCAGCAGACCAATCAGAGTTTCTTCAGCGCGTTGCAGGTCGAGCGGAACGTAATGTTCCTGATCCTGACGCTGATCCTGATCGTCGCGGCGCTCAACATCGTTTCCGGCCTCATCATGCTGGTGAAGGACAAGGGGCGCGACATCGCGGTCTTGCGGACGATGGGGGCGACGCGCGGCGCGGTCATGCGCGTCTTCTTCATTTCGGGTGCCTCCATTGGCGTCGTCGGCACGCTGGCGGGCTTCGCGCTCGGAACGCTCTTCTGCCTCAACATCGAAACGCTCCGTGTCTGGTTGTCGGACCTTTCGGGCACCCAGCTTTTCCCGCCGGAGATTTACTTTCTGAGCCATATGCCTGCCGAGATCGATCCCGGTGAAGTCGTGGCAGTGGTCGGCATGGCGCTCTTTCTTTCTTTTGCCGCGACGCTTTATCCAGCGTGGCGCGCGGCCTCGCTCGATCCTGTCGAAGCGCTGAGGTACGAGTGATGGCGATGGCGGACGAGCTTCCGGTTCTCAGCCTGCGCGGCATTCGCCGGGTCTATCGTCAGGGCGAAGAAGAGTTGCGCATCTTCGAGGATGCCTCGCTGGACGTTCGTGGCGGCGAAATGGTCGCGCTGGTCG
>CAISYL010000041.1 GCA_903889655.1 uncultured Alphaproteobacteria bacterium | reverse complement strand
GGCGATGACCGTCGCGTCGTGCCATTTCGTCGCCTCAAGCGCAAACTGCCCCTTGTTCGCCCCGATGTCGACGAGCGTCCGGATGCCTTTGAGCCGGCGCAGGCAGGCGCTGTGCTCCGCCGAGGCGGCAACGCCGTAGCGCAAGGCGCGCAAATCCCGACGCCAGAAGAGCGCACGGATCGCCTTCTTTATCTTTATGAGGTTCACTGAGCCTCGCGTTTCATCTTCATGACGGCTTCCCGGATCTTCGCATCGACAAGGGTACGGTACCAATAAGCCTGTAAAAAATGGTAGAGATAGCCGCTCGTGCCGTCCAAAAAACCGAGACGCACGATATAGCGGTAAATCCAGTAGAGAAACGCGCGCAGGAACATAGGCACTCGATAAAAGACGTTCGTCTTCAGGAAGCGGCGCGTCCGTTGGACATCCGTCAGATCGCGAAAGTCGCCATGATTCTTCGCCAGCGCATCCTCGGCCTCGCGTGTTGCATAATAATTGTGCTTGCCGATCCAGAAGGTCAGGTCTTTCTGGTTGTCGTCGACCAGATCGTTCTGAAGCCTGAGCACATCGCCCGAATTGACGACGATGTGCTCGTCCATATTGCCTTCTATACGACCTTGCCCCCGGCGCCAGAACCGAATGTTCCAGATCGGATAGACGCCGCCATGACGGATCCATCTGCCGAGAAAAACAACCCGACGCTTGACGTTGAGGCCCGCCACCGCCGACGGCAGTGTGGGCAGCAAAGCTCTCAATTCATCGATGAGTTCGACCGTCAGATATTCGTCGGCGTCGAGCCGGCAATACCAGTCCGCCTCGAAAGGACAGTTCGCGATCGCCCAGGAGAATTGATCCGCGTAATTCGTCCAGGCACGCTGCGCGACCGTGCAGTTTTTCTCGCGGGCAATTTGCACCGTTTTGTCCGTGCTGCCGCTGTCCACAACGAAGACCGCCGCGCCGGCCGCGAGCAGCGAGTCGATCGCCCGGCCGATATTTTCCTCCTCGTCTTTCGAAAGGATGATCGCGGCAAGCATCATGGCTGGCTCCGGCTCATGGCGGTCTCATAGTGATGCAACAGATGTTCCGCGCGTATTTTCCAGGAAAAACGATCCTGAAGCCATGCCCTCGTCTTTTCGACGCTTTCGCCTGGAACCCAGCCATTAACGATAACGTCGCGCATCGTCGCATATAGTGCGTGGGCTTCAGGTTCGATGATCTTCACCCTGCCGCTTTGCGCAAGCGTTGCATGAATGTTCATGCCTGTTGTGGTGATGACCGGCAGACCATGAGCCAGCGCCTCGAGGACGGCGACACCGAAATTTTCGGAGTATGTAGGCAGTACAAAATAATCTGCATCGAGAAAGGCCGCGCGCTTCTCCTCGCCGAGCAGCAGTCCCGGTGTAACGATCCGGCTGCCCGTCTCTTCCACCGCGCTTCTGACGATGGGTATCAGATCGGCATCCATGGGACCGCAGAGTGCGAGATGGACGCCCGGAATCTCGGTCGACAGCCGGCGAAAAGCTTCAAGCAGGATATCGATGCCCTTCTTCCGCGTGATCCGCGACAGGAAGAGAAACAGAGCCGCATCGGCGGGGATTCCGTGGCGTTGCCGAAAGTCATTCCGCCGTGGACCGGGGACGATCGCGTCGATGTCGATGCCGAGTGGTTCGATGAAGGAGCTCCGCCAGATCGGCCGTTCGCAGGCAAGTCTTTCCTCCATGCTCGTGAAATGCCATGCGGCCGCGTGCCCTATGATGCTGTCGTTATAAAGCATGTCGATGAACCGGTTGCGGATCGCGTGCTTCCGGCGTACCGCAGGGTCCAGAGAGCCATGCGGGGTGAATATATAAGGCTTGTTCCGGCGCCTGCAGAACAGCGAAGCGCGCAGCGCCGGATATTGATAGGAACCGTGAAGGACGAACAGATCGAACTGCGAACCGTGCTCTGTCAGCCAGGGGCCGAGGCCGGACGCATATCTGAATTTCTCGCTGAATTTCTTCGGCCCTGTCGGTTCCAGTTAGATGAGCGAGACCCCCGCGTTCAGAGCCGGCTGCACGTCGAAGGAGGGTCCCTCGTGTCGTACCGTCAATATTGTGCAGGGAGCGCCGAGGAGCGTCTGCCACCGGGCCATCTCCAGACAGACGGTAGAGGGCCCGCCGCTCTCGGCGGATAGGCCGGCTATGACATGCGCTATACGCATCGGCTTCAAGCGTTTGTCCCTTCTCCGTCCGTCGCGAACCGTCTGCATGGCGTTCTCGTGATCGGG
The DNA here is from genome assembly GCA_903889655.1 of uncultured Alphaproteobacteria bacterium. GTDB lineage: Bacteria > Pseudomonadota > Alphaproteobacteria > Parvibaculales > Parvibaculaceae > Parvibaculum. The sequence continues at coordinate 35,148 of CAISYL010000041.1, read as the reverse complement.
CATGGCTTTACGTGGGTCCCAGAACCGCTTCGAAAGCAGAAAGATTTGATCTCGAATCGAGTTGCGCCAGCAGGCGTTGAAACTCTTCGGCGGGTACGGGCTTGCGTTCCCTGGACGCCCTGCGGATCGCGTCGGCCAGTTGCTGCGAATCCCCGGCGGGCACGATCATGGCGGTATCGCGCAAAAAGGTGTGAAGTTCCGTTCCGGGATTGGCGGTGATCAGAACCTGTCTCCCGCTCGCCAGAATTCCGCCGAGTTTCGAGGGCAATACCAGATCGGCCGCCTTGGCGTCCTGGGGAATGACGTGCAGGTCCGCCAGGTTGAGCAGCTCGCAGAGTTTCTGCTCAGGTTGCGTGGGCAGAAAGACGACGTTTCCGAGCGCCGAATATCTGCGCATGAGTTCGTCCTTTTCCGGGCCGTCGCCGGAGATGACGAAGACAATGGACGGTTCGTCGACGAGATATCGAGCGGCATCGAGGAGCACGTGAAGAGCCTGCTTCAGACCGACATTGCCGGAATAGAGAACGACAAAGCGTTCCGCCGGGATGGCGAGCGTCTGGCGGTAGCTGTTGGGGCCGTCGAGAAAACGTATCTGGGCCAGGTCGACCCAGTTGCGAATGATCCGGAGCCGCGATTGCTCGACCCCTTTCTCAAGAATTTTCTCTTTCATTCGCTCGGAAATCGTCACGACGGTATCGAAACGTTTCAGACAGGCCTCCTCGAATCGGCTTGCAAGGCGTTGCAGCCAGCGATGCTTGAGATGCCCGACCGCGAAGGCGGCGTCGATCTCGAGGTCCTGGATGTGAAGCACAGCTTTTGCTCCGGTCAATCGGCTCGCGAGCAAGGCGGCCGGGGCGCAGAAAAGACTCGGCTCGACGCAGAGAATGACGTCCGGCCTCTTCCGCAAGGCGTGCCACAGGACGACCGGACCGGCGCTCAGTGCGAAACTCAGCGGCGCGAGCAGTCGCCATATCCCCGCCATTCTGGATCGAACGAGCAGCGGGCATCTGGTGACGCGCGTGCCATTCAATATCTCATGCTGGTACCAACCGATGCGAAAGCCGGGCCATATTCGCCACCCGGGGTAATGCGGCGGCGCCGTCACGACGTCGACGTCGTTCCCCCGGGCCGCGAGGTGGCGGCCGAGATCGCCGGTGTAGCGGCCCACGCCCAGCATCTCGGGCGCGTAGTTCATGCCATGAATGAGTATTCTAATGCTGCGGCCCCGCCCTACCATGCACGCGACTTAACCAACATGCCCGGTCCGGAGCATGTAACTGCCGGCAAATGGATCCACTCGATCCAATTTAACATGAGAAAATCCCCCGCCCTCGCCAAAATTTTGTACATATGCTGAAGTCATTCCGCTTGAGACATAAGCGATGACCCGGCCTTGCGGATAGTCCGTTTGTCCGAGCGACAGTTTAACGACCTGCTACGAAGAGAGAGCCAGAGTGAAAAATAAGGTCGCCCTCATAACGGGCATTACCGGACAGGATGGAGCTTATCTCGCCCGGCTGTTGCTCGATAAAGGTTACATCGTTCACGGCCTTAAACGGCGTTCATCTTCGTTCAACACGGCACGGATCGACGATCTCTATCAGGATCCGCATGTCGAGAGCGCGCGCCTTTTTCTCCACTATGGCGATTTGACCGATGCGACGAACCTCATCAGCGTCGTCCAGGCGACCCAGCCGGACGAGCTTTATAACCTGGCAGCCCAAAGCCATGTGCAGGTGAGTTTCGAAACGCCGGAATACACTGCCAATTCGGATGCGATTGGAACGCTGCGCCTCCTCGAGGCAATCAGGATTCTCAATCTCGACAAAAAGACGCGTTTCTATCAGGCCTCGACGTCGGAGCTTTACGGCAAGGTTCAGGAAACCCCGCAGAGCGAGCGGACGCCCTTCTATCCGCGGTCGCCCTATGCGGCGGCGAAACTCTACGCCTACTGGATCACGGTAAATTACCGTGAGGCCTACAACATGCACGCGTCCAACTGCATTCTCTTCAATCATGAAGGGCCGACGCGCGGTGAGACTTTCGTGACGCGCAAGATCACTCGCGCGGTTGCGGCGATAGAGCTGGGTCTGCAGGACACGCTTTATCTGGGCAACATAGACGCCAAGCGCGACTGGGGGCATGCGAGGGATTACGTCGAAGGCATGTGGCGCATCGTCCAGCAGGACGAGCCGGACGATTACGTGCTCGCCACCGGCGAGACGCATTCGGTGCGTGAGTTCGTGGAGCTGGCCTTTGCCGAAACCGGCCGGAAGATCGTCTGGCAGGGAACGGGCGCCGACGAGTTCGGGCTCGACGAGAAGACCGGCAAGACCCTGGTCAAGATCGACCCTCGCTATTTCAGACCGACCGAAGTCGACCTGCTCCTCGGCGATCCGCGAAAGGCGCACCAGAAGCTCGGGTGGAAGCACCAGACGACGTTTCCGCAGCTTGTCGCCGAGATGGTCGCTTCCGACCTCAGGGTTGTCGCGCAAGAGGAAAGCAGAAAGGCGCGCCACGACTGAACGGGCCTCATCGGCTTCGAGGGGTACCTGCGGACAGGGCGGTGGTAAATGGGGAAGAGATTACTTCCCCGTCCATCCGTCGCTGCCCGTTCCGGCTTCCTTGACATAGAGGGTGGTGCCAGCACCCCCATCCGAACGGAGATAGAGCGTACCGACGGGCGCTTTCACCACGCCCTGTGGCGAACCTTTGCCGGACAGAATCGGCGTTCCGTTGACGTTCACGCTTTCGCCGTGGATGGAGCGCCATTGAAGCGTTGCATCGCCGAGATCGAAGGCTGCGGTCTGCTCGGGTGCCGCATCACCGGCAAAGGAGACGGTCGGCCGGCCGTTATAGGCGCGTTGAGTGACCTTGATGACGTTGTTCACCACCCAATAGGTCGCGCCGCGAAAGCTGGAAAAATAATGCGCGATGAACTTCTTGCCGGGCGACCCGACAATGCCATTGGTTTTTGCGGCCCTCACGTCGTAGGCAAGCAGGAGTTCTGTGGAATGAGCCCAGTCACGCTTTGACCAGCCGATCATGGTGACGCCGTTCAGCACGGTGCCGTAGCCCCGGTTTTCGATCGCCCAGGCTGCACCACTTCCCCCTTCCTGAATCGTCGTATTGCCCCCGAAATAGTTGCTTGGGCCATTGATAAAAATCTGCGGATTGTCTCGCGAACCGCCCTGGATTTCGCAGCCCAGAAAATAATTGTCGCCGCCGTCATCCTCCAGCCGAATGATGTTGCGGGGCTGGCCGCGTTCGATGACACAACCGATGAACCCATTGTGGCGATTGTCGGTAAGTGGCTTTCCGCCAATGCGAGCGACATAGCTTCTGTCATTCTGGCTCAATATGCCAAAGCCACCTTTCGACGGTGCGTTGAACTCGCAGCGGACGAAAACATTGTTCCAAGCACCATTCGTCAGATAGAGAAGCGTGTCTGAATACGAGACTTGAAGCTGCTCAAAGGAACTGTTCTGCGTCGTGTGGAGAACAAGTCCGCGTCCGGCAATCCTTCTGATCTCGACTTGTGTCATGCGATAGTCGCCGCCGGCTCCAATCAGCATGCCGCCTACTGCAACCTGGCTTCCATCGATCGTGAGGTTTTGAATAGAGCTGCCGCTTCTCTGTCTACCATTGGCCCATGCGATCATCTGAATGGGTTCGCTGGTTCGAATGATAGTGCAATCACGCCCCTCGCCATTGATACCGACGTCCCCTGGGATCGCGAGTGTACTCGTAATCCGGTATCTCCCCGCCGGTATGGCGAAGAAGCCTCCGCCCGCGGCTTCCACATGATCGATAGTTTTCTGGAGCGCGGCGGTGTCGTCGGCGACACCGTCTCCGACCGCCCCAAAGTCTCGGACGTTCACGATCTGCGAGAGCTTCGATGCGACTGTTTGTGGCACTCCCCGTTCAGGCAGTGCGTAGCCAATAAGCGCGGCCCCCTTGTTATGGCCGGTGTCAGCCAAATCCGGAGACATACCGCGTTCGATCGGTTCACTGGCGCCGTTTTGGCGCCCGCTGGCCGTCGACCTGCGGGCAGCGTCGGATTGAGGAAGATCATCGGCCGCGAGGAGCGGCGTGGCGGCGACGGCGCCTGTAATTTTCGTGAGGAAAAAGAGCAGGCCGCGCCGGTTGAATTTTCGGCCTTTACTCATTCAGTGACCTGACGGGCGTGGTTGTCTCACGAAGGTTCTTCGAGTGTAGGAAGGAATTTATCAAAGTAAATAAAGCCATTTGAAGAAAAGCTCCACCCGGACGCCGGCGGAATTCACTTTCGACGTGATAACGATGGAACACATTGAGTATGCGCTGAAATGGGCCTAACTTGGTTATGACGCTGTTTCGGTATGCATCGCGGGTGCGTACATGAAGAGGGGGCTTTAGCTTGCCGTACATGAAGGAGCTATTGCCGACGGATATCAGGCGAGCACTGCACATGGCCCGATATGCCGGCCAAATAGTGCGAAATCTTTATGGCAACGTGCGTCAGGAATGTCCCGCATGCGGGTATCGGGGGTATTTCTTCGCCGCCGGACATCCACCGCGATATAACGCTGAATGCCCTGATTGCCGGTCGCTTGAGCGTCATCGCCTCATGTCTCTGGCGTTCGACCGACTTCAACCTATCGGTTCGTCAGACCGCGTTGTTCATTTTGCGGCCGAGCCCATCGTTACGCGGCTCATTCGCAAGACGGGCGCCGAATACCAGAGCGCAGATATTACGGTGGGTCGCGGCGATCTCCTGTTGAACATCGAGGCGATGGATCTCCCCGACGGGGCCGTGACGGTTTTCGTCGCAAGCCACGTGCTTGAACATGTCGACGACCTGAAGGCGTTGAGGGAACTTTATCGAGTTCTGGCCCCGGGTGGTCGGCTCATTGTCAATGTCCCGATCATACATGGGTGGGACGTGACCTATGAGAATCCGGAAATCGACACTCCGGAGGGCCGGACGATGCATTTCGGACAATTCGATCACGTGCGTTACTATGGCAATGATTTTCGCGAGCGGATCGAGGCAGCCGGTTTTGCGGTGAGCGAGTTTGTCTGTTCGGGCGCGGAATCCGTGCGCTATGGCCTGCTTTTCGGCGATCGCATATTTATCGGCACCAAGCCCGTATAATAATCGCCGGCTGACATTCTTTCTTTTGTCGGCATTCGCACAGACGCACAGATCTCCGGCGATTGAATCAGTCGCGCGAATACTTGCTCCACCTGACAATCGAGAACGAACCGCCCCATTCGGGGGCTTGAGGACGCCTGTAACCATGAAATTATCACGAATGCCCCTCGTTTCCGGTGTAAAACTGGGCAGCGAGGCGCGGGACCGCCGTCGGGAGCCTACCCACAGGCTGGAAGCGGCCGGGTTTGGCGGACCGTTCGAGGCTTGACGGAGCCTGCGCAAAGAAGCTTCTCTGGATTCGTCGTAAAGATGAAAGACGGTCGTGCGGACCAGAAAATTTGTAGCGTAAACGGCAAGGCCGGAAGGCAGTATGACTGAACACGGAAATTATTCGCTCGAAGGCAAGAAGGTTTTTGTCGCCGGCCATCGTGGCATGGTGGGCTCGGCCATTCTCCGGCGCCTGTCGACCGAAGCCTGCGAGGTATTGACCGTCGGTCGCGACAAGGTCGACCTCAGAAGGCAGTCGGAGGTCGAGGACTGGCTGGACGCCGCAAAGCCGAATGCCGTTTTCGTGCCGGCGGCGACGGTCGGCGGCATCCTGGCCAACGACACGCGGCCGGCAGAGTTTATCTATGACAATCTGATGATCGAGGCGAACATCATCAACGCGGCCTGGCGTGTCGGTGTCGAAAAGCTTCTCTTCCTCGGGTCGTCCTGCATTTATCCGAAAATGGCGCCGCAGCCGATGCGCGAGGATGCGCTGCTGACGGGCCCCCTCGAGCCGACAAATCAGTGGTATGCGGTCGCGAAGATCGCTGGCATCAAGCTATGCCAAGCCTATCGTCGCCAATATGGTTGCGATTTCATCTCCGCCATGCCGACCAATCTTTACGGCATCGGCGACAACTTCGACCTGCAATCGTCGCATGTTATGCCGGCGCTGATGGCGAAGATGCATGACGCGAAGCTCAAGCATGCGCCCTCGGTCACGATCTGGGGCACGGGGACGCCACGCCGCGAATTTCTCTATGTCGAGGATTGCGCCGACGCATTGGTCTTCCTGATGAAGAATTATTCCGAGGAAGAGCACGTCAATGTCGGCTCGGGCACCGACCTGACCATCCGGGAACTCGCGGAGACGATCAAGCGGATCGTCGGCTTCGAAGGCGAGATACTGACCGACCCAACGAAGCCTGACGGCACACCTCGCAAATTGATGGATGTGTCCCGGCTTGCGGCCTGGGGCTGGAAGCCCCGGGTATCGCTGGAACAGGGGATAGCCGAAGTTTATCGTTGGTATTGTGATGAGCGAGTGACGGCGGGCGTGTAAACGTCTGATCGCAACTCTGATTGCTACACTTGGCAGGACGATCCTGCGGAACCTTGGCGAGGCTCAGGCAAGGCGCGACCCAGGGGTGGGGACTGAAATCAAGTCGGGGAACTAAACCGTGCCTTCGATACCTCCATTGAGAGACCTTTCCAGGCCGCCTGTTGCGCTCATTACGGGCATCACGGGCCAAGACGGCGGATATCTTGCCGAACTGCTTTTGCAGCAGGGCTACATCGTCCATGGAATGGGCCGCGATCTCTCCAGGATCAGCAATGGACGATTGGCGGATATTCCCGAGGCCGGTTCCGGGCTCGTTCTTCATACGTGCGACATGGTGCTGGGTGACAGGCTCTATCAGCTGGTCAGGGACATAGCGCCGGACGAGATCTACAACCTGGCGGCACAGAGCCATATTCAGAAAAGCTTCGAGGAACCGGCTTATACGACCGACGTGAATGCGACGGGGGCCGTCCGCCTTCTCAATGCGGTGGTCAAACTCGGGCTCGAGCGCCGAACCCGCTTCTATCAGGCGTCGAGCTCCGAAATGTTCGGGCACGCGCCGGGCGGCGGCATGCAGAGCGAGCAGACGCCGCTTCATCCGCTGAACCCCTATGCCGTCTCGAAGCACGCGGCTTTCGAGGCGACAATCAATTTTCGCGAGGCCTATGGTCTGCATGCGTCGAACGGAATTCTCTTCAACCATGAGAGCCCCTATCGCGCGCCGATTTTTGTCACTCGAAAAATCTCGCAGGCTGTCGCGGCTTGTCACCTCGGGAGCGAAGATTGCCTGAAGCTCGGCAATCTCGACACGCGGCGCGACTGGGGGCATGCCCGCGACTACGTTGAAGGCATGTGGCTGATGTTGCAGCAGCCCACGCCCGGCGACTACGTGCTGGCAACGGGGGAGAACCGTGCCGTCCGCGACTTCGTCGAAATTGCATTTCGCCAGATCGGACGCGAAATCGATTGGCGCGGTGAGGGACAGGAGGAAGAGGGTATCGACCGGCGCAGCGGCAAACGCCTCGTGGCTGTCGACCCCAAATTCTTCCGGCCGACCGACGTCAACGCGACACTGGGCGACGCCTCCAAGGCACGCCGCGTGCTCGGCTGGAACAACAAGACGAGTTTCGCCACTCTGGTTCGCGAGATGGTCGAGGCGGATATCCTCCGTATGGAACGCTTGTCTCAAAGCGGGATCAAAAAACACGACTAACTCTCTTCCGGTTTATTGCGGAAGCGTGCGTCTGGTGGCAGCCTTGGGGTGGCCCGCAAGGTCTCGCCATCAAGACCGGGCACGGGTCGTGCTCCATTCCGGACTGGGTTTCCCGGGTTTTATTCCTCGACATGGAATAAGCAGGGCATCGCGAAGATATCTGGCGGAGCGCGGCAGGATGTGTGTTCCGTCTTGATGAAAATTTGAATTCTTGCTTGCGACCCTCGGACACGTATGAGAGGAGCAAAGCATGTCTTACGCTGATCGGGCTAGTGGAACGTAGGGCGGGGAATGCACGAGACGGGGAACGGGGCGGCGACGGAAAGAAAAGCGGACGCGCAGGGCGGCCGGTTCCAGAGCGCGGCCATGCCATCCGCCCGGCCGGACGTTTCTGGCAGGCATGAAAGCACCCATCAGTCGCCGTTCATCCGGTCCAAACGCGTCATCGTGGACAGTGTCGCCGCTTTCGATTTCCTGTCGATTGTCGGCGCCAGCGCCGCAGCCAAATGGGCTTATGTCGGGTCCTACCTGGATAGCGAGCAGGACATTGGTATGTATCTCGCGCTGGGGGTGGTCGGTGGCGTGGTCGCGATCATGTCTTTCAGAAGCCAGAAACTCTATTCCCCCGATCTGCTGACGAATTTCCGCGGTCAGATGAGCCGTATCTTGTTCGGGCTGGCCGTGACGGCGCTCGTTCTGCTTGGCATCGGCTACATGCTGAAGGTGTCGGCCCAGTTCTCGCGCGGCTGGATGCTCAGCTGGTTCGGCATTTCGGTCGTCTTTCTGTCCCTCGGCCATCTGGCCGTTGCCAGAGCCCTGCGTCGCTGGACGGCGATGGGATATTTCGCGCGTAATGTCGCGATATATGGAAGCAGCGAAATCGCCGAGAAGATTATCGCGAGATCGTCCCTGCAGGGCGAGGGTATCCGCATCTTCGGCGTCTTCGACGATTTGCTGGCCGGGGCGACACCGCGTGTCGTCGTCGCCGGCGGACTCTCCGATCTGATAAGGATGGGCCAGATCGAGAGGATCGACGAGGTGCTGATCGCGCTTCCGCTCTCCGACGATCGGCGCATTTCGAACCTCGTCGCCCAGCTCTCCATCCTGCCGGCGGACATCCGGCTCTGCCCGGACATGACGGCGTTCCGCATTCGTCCGGTGGGGATCGCGAGCCACGCCGGTATCCCCGTTCTGGAACTCGCGCGGCGGCCTCTCGATCATTGGGGGCCGATCATGAAGGCTCTCGAGGATCGGGTGCTTGCCGGTCTTCTCGTGACCATCACCGCACCGCTTTGCCTTCTCATCGCGCTCGCCATCAAGCTCGACAGCAAGGGTCCCATTCTCTTCCGGCAGCGCCGGCACGGATTCAACCACCAGATCATCACGGTGCTTAAATTCCGCACCATGCATGTGGTCGAGGATGGTGCGCTCATCAGACAGGCTCGACAGAACGACACGCGGGTGACGGCCGTCGGGCGATTTTTGCGCCGGACGAGCCTCGATGAACTTCCGCAGCTTCTGAACGTTATCAAGGGCGAGATGTCGCTGGTTGGCCCTCGTCCCCATGCGGTCGCGCATAACGAGTATTATGCGACCCTCGTCGAGCACTATGCCAACCGCCACAAGATGAAGCCGGGCATTACCGGCTGGGCACAGATTCATGGTCTCCGGGGGGAGACGGACACGTCGGATAAGATGCGCAAGCGGGTTGAATTTGACCTTTATTATATTGAGAATTGGTCGATCTGGCTCGATATCAAGATCATTGCCCTGACCCCCTTTCTCGGATTGCTGAACAAGAACGCCTATTGATCGCAGTTTCGAGACCTGTCCCGGAGTTTTTCTGATGAGCGTTTTGGTGACGGGCGGTGCCGGCTATATCGGCAGCCACGCAACGATCGACCTTGTCTCGGCGGGTGAGGAGGTCATCGTGCTGGACGACCTGTCGACGGGTTTCGACTGGGCTGTCCAGGTGCCGGACAACCTCTATGTGGGCGACATCGCCGACGAGGCGTTGCTGGGACGGATCATCCGCGAGCGCGGCGTCGAGGCGGTTATCCATTTTGCCGGCTCGATCGTCGTTCCGGAGTCGGTCTCGAACCCGCTCAAATATTATCTCAACAATACCGCCAAATCCCGCAGCCTGATCGAGTCTTGCGTGAAAGGCGGCGTGAAGCATTTCATTTTCTCCTCGACAGCGGCCGTCTACGGCATGACCGGAACGGGCGCGGTGAACGAGGACGTGCCTCTTAATCCGATTTCGCCTTACGGCACATCGAAACTGATGACGGAATGGATGCTGCGCGACACCGCCGCCGCGCACGACATCACCTATGTGGCGCTGCGCTACTTCAATGTCGCGGGCGGCGATCCCAAGGGCCGCGTCGGCCAGTCGACGGCCAATGCGACGCATCTCATCAAGGTGGCCTGCCAGACGGCGCTGGGCCAGCGACCCTATATCGAGGTATTCGGCGAGGATTATCCGACGGCGGATGGAACCTGCGTGCGGGACTATATCCATGTGAGCGATCTTGCTGCCGCGCACACGGCGGCGCTCGTCTATTTGCGCGAGGGTGGCCGCAGCATGGTGGCCAATTGCGGCTATGGCCACGGCTTCTCGGTGCGCGAGGTGCTGCGCTCCGTCGAACGCGCCGCCGGACATGGCATCGAAATCCGTAAAGCCCCGCGTCGTGCCGGAGATCCGGCCTCGATCGTCTCCGATCCCGCCCGCATAAAGGCGACGCTTGGCTGGACCCCCGCCTATGACGATCTCGACACGATCGTCGCACATGCGCTCGCCTGGGAAACAAAGCTCAGGGAGCGCAACAGATAGCGGAGCGGACGGAACGACCCGCCGCCACGACCCTTTCCGATCCTCAGGACGCTTTCTGAAACGTGGTGAGGACTTCGATAACCCTGTCCTGATCTTCATCGGAGAGATCGGGATAGAGCGGCAGCCTCAACAGACCGTCGGAAACGCTTTCCGTCACATCGAAACGCCCATGCGCACGGCCGAAGCGCCGGCCCGCCGGCGCGCTGTGAAGCGGCACATAATGTGCCGAGGCGGAAATCCCTGCCGCGCCGAGGGCCCGGCGTGCGCCTTCACGCGCTTCCAGGCTGTCGAACAGAAGGTAATAGATATGGGCATTGTGCTGGCAATCCTGCGGGATCGTCGGCCGTTTGACGCGCCCTGCATATTCGAGCTCCGCGAAGGCCGCGTGATAGCGATCCCATATGCGCAGCCGCTTGGCGTTGATCGCATCGGTCTCGGGTAGCTGTGACCATAGGAAGGCGGCGATGAGTTCGCTCGGGAGAAAAGAAGAACCGATATCCTGCCAGGTATATTTATCGACTTCCCCGCGCAGGAAGCGCGAGCGGTCCGTCCCCTTTTCCCGGATGATCTCGGCGCGCTCGTCCAGCTTCTCGTCATTGACGAGGAGGGCGCCGCCTTCTCCCGAGATGATATTTTTGGTGGCGTGGAAGCTCAGCGCGCCGAGGTGGCCGATCGCGCCGAGAGCCTTGCCCCGATAGGCCGCGCCGATGCCCTGGGCCGCATCTTCGATAACGATAAGCTGATGCGCTTCCGCAAGCGCCAGGATTTCGTCCATGGCGCAGGACACGCCCGCATAATGGACCGGCAGGATCACTTTGGTGCGCTTGGTGATCGCCGCCTCGATGGCCTTCTCGTCGATATTGATCGTATCCGGCCGGACATCCACGAAAACCGGCACCGCCCCCCGCAGCACGACTGCATTGGCCGTGCTGACGAAGGTATAGGACGGCATGATCACTTCGTCGCCCGGGCCGATTTCAGCCAGAAGCGCCGCCATCTCGAGCGCGCCCGTGCAGGAATGGGTGAGCAGCGCCGCCGTGGCGCCGGTCCGCTCCCGAAGCCAGGCATGGCATTTCCGGGTAAAATCCCCGCCCCCCGATAGCTGACCGGCATCGAGCGCCATTTTGAAGGCGTCGATCTCGCGTCCCGTCAGATGCACGCGGTTGAAGGGAATGTTCTTCATCTTGATATGCGCCGCTGATTTCGATGTCATGAGCACGAAAGCAGCGAGAAAGTTTCATATCGTTCCATCACGGTCAACATGGATGGCACCACGCCCGGCGACCGGAACACCGGTGCAGCGTCCTGTCGCAAGCCTCACCGCCGCCCCTGGCGCGGGGCGGCCACCGTCGATGGCTCAGAAGTTCGAAATGACGCTCAGCCTGATCTCATGATCGTGATAGTCGCTGAAATCGTCGTTCGACCGGTTCACCTTGTAATTATATTCGACCTTCAGATCGGACTGGAACGCGAGCAGGTCCTTGAAGACGACCGAGGCACCAGGAGCGATATAGTTGTCGTGGCGTTTTTCTCCGCTCGCGAGCTGTTCGGAATAGTAGCGCTGCCAGCCCACGATATCCGGACCGACCGTGATGCTGTCCGTGAGCGGGAAATAATAGGCGAGTTCGAGGCCCCATTCGCGATAGCGCCCGGGCTGGATTTCTTCCTGCGAAATATTTGTCACCGAGCCGTCGATGCCGCTCCACTTCAGCGATGGCGCGATGACCAGAACGTCCTGCTCGCTCAGAAGGCCCGGCAGGGATACCTTGCCCCGCGCATCTGCATAATAGCCGCTGTCGCTGGTGAAATAGGGGCCGTAGTGGCGAACGCCACCGCGAATGCGGAGTGTTTCATAGGCACCGGCAAAGGCGCCCTCGAAGGTCGAGCTGACATTCGCCTCGCGATAAAAGAGCTTGTTGGCGAGATTCGCGGCTGCGACGCCGATGGCCGGATTGACGGACAGGCCGGGCGTGACGTCGATGACGGGGCCGGTTCCGATGCCGAGATATTCGTAATTGATGTCGCTGTCGTTGTTGACGAAATCGAACCCGACCGCGCCTGTCGTGCGCCAGCCGAAGGTGCCAGCCGATCGTTCGTCGCGAAAGGCAAGATTGCCGAAGATGCTGGGTTCGCTGCGCGCGCCGCTCGAAACATTATCCGGATTGGTTTCCCATGCCGTTCCGACTTCGAGCCTGAATTGCGTCGATGTCGGCTGCAGCACACGGCGCAGCCGCTGCAGACCGATGCGGGCTTCGGCGTTCTCCGGATCGTTGAGAAGAATGCGTTCATAAGCGGCGAGTGCCAGCCGTGGCTTGCCATGCTGTTCCGCCAGCTTGGCATAGGCCAGGCTCGCGCCCGCATCCGCGGGATTCTTCAACACAAGTTCGTAAGCAGATGAAAGGTCATCGGCCCTTGCATTGGCACATGCGCTTGCGGCAATGATCAGCGCGGACGCTGACGTTAAAAACAGTCCCCGGAACACTTTTCGCCCCACCGTTCGAAGTCCCCAGAGATGACCTCTAATCTGTTTTCGAATGAAAATACATGAAAAAGATTGCCCTATTTTTCGGCGACTTGCCGTTCGCGACGCCAGCACTTCGTGAGTGTGTCTAAATTGTTGAGCCTGCTTTGAATTTGTATGTGTCCGGACCAAAGGCGTATTGTATTAACCTCGAGGAAAAGGAATTATTGCGGTCAGTGGGGCAAATTCGCCGCAGGGCTGCGTGACGCGCCGGCGGCGGTTCTGAATATCGATCAAGATCGGGGGCGGACGTCAAAGTCCGATCGCATGATGAAATTTGAAATTTGGGCTTCCGCCACCGCGATTCTGGCCGCGCAGCTGCTGACGATGCCGGCATATGCGGATGCGCGTATCGGCATTGCGGGCGCCGTCGCCACCCATGCCGAAGCCGTGATCGGCGGCAAGACGGCTGCGCTCGTCGCCGGAAACGATCTCGTGACGGATGAAATCGTCAGGACGGGTGCCAGCGACACGGCGCAACTGCTTTTCCTCGACCAGACAAGCCTGAGCGTCGGGCCCAAGTCCGAAGTGAAGCTGGATAAATTCGTCTACGATCCGAACCGCAGCAAAGGCGATGTAGTGCTCGAAGCGAGCAAGGGCGTGTTCCGTTTCGTCTCCGGTACGCAGGACCCGCACAGCTACGCATTGAAAACGCCGGTCGCCTCGATCGGCGTGCGCGGCACAATCATCGATTTTCTGGTTCAGGACGACAAGCTCGTCGTCATCCTCGTCGAAGGCTGGTCCGAGATCACATTGCCGAGCGGCCAGATCGTCAGGCTGATCGAACCCGGTACGGCGATCTTCATCTCGAAGGATGGCACCGTTGAGGGCCCGAAGACCTGGGATGGCACCTATCGCAACATCGTGCGCGTTGCGTCTTTCCCGCTCTACGGTCACGGTTTCGAAAACGAGAAGCCGGACTTCGAGCCGGGCGACCATCGTCAGGATATCGACGATGAGCGGATCACCCATGTCATCGATCTCTTCCAGAACGAGGAAGATCACTGTCACCATTGGGGTGAAGGCGAGGGTGGCTGGAGCGGTCCCGGCGAGTGATCTGCCGACCTTGTCGTACGGAAAATCGAAATCTATGACGGTCCGGGGACTATGGACGGCATCGCCCTGGTCGGCGGCTGGCTGCTCCAGGACTGCGCCACGGCCGTTCCGAGGATGAAGGCATAGAGAACGGACACGGCCGGCATCTGCAGGCTGAAATCGACAAGCGAGTGAAGAGCGACCAGCACCGTGGCGGCGACGCCGATCCCGGGAATGGTCCAGTCCCGCCGGCGTTCGCGGATGCCCCGCGCGGCCCGTATCGCTAGCAGCAGGATCGCGAGGTTCAGTGCGACCGCCGCCGGCACGCCAAGCTCAAGGGCGTTCTCGAGATAGGTGTTATGCGCCTTGTCCCAGACGGGTTTGATTGAATCCGTCTTCGCCTGAAAGGCCGGGATCACATCCGGAAAGGTGCCGAAGCCGGTGCCGGCCCAAGGTGCGACTTCGATGGCATCGAGCGTCAACGCATAAATCGCTTCCCGGCTTCCGAGGTCCGCCCCCTCAAGGGTATAGCGGTCGAGCACGGTGCCGCCGCCGGCGATCAGGGCTATGAGGACGAAAGCGACGCTGAGGGTGACGGCCGATCGCGGCCGGCGTCCGAGGAGCTTTCCTCGCGTATGCGCAAGCCAGAGCGTCAGAAGCCCGGCACCCGTCGAGAAGACACCCCCCCGCGATGTCGTCATGAAGAGGGCCACGGCCTGCAGCAGAACCGCGCCGGTAAGCCAGGCGGCGCTGCCGGCGGTCAATGTTTCAATCAGGATCACGAGCTTCTGGCGCATCGGACGGCTGAGACCCGTAATCGGCTCGATCCGATGGATGAAAAGAGACGTCGTGCAGAGGAGGCAGAGCCCCGTGAAGGTGGCAAACGAGTTCCGGTTGACGAAGGTGCTGGTCAACGAATGCATATAGGCCCATTTGCGGTAGGTCAGGATCCATTCGTTTCCGCTCACGAAGACGATCAGCCCGTAAAGCGCATAGAGCGAACCGATGAAAGCCACAGCGCGCAGGGACCTCTTGGCGCGTTCGCCATTCGCATTGAGTTGAAGCGAGAGCCAGAAGACCGCCCCGTAACAAAGGAGCCGCATCAGGCCCGACAGCGTCTCGCCGGGGTTGACGGAAATACGTGCCGGCAATGGCAGGCCGAGGGTCGTCCCGGCCACGGCCCAGATGGGATCGGCGCCGGGGCTGTCGGTCGATGGCAACGGCATCGACTGAAACCAGATCCAGGCGCAGACCAGGGCAAACAAGGCCAGCGAAACCTTGATCTTCGCCGGTGAAATGGCGACGGCCGCGCCGAACCAGACCGTGATAGCCCAGCCGATGAGGAGAGTTCCGCCGCCGAGCGCCAGCAGGGCAGCAGGGAGGGGGCGGTTGCTCGCAAGCGGCAAGGGGGCGAGAGCGACGAGGATCAGCAGGCCGGCATAAAGCCAGCTCTGCGCGATGCCGGTTGATCTAGCGCTCAATAGGAAGCCCCCGCCTGATGTCGAACTCTCGCCGGCCTGCCTGGCAGACGGCCGGGGCGACACCAGTTTGATAGACCAGAGGCTGTCCGAAGTCGACGCCGGCATTGCCACCGCAAGGCCGGGGCGCCGGTCCTCAATCGGGTGAAAGCGTCAGGCTCCGGGCGAAATGACGCCGCGGCCGACGGAATGATAGGTGAAGCCGGCTGCCGCCATCTCGACCGGTGCGTAGACGTTCCTGAGGTCGATCACCAGCGGCGCTTTGAGAAGGCTTTTGATCCGGTCGAGGTCGAGCACGCGAAACTCGTTCCATTCCGTCAGGATGAGCAGCGCGTCCGCGTCGGGCATGGTGCTGTAGGCATCCTTCGTCCAGTCGAGCCCGGTCAGATACTTGCGCGCCTCCTCCATGCCTTCCGGATCGTAGGCGCGGATATGCGCGCCCGCCTTTTGCAGCAGCGGAATGATGTCGAGGCTTGGCGCATCGCGCATGTCGTCGGTATTGGGCTTGAAGGTGACGCCGAGCACGGCCAGCGTCTTGCCTTTAAGGTTGCCGCCGCAGGCCGCGATGATCTTCTCCGCCATGCGCCGCTTGCGCTCGGTATTGGCAGCCATGACCGCTTCGACGATCTGCGTCGGTCGCCCGATCTTGCGAGCGGTCTCGGTGAGGGCAAGCGTATCCTTCGGAAAGCAGGAACCGCCGAAGCCGGCGCCTGCCTGCAGGAATTTCGGCCCGATACGGCTGTCGAGACCGATGCCGCGGGAGACGTCCTGCACATCGGCGCCGACGCGCTCGCAAATGTCCGCAATCTCGTTGATGAACGTAACCTTGGTCGCCAGAAACGCGTTTGCCGCATATTTGGTGAGTTCGGCAGTCGCCCGGCTCGTATAGATCGTCGGCACTTCATGCATGGTGAGCGGGCGGTAGAGCGCCTGCATCACCGCACGCGGCCGTTCGGCGTCGACGCCGATCACGATGCGGTCTGGTTGCATGAAATCGTCGATGGCGGAGCCTTCGCGCAGGAATTCGGGGTTCGAGGCGACATCGAATTTCACTGCCGGATTTTCCTTGGCGATGATCGCCTGAACCTCGTCGCCCGTGCCGACGGGCACCGTCGACTTGTCGACGACGACCGTGTAGCCGGTCATGTGCCGCGCCAGTTCGCGCGCGACTGCATAGACGGCGCTGAGATCGGCGCTGCCGTCGGTTTCCTTGGTCGGCGTGCCGACGGCGATGAAGACCGCGTCGCGCCCCGGCACGGCTTCGGCATAGGAGGTCGTGAAGGTCAGGCGGCCCGCCTCGACATTGCGCTCGACCATGTCCTCGAGGCCCGGCTCGAAAATCGGAATCTCGCCCTTCTTCAGCCGTTCGACCTTGCCCGCATCCTTGTCGACGCAGACGACGTCGTGTCCCAGGTCAGCAAAGCAAGTGCCGGTGACGAGGCCGACATAGCCTGTCCCGATCATCGCAACTTTCATGTCGAGCCTCTTTGGACGGGCGGATTACCGCTTGGCGAGCTTTTCGAGGATGGGGCGGAATTTCGGCTCGATATCCGGACGGTCGAGCGCGAGGACGACATTGGCGGTGAGGTAGCCGATCTTGTCGCCGCAATCGTATGTCGTTCCGGCGAAGCGATAGGCGAAGAAATCCTGTTCCGCGCAGAGCGCAATCATGCTGTCGGTCAGCTGAATCTCGCCGCCGGCGCCCGGCTTTTGCAGCGCGAGCTTCGCAAAGATTTCCGGCTGCAGGATATAGCGTCCCGAGATGATGAGGTCCGACGGGGCGTCCTCGACCTTCGGTTTCTCGACCATGCCGGTGATGCGATGCGTAGCCTCGTTATAGCTCTCGCCGAGCGCGACCACACCGTAGCGGTTCACATGCTCATGCGGCACTTCCTCGACCGCAACGATATTCCCGCCATGTTTTTCATAAGCCTCGACCATCTGCGCGAAGCAGCCGGGCTTGCCGTGGATCAGCATGTCGGGCAGCGCCAGGGCGAAGGGTTCGTCGCCGACGATGTCGCGCGCGCACCAGACCGCATGCCCGAGCCCGAGCGGTTCCTGCTGGCGCACGAAACTCGCGGTGCCGGCCGCCGGGCGGTCCGTTTTCAGCATCTCGAATTCGGCCGTCTTGCCGCGCGCCTTGAGCGTCGCTTCGAGTTCGTAGGCGAGGTCGAAGTGATCCTCGATCGCGCCCTTGCCGCGGCCGGTCACGAAGATGAAATGCTCGATGCCGGCTTCGATCGCTTCTTCGACCGCATACTGGATGACCGGCTTGTCGACGACGGGAAGCATTTCCTTTGGGATGACTTTCGTCGCGGGCAGAAATCGCGTGCCGAGCCCGGCGACCGGAAAGACGACCTTCCGCAGTTTTCTGGGGGCCTTGGGAGCCATGTCGATGCTGATCCTTTTGCGGGTCTCGAATAGTCAACGCCGATGCGGCCATGCCGTTCCGCTTGGTCGACGCCGATGTTTCGCATGGATGATGCCCGCCTCGCAAGGAATTGGAGGCGGAGGGTGAGGGCGACCCGGACCGAAAAGGTGAAATCTCGCCGGCCGGGAGGGTTAGCGGAGAGGCGCGAGATGGCCGCCTCCTTCAAGGGCCAGTTGCGGCATTCCTCCGTCCGGGGCGCCGGCAGCGACCAGCCGCAGGGCCTCCGCCCGTTCGTCCGGCCGGATGGAGCGGAGCTTTGCCGCAAATCGGGCATCGGACATGAAATGCGCCAGGACGGCGACATCCTCACCCGCGATGAAGGCGGATGGGGGAAGGCTCAGGAGCCGCCTCCGCCGCTCTTCGTACTCCTCGGGCGTCACCGACCGGAAGAACGCGACCAGCGCCTCTTCGAAAGGCGGCTCGAAGGTCCAGCCGGCTTCAATTCCGTCGATCTTGCGGCCGAGTTCGAAATCCCGCGCGGCGAGGCAGGGCAGGCCCAGAATGCCGGCTTCATAGAAGCGGCAGGGCAACAGCCAGCGTGAGTTGTTGTCGGTGTTTTCGAGGTCGAGAGCCCAGACGAAATCGGCATCACTGTAGACCCTGCCGAGATCCCGTGGATTCACATACTCGCCGCAATAGACCATGTTCGGATTGCGCTCGATCGTGTCCGCGAATTTCCGTGGATCGACGGTCGTCAGGATGCCGTGAAACTTGAACAGCACTTCGTCCGGCAGCCGGCGCGCGACGCGTTCCATCACCTCGATGGTCGCATCTCCCCTGATGAGGCCGACATAGCTGATCGTCCACTTATAGGTGGAGCGATCCTGATTGCGCGCGGCGATCTCTCCGCGCGCCGCCGAAAGCATCGGCAGCGCCGAGGCATGCAGCTTGTTCTCCAGCAAGAACCAGTTGCCGCGATAGCCGAGCCTCGGCTCATAGTAGTTGTGCACGAAACCGGGCGATGAAACCACCAGCAGCTCGATCCTCTTCAGGCACATCCTTTCGATCCAGCGAAAAATGCGGCCCCGCAGTCCCGGTCGGACGAAGGCGGGCTGCACGTCGAGCACTTCGTAGATGAGCTTCGCACGGGACCGCGACGCGAATTTCGATAGAAGGGCGAGCAGCAGCTGATCGAGATTGCGGGCGTAAAGCCAGTCTGCCTGCCGCAAGGGCCCGCGCGCCTTGATGACGACACCGAAAGAGAAGATGAGCAGAATGAGCCGCTTGAGATAATTGCCGTCCGCCGTGCGCCCGAGTTCGTAATAGCTCCAGCGTGGCTGATAATCCCGGTTATAGCGTGATCGCCTGAAACCGAGCACCGTGAGCTCGTAGCCATTGTCGATCAGCTCGTCCGCTCTCTTGATCGTGCTGACATCCGTGACATCGGGAGAGAAGAAGACGACGCGTCTCTTGGCGGTAATCCTTTCGGCGCGTTCATGTTTCATTGACGCTCTCCCTGTCGGCCGCGGCGAGAGCCGCGATATGTCCGCCGGGGCTCGCCGGATTGTCGCGACGATCGAATATCGCTCGCGCAGGCCTTCGGGCCACGTGACCATTTGGTGGTTGCGTGGCCCTGCCACTTTTTATCCAGGCCGGCGTTATCCGGCGGCGCTGTTCGCGAGACAGACGACCATGACCAGGGTAAGTGCCGCTCCGGTCAGCACTGCGGCCTGGGGCATCGCGGTGGCACGAGCCGTTTCCAGTTGGGGGACCTCATGGCGGAGGGGTTGCGTGTGGTCCTCGATCGCTTCGACGAGACGCCACCGATAGCCGTAGCCGCGGTGATTCTCGATGTCGTCGAAACCCTCATCCACGTCGTGGAATTTCTGGCGGATACGTTTGATGAGCGAGCGCACATTGGTCTGATAGCCGTTGACGCCATCGCCCGCGCAGAAGCCCGCTCCATGCACGACGTCGTAGATCTCGCGATAGGAGAGGTTTTCGCCCGCGCGCCGGGCAAAAAGGCTGACGATATTGAACTCGGTGATGGTGAGGTGGACGGGGCTGCCTTTCCAGAAGGCCTGGCAGGTCTTCGTATCGAGCCGGAGGTTGGCGGGCGTCGCCGGCGCCTTTTCAACGGACGGTTCCGCGCGCAGCAGGTCGGCGACGAGCCGGACATGGTCGAGAAGTTGTCCGCGACTGCCCCGTGCATCGCGGGCGTCGAAGGTCTCCGTCGCATCCTTATGGCCGTCGAGCAACATCGCGATCGGGATACGCAGTCCCGACATATTGAGTTCGCGCAGCAGGTCGGCGGCGCCCGAACCTACATTCGAGTCAAGAAGGACGACGTCGCTTGCCTCGCCGCGCCGGAAAGCGGCCACGAGATCTCCTGCGGAGGAAAACTTCGCGACCTCGATCTCATCGCCCCGATCGAGGCGAAGCGCGTCGTGCAGCGCCGCGTCGTGGCCGAGGACGGCAACGCTGATCTGCCGCCGTTCTCCAATATTCTCATCCGTACGCGGCTGATTGAGCGGGCGGAAATCGACCTCGCGATTCGAGCGCGCGAAGATCGACGATGCGGAGGAAGCCAGAGCTTCGCTCGCGGTCCCGTTGCCGGGCTGGAAGTACATGGTCTGGTCGCGATAGGCGGGCGAATGAGTTCTCATGACTGTCCTCTCTTCGTCGGCCCCCATTAAGGGACTCGCGAAAGAGCCGGACTATTCCGTCCATCTTTCTATTGCAGCGCAAAAAAATACATGCTGTTCCATAACGACGTTTTCGTTTCCATAAAGTTTCGCGCTGGGACACGCGGGCAAGGCGCGCTCACCGCGCGACGGGCTGCGGTCCCTCTTCAAAGCGCAGATCGACTTGCCGCGCGGTACGAAGACGGCGCAACAATTCCGAATCGATCTCGCCGGTCGGGGTCATGCCGGCATCGTTCTGGAAATGCATGATGGCCCGGCGCGTCTGTGGTGAAAGGGCACCGTCGACCGGTCCAGGCGAATAACCGAGACGGGTGAGCTTCGCCTGCACGTCATAGACGAGATCGCCGCTCGCGGTGGGGGTCGGCAGGCTGGCCGGGATCGCCGGGCTCGCGTCGAGCATGCGCGGTCCGGGTGCGAGTGTGACCGGGTGTGCCTGCTGGTCGGCGAGGGCTTCGATCTCGGCCTCATCCGGCTCGTTGCCAGGGCGCGCGACGTCCTGATGCTCGATACGACGTTCGACGGGCTTCGTCTTGTGGACCGCCGCAGGTGGAGCGGCCTGCGCCAAGGTCTTGTGAGGTACGGGTTTGGCTATCGCAGGTTTTTTGACCGCGGGTGCCGGTTCGGCCTTCGCGACCTTCACCGCCGGCACCGGTTTCTCGGGCGCTGCCGCGGGGGCCGAGGGGACGATGGCCGAGGGGGAGACCTGTTGCGCGGGTTGCTGCGGTGCCATCGGCGCGAGCTGTGCGACCTGTTGCGACGGCGCGGCAAGGAAGCTCGCCGGCGGAAATGCCTTCACCAGCCCATATCCGCCAACGACCAGCACCGCGGCAATCGCCGCCCAGCGCAGCGACGAACCGCGCCTTTCTTCTTCCGGCCAGTCTTCTGCCGGCGCAAAGATGGGTGGCACGACCGGTTCGGGAATGGTTTCGGTCACGAAGAGCGTATCCCGATGCGGCTTTGTCCCGAAGCGCGGCGTCTTGCGGCCCCATGGGTCTTCATCGCCGTCCCGCTGATCCGATCTCGAGGTGAATTCTGCATCGAATTCCGGTCGAAGCTTGGACCGGAACTCAGGCCGGGATTCCGAAATCTGTCGGGTATCAGGCTCTGCGTCGAAGCGTGGCGGGATGCGTCCCCTTTCCGCTTCGGGCCCGCCGAAAGAGGGCTTTCGGCGGGGTGGCAGGATCGTTTCTCTGGGCGGCACGACCGTCTCGCGCCGCGATGAGAGGACAGGCTCGTCATACGCAAGAATTTCCGGCTCGATTTTTCCGGAGAAAATCGCCGGCTCTTCTTTCGCAGACGGCTTCGGTTCCCTTCTCGGCGAAAACGTCGGCTCGTCGTCCGCTACCGGGTCGCTTCTCCGGGCCTGTGTTTGCCCGCTCCCTTGCGCAGGGACTTCCTCGCGATCGCTTCTTGCGGACATAATAGTTTCGACGGGCGCTGTCATTTTCCCCGCCGTCAGTCCTTTGAGTTTGATGAGGCGCGGAAATTCTTCATCGAGGCGCTTCCCCGCAGCCGTCTGTTCTTCTTCCTTGTCCTCCGGCTCGGGAAACGTCTCGGCAACCGAGGCGATCGAAATGTTTGCGGTGGCTCCTCCCACAGCCTCGTGTTGCACGGCTTCCGGCGCCGACACTTCCGGCGCTTCCATCTCCAGGGGGGCGGCAGACTCGGGCTGGGGTCTGGACACGAGGGAATCCGCGACCGCCGCGACGGTCGGTAATTCTTCCGGCAGGTCTGCCTCCGGACCGTCGGGCAATTCATCCGGCATGATCCGGTCGTCGATTGTCGGTGTCTCCGCAGCCGCCGTCGGTGCGGGCGGTGCGCTGCGCGTGACCGTCTGGCTGATGCGGGCGAAATCGGAATCGTCCCACGGAATATCTTCGCGTGGCGCGGGGTCACCGATATCGGCGCGGGACTCTGCATTCCGGCGCGGATCGCTCCCCGAAGTCGCGTCGTCCTTCTTCTGGGTCATATCGGTTCTCCTTCTTCACGCGCGACGAAGCGAGGGAACGCCCCCGCTCAACGCCTCGGTGATAGAGAGACCCTTTTTAGAGGCGGTTTGTTCCATTCGCCCGGCGAGAATTGTGTGATCCGTCCAGCGAGACTGAGACATAAATGACGCATGGCATCGGGAAGCGGTTCTTCCGTCAAGGGCAAGGCGCGCAGCGCCTTATTTTGGTCGCGATAGGTCTCCACCGTTGCACGTGCCTCTTCGTTTCCGGCGAGATAGGTCTCGACCGCGCGTCGTCGCGCGGGCGGAAGGTGACCGTCGACGAACGCATGCAAATCTTGCTCGCTGATCATGTGCGCCACTCTTGCCATGAGCTGCTTCCTGATTTCTTTTCCCGGGTTGTTTCCGATTCCACTTTTTATCTTTGAAGTCGTCAGTCTGCCTGTTCGTTTCATGAAGGGGTGTGACCGGTTCATGACCGCTGTGCCAATTCGCTAGTCGGTCGTGCCGCGTTTGTGTGAGCCGCGGAGCCTGCCGGCGGAGCCACAGTTTGGTCACTCGCTCCATCGAGGGCTTCCGTGTTCGATGATGTCTCGGGCGCTGGGCTTTGGAGAGTTTAATCGGTGCTGAATGCCAACCGCGCGGTCCAGAACGAATCTCTTCCGTCCAGCAGAAAGCGGCGCAACGAATCCAAGGCGTTGCCCGGCAGGCTAGCGATTACATCCGTCTACGGCGATCCTTGCGACCCGACCACATGGTCCGGCGCACCGAACAACGTGGCGACGTCCTTCGAACGTCTCGGCATGGAGGTGGACGGCATATTTCCAGGCCTGTCCGCATTCGAAAAATGGCGTCTCGCCGCCGGGTATATATTATCCGGCTACGGCGCATTGAGGAATTCGGAAACGATCTTCCGTAGCTTGCCGGCCCGGTACCTGCGGGCGGAACGTGTGGCCGACGCGGCCCATCGTGCCGGCATCAGGACCGTGCTCCACACAGGCACGCTCGACCTGCCGGCTTCGGAGGCGGACGGCCTGGAGCATTTTCTCTACTGCGACCAGACATGGGATCTCTCCCTGCGCTACCGCGTCGACCGGGCCGCGCTGACCCCGAAGGCCTGCGCCGAATTCGACGAGATTGAGCGTCGTTGCTACGCCGGCATGCGACACATCTTCACCTTCGGTGACTACGTGCGCGACAATCTGATCGCGCATTACGACGTCGCGCCGGATCGCGTCACTTCGGTCGGCTCCGGCATGGGGCAAATCGATCCTTATCTCGGACCGAAAGATTACGATAACGGCTTTCTTCTTTTCGTGGCGAAGCATCTTTTCGAGGCCAAGGGCGGCCTGCTCGTGCTCGAAGCCTTTCGCCGCGCGAAGAAACAACGGCCCGACCTCAAGCTCGTCGTCGTCTGGGACGGCAAGGACGAGAGCCTTCCGCGCCGCTATCCGGAAGTCGAGTTTCGCTCGCGTCTGCGCTGGGGCGTGTTGACGTCTCTCTATCGCCGGGCCGCACTCCTCGTGCAGCCGATGATCAACGATCCGTGGGGACAGGTCTATCTGGAGGCGCTCGCCTCACGCACACCCGTGCTTGGCCTCAATCGCAACGGATTGCCGGAGATCACGCATCACGGCGCGCAAGGATTTCTGGTCGACGAGCCGGACAGCACCGCCCTTGCGGATGCCATTCTCGAAGCAATGTCCGATCCCTCGCGTCTCGCGCTGATGGGTCTTGTCGGTCAGCGCTACATCCAGCGGCACTACTCCTGGGACAAGGCCGCGAAGAAGATGGTGGCCGCCATGGCCGAATATGAAACCTCGAACAAGGAGAGCAAAGAATGACGCGCAAGGTGGCACTCATCACCGGGATCACGGGGCAGGACGGCTCCTACCTCGCGAAGTTTCTGCTGGATCGCGGCTATATCGTCCATGGAGTCAAGCGGCGCTCCTCGTCGCTCAATACCGGCCGCGTCGATCATCTCTACAAGGACCCGCATGATTACGGCGTCAATTTCTTCATGCATTACGGCGATGTGACCGATAGCACCAATCTCATCCGCATCGTGCAGGAAACGCAGCCCACCGAGATCTACAATCTTGCCGCGCAGAGCCACGTGCAGGTGAGTTTCGAGACGCCGGAATACACCGCCAATGCCGACGGCATCGGTACGCTGCGCCTCCTCGAAGCGATCCGCATTCTCGGCATGGAGAAAGAGGTCCGCTTTTACCAGGCGTCGACATCCGAGCTCTTCGGCAAGGTCCAGGAAATTCCGCAGCGCGAGACGACGCCCTTCTATCCGCGCAGCCCCTATGCGGCGGCGAAGCTCTACGCCTACTGGATCACGGTGAACTACCGCGAAGCCTATGCGATGCATGCTTCGAACGGCATTCTCTTCAACCACGAAAGCCCGACGCGCGGCGAAACCTTCGTCACGCGCAAGATCACGCGCGCCGCCGCCGCGATCGAGCTCGGCCTGCAGGACAGGCTCTTCCTCGGCAATCTCGATTCGCAACGCGACTGGGGCCACGCCCGCGATTATTGCGAGGGCATGTGGATGATTCTCCAGCAGAACGAGCCCGACGATTATGTGCTCGCAACAGGCGAGACGCATACCGTGCGCGAATTCGTCGAACTGGCCTTCAAGCATCTCGATCGCTCGATCGAATGGGAAGGGCTCGGCGTCGAGGAGAAAGGCCGCTGTGCGAAGACCGGCAAGGTTCTTATCGAAGTCGATCCGGCCTATTTCCGCCCGACCGAAGTCGAGCTCCTGCTCGGCGACCCGACCAAGGCCCATACCAAGCTCGGCTGGAAGCACAAGACGCCGTTCCGTCAGCTCGTCACAGAGATGGTCGATGCCGATCTTCTGGCCTTGCAACGCGAGAGGCGCACCAATGCTTGACTCCACACCGGGTTACAGCCTCAAGGGCAAACGCGTCTTCGTCGCGGGCCATCGTGGCATGGTCGGATCGGCCATTGTCCGCAGGCTCGCCGGCGAGGAGTGCGACATCGTCGTCGCGCCGCGTGATACAGTCGATCTCCGCCGCCAGGTCGAGGTCGAGGACTGGATGGGTTGGCAGCGTCCCGACGCCGTCTTCCTCGCTGCGGCGCGCGTCGGCGGCATTTATGCGAACGATACGCGGCCGGCGGAATTCCTCTACGACAATCTGATGATCGAGACGAACGTCATCGAGGCCGCGCGAACGGTCGGCGTGAGCAAGCTTCTCTTTCTCGGATCCTCCTGCATCTATCCGAGACTGGCGCCGCAACCGATCCATGAGGAGGCGTTGCTCACAGGTCCTCTCGAGCCGACCAACGAGTGGTATGCGATCGCGAAGATCGCCGGCATCAAGCTCTGCCAGGCCTATCGGCGGCAATACGGGCGCGACTTCATCTCTCTGATGCCGACGAACCTGTACGGGCCAGGCGATAATTTCGATCTGATGTCGAGCCATGTCGTGCCGGCCCTGATGGCGAAGGCACACCGGGCAAAGCTCGACGGCGCGCCGCTGATGGAGATATGGGGGACCGGAACGCCACGGCGCGAGTTCCTCCACGTCGACGATCTGGCGGATGCGGCGGTTCATCTGATGAAGAGCTATTCGGGCGAACAGCATGTGAATGTCGGCACCGGCCGCGACATCCCGATCGGCGATCTTGCAGGCCTCATCTGCGACATCGTCGGCTTTCAGGGCGCACTCAAATTCGATGCCTCGAAGCCCGACGGTACGCCCAGAAAGCTGCTCGATACGCGGCGCCTGACGGAGCTCGGCTGGCAACCGGGCATTTCGCTCATCGACGGTCTGACCGGTACCTATGGCTGGTATCTGAAGAACATCATGGAGAGTCAGGAACGTGACCGCATTGAAGCCTGATCCAGAGCGGTTCTTCACGACGGATCATCTCGTCGATGATCTATCCGGTCGCTCGGTTCGCGGCGGCGCCGTGACGATCTTCGCCCAGGTGGTGAAGATCGTCGCGCAATTCGGTGTGACCATCGTGCTCGCGCGTATTCTCGCGCCGGAGGCCTTCGGTCTCGTTGCGATGGTGGCCGTCGTGCTGACTTTCCTCGAGACCTTCAAGGATCTCGGTCTCTCGGCCGCGACCGTGCAACGGGCGACGATCACCCATCAGGAGGTGAGCACGCTTTTTTGGGTCAATGTCGGCCTCGGCTTCGTCGCCGCACTGCTCATGGTGCCGCTCGCGCCGTTCCTTGCCTGGTTTTATGGCGAGCCGAAACTCGTCAACATCACGCTGGTGCTCGGCATCGGCTTCGCGTTGAGCGGCCTGTCGACGCAGCACCTCGCTCTTCTCAGGCGACAGATGCGCTTCTCGCTTCTCGCCTCGATCCAGATGGGCGCCGAAATTCTCGGCATGTTGTCGGCCGTCGTCGCAGCCTATCTCGGCGCCGATTTCTGGTCGTTGATCCTGCAACGTCTCGTCTGGTCTGGCGTCATGGCGCTGGGCGGCTGGGTGTTCTGCGGCTGGCGGCCCGGACTGCCGGGCCGTCTCGGCCATGTCCGCGAACTTCTCGGCTTCGGCGGTCATGTAACGGGTTCGAACCTCGTCAGCCTTTTCGTGCGCAACATGGATCAGGTGCTGATCGGCTGGTACTGGGGTGCAACGCCGCTCGGCCTTTATGACCGCGCCTACAAGATCCTGCTGCTCCCCATCAACAATCTCAATGCGCCGCTCTTCTCGGTCGCGATGCCGGCGCTGAGCCGCCTCGCCGATCAGCCGGAGCGCTATCGCCGCACCTATCTCGGCATGGTCGAAAAGCTGAGCATGGTGACCATGCCCTGCGCCGCGCTGCTGATCGCCGCGCCGGATCTCGTCGTGCGTCTGCTTTTCGGTTCGCAATGGGTGGCCGCGACGCCCATCGTCGCCTGGCTTGGCGTGGCGGCGCTCTATCAGCCCGTCACCTATACCTGCAGCTGGCTTTTCATGACGCAGAACCGCACGGCTGAAATGTTCCGCTGGGGCATGGTGAGTTCCGCGCTCTCGGCGCTTTCCATCGTCATCGGTCTTCCCTTCGGCGCCGTCGGTGTTGCGGCGAGCTGGGCGGTCAGCGGCATCCTGATCCGCCAGCCGGCTCTCTTCTGGGCGGTCGGGCGCAACGGCCCGGTGCGCCCATTCGACATGGTGCGCGCGATGATCCCCTCGGCCGGTGCCTCGGCCTTCGTCGTCGCCATCATCACCGGCCTGCGCATGTCGCCGCTTCTCAACACGGTGCCGCTTGGCGGCACGTTGGTCGCGCTTGGCCTCTGCACCGTTTTCGTCACGCTGGTCTGCTTTGCCGGTCTGCCGCAAAGCCGGCGCGCGCTCGGCGACTTCCGCCAGATGATGGGTGCTCTGATGCACAGGAACGCCAATGCCTGAGGGGCTTCACGCATCATCCTCGCCGCCGCCGCGGGCCGCCGTCGGACAGCCGCTCCGCGTCGCGATGTTCGTCAACGAATTCCCGGCGCTGAGCGAGACCTTCATTCTGAACCAGATCACGGGTCTTCTTGATCTCGGCCACGATGTCACGATCTTCGCCAACAACCCGCGCGCCGAACCGGGCACCCATCCGGACGTGATGCGCTATGAACTCTATGGCCGCGTCCGGTATCGCGAGATGCCCCAGGACAAGCTGGTGCGGCTCGCGATGGCGCCGCGGATATTCGCAAGGCACGGGGCGCACCGCAAAACCCTGCTCAAGTCGCTCGATCTCCGCCGCTACCGCCGCGAGGCGACGTCGCTCAACATGCTCTATTGGTCGGATCGTCTGCTGACTCAGGCGCCTTTCGACATCATTCACTGTCATTTCGGCATCATCGGGAGGCAGGCTGCCTTCTTCCGCGAGGTCGGCGCGCTGAGCGGCAAGCTTGTCGTCACCTTTCACGGCGTCGACATGAGCGCCTGCCTTGATCGCGAACCGGACCTTTACCGGCATCTCTTCGCGAAAGGCGATCTCTTCCTCCCGATCTCCGACCGATGGCGCAAACGCTTGCTCGAGCACGGCGCCGACCCGGAGCGCACGACCGTCCACCGCATGGGCATCGATCCCTTCCGCTTCCCGCTGACGGAACGCGGGCCCGCGAGGGACGGTATCTGGCGTGTCCTCACCATCGGTCGCATGGTCGAGAAGAAGGGCATCGAATATGGCCTGCGGGCCGTAGCGACGCTGGCCGGGCGGGGTGTGCCCGTGCGCTACGACATTGTGGGCGATGGGCCGCTCCGGCCGCGGCTGGAGGCGCTGGCGCAAGAGGCCGGCATCGCCGACCGCGTCGCCTTTCACGGCTGGCGCGTCCAGGGCGAAGTCGCCGAACTGATGCGCGACAGCGACGTGCTGCTCGCGCCAAGCGTCACCGATGCCGATGGCGATCAGGAGGGTATTCCCGTCACCATCATGGAAGCGATGGCGACCGGCCTTCCGGTGGTCTCGACACGGCATAGCGGCATTCCCGAACTCGTCGACAACGGACGTACGGGATTTCTCGCCTCCGAGCGCAACGTCGAGGAGCTTTCCGACAGTCTCCACACGCTGCTGCGCAGCCCGAGCCTTTGCCGGGAAATGGGATTTGAGGGACGCAAGAAAGTAGTGGCCGAGTACAACATAGAAACGCTGAACCGGCAGCTCGAAGCGAAATACAGATCGCTTCTCACGCCGGTATAGGGGAACGCCATTTCCACGTCGCCGTTCACCGTGGGGCAGGTTACGGGGGAGGAGACAGGTTTCATCGACGCCAGCGGGTGGCTCTTGTCCTCCCGGGCGCCGGTGGAAACCTTTTATCGGATGGCTGGCTGCAGCTTTCTGCTGCGCGGCAGCGGCGGGCTCGTCGAGCATGTGAGGCGTGAATGCAGGAGCCTCGCGGTGCCGATGCTCCCCTCGGTCGATATCGAATTCGACTTCCGCCGCCAGCTTCCCTCCATGCCGAGCTATTCGCTGGCCGGAACGATCAAGATCGGCGCGAGCTATTATGAGGCCCGGAGTGGAAGGGTGTCCTATCAGGTCCATTCGACGGCCGATGGCTTCCTCGTCTATGTCCTGAACGATGTTCCGCGCCGCCGGCCGATACCCAATCCGATCCGACGCTTCCACGACTGGAATTTCCAGGTGCCGGAAGAGAACGCCGCCAAGGATTTTCTCTATGGCGTGTTCGGTTACCTCACCCAACTCGTCAACATGCGGCGCGGCTGCTCATATCTCCACGCGAGCAGCTTCGAACGCCGGGGCGAAGGCATCGCCTTGATCGCCTGGCGTGGCATCGGCAAGACTGCCGCGATGCTCAAGCTCGTCGGCGAACATGGCTGGAATTATCTGAGCGACGATCTGGCCGTCATCGGGCCGCCGCGGGAACTCTCACGGTCGGCGCAGCGCATTCAACTTTACGCTTACAATCTGGCCGGCGAAGATAATCTCACGCGGCGTATTTTCTCCCACCGCAGCTATTGGGACCGCTGCGCCTGGGAATTCCGCAAACACTGGCACGGCGTCGGCCAGACGAGACGGCGCGTCGATGCCGAGGAGTTGTTCGGCGAGGCAGCGGTCTCTGTCCGGGCGACGCTCAGGTCGCCGGTGCTGATGGAACGGTCGAACGTATCCGGTTTTGAAATGGAGCCGATATCGACGGCCGAACTCGCGCACAGATCGGCTTATATCATTCTGCGGGAGCTGGAATCCCTCGTCGAGATCGCGTCGGCCGTCAATGCGTTCGGTCCGGGCTTCGGTGCCATGGCGCCGGACATATTTCTGACCGAAACCAGCGACTTACTTGAGGACAGATTCGAAGGACTTGCCGCATCTCGCCTGCGCATCCCCATCGAAGCGACGGCGGCGTCTCTGGCCGAATATCTTCAGGCGACCTTCGGCTAGTTCAGCGCAAGGCTGCGGCACGATCCGCGTCGAGCATATGCCCGACGAGATCGCCGGCATGAAAGGCCGAACTTCGTTGCTCGCGCACCGTCGCCCATGCCTCATCCGAATGTTCGGTCCAGAAGACACTCGCCTTGTCGAAGGCCTTGAGCACGCTTTCAGGGTCGATGTGTCCGATCTCGATCACCGCGTCGCCGAGGCCGAAACGGCGGAAGAGTTCGGTCGTCTTGAACTCGTAGGAAATCGGTAGAACGGGCGTGCCCGCGCAGAGCGACAGGATCGCCGCATGCATGCGCGTGGCGACCGTAAGGTCGAATTCCTTCAGCCGCGCGATGATCTCCGCGGGCCGGCGGAAATGCCGATCGACAAGCGCATAGGGACGGATGTCGGCCGGCAGGCGCTTGACGATTTCCTCGGCGGTGCGCGCATCGTCGGTCCAGTATTCCGGTGCGCCCTGGCACGTCGATATGAAGGTGATCATGGCGCCATGCTGCTCGATGAGATCGGCGGCGAGCCGCGCGACGGAAGCGAAATAGCGTTCCATGCCGACATCGGAGGCGCCGCCGCTGAAATGCGGCCAGTCGCGCACCGAGATGGCGATGTTCCACGGGCGCCGCGTCGGCGGGAAGCTGCGTCCGGCAAGGTCCGAGGGTGCCAGCGCGAAGGCGGCATCGGCGCAGACGCGCACACGTTCCGAGGCGACGCCGAGTTCGGCGAGATGTGTTCGCGACCGCTCGTCCCGCACGAGAATGAGACCGGCCCTTCGCAACGCATGGCGCAGCAACGTCCGCTCTCGAGCGGGCGGGAAAGGCCCGAGGCTCTGCGTGAACAGCACGAGTGGCTTGCCGAGCGCCTCTGTCACCAGAAAGTCGAGCAGCTTCCCGGCCAGCGCGTAATGCGGCACCAGGTAGGTTCCGCCCGAAGAGACGACGATGTCGGCCTCGTCGTAATCGGCCAGGATGCGCTGCAGACCGGCGGGCAGGCATCCGGACAAGACCCCGCCGAGAAGCGGAACATGACGAAGCTTTGCGGCGGCGATGAGAAAGAGCGCCGCAGCCGCCGGTCGGATCCGCGTGCCCGCCCAGTCCCGGACGCGGCTGTAGAGATCCTGCTTGATGCTGAGTTGCGGGTAATAGCGGCCGGAAGCGGACGCGGCCATGTCGTAAACCTCGAAACGCACGTTCTCGCCGAAGCGGCGCCGCAGGATCGCGATCGTCGATTGGAGGATCGCCGCATCGCCGCCGTTGAGCGCTACGGCATTCGTGATGAGGATTTTCGAGATCCTGCGTTCCAAGGGCGGCCGTCCTGTTCTGGCTCCAGCTGCGAAGATGCGCGGCTGCTCGAGGTCAAGTGCCGACAACTGCGCCATCTCCATCGGAGGTCGGGTCGCCATTCTTGATCCGGAGTTTTCCGGAGCGGTCGACCCAGAGGGAATAATCGCCGAGACGCACGAGGCTGGTGCTGTTCCATTGCGCGCCGAAGCGTGCGCCTCCGCGATCCTCGCCGAATTGTGCCGGTTCGAATGGCCCCACCGCATCGACGCCGCCCTGACAGCCGACGATCGTCGCCTTGCCGCGCCCGTTGCTCTGGAGCTTGGCAAGCCTTACGCCTTTCGCCTGGCCGCCGCCGGCGGCGGTGCATCCCACCAGAACCAGATGATTGGTGATGAAGCCGCGCACCAGATGCGTCTGCTTGTAGATCGAATAGGCGGTACAGCCGACCAGCGTGCCGAAGACCTGCAATTGCACTCCGGCATCGCCGTCGGCGAAGCTGTCGGCCTTCATGTGGTTGTTCTCGAAGCCGCAATTCGACAGCAGCGTGACGCCATAGCTGGCGCTGAGGCCGAAGGCGCCGTTGAGGAGGAAATAGCAGCCATGAAAGGCGACGTCGGTCGCCTTGTTGATCAGCGCCGCGCCGTGTACGCCATTGCCGCCGAAGACGCAGCCGAACACATGAACCGCGGAGAGAATGCCGCCGTCGGGCCCGTGGCCCATGGTGACGCCGTTGGCCTTGTTGTCGCGGAAGTAGCTGTTGAAGACCTGGCCTTCGAAGATGTTGCCGATCATGCGAAGACCGTCGCCGCCGCAGCCCTGGACGACCAGATCTCGAATGCAGAAATTGTAGATATAGGCGCGCTCACGATTGCAATCGAGCGAAAGCCCGTGGCCTTCCTGCCCATTGCCCTGAACGCTGAGGCCATCGATGAGGAGATAGCGTGTCGTCGCGTGGCTCGCGATCTCGAAGACATTGCTGCCGTCATTGATCGACGAGCGCAGCACCGCGCCCTGGCCGCGAATGACGGTCTGGCGCGTCGGCTGCTCTTTTCCGCGCGGTCGGAAATCGACCGTGAGCGTGCGGCTGACATTGTAGACGCCCGGCGGAATGACCAGAACCTTGGCGCCCGCACCGTCGAAGGTCGCATCGAGCGCCTTCTGCAGTGCGGCGCTATCGTCGGTCATGCCGTCGCCTTTCGCGCCGAAATCGGCGGCGGATAACAGATGTCCATGACCGCTGCCGGGCGGCGGGCCCCAGCGGTCGGCGGCGAGCGCCGGCTCGGCGGCCAGCATTGTGATCGCGCCGGCGGCGAAGAGTTCGCGTCTGTTCATGCGGCCCTCGCGAGTATCCGTTCGTAAAGCGCTCGATAGCGATCGGCGACGACTTCGATGTCGAACTCTTCCTCCACCGTCATGCGCGCCTCGCCGCCGAGATCGTTTCCCTGGCGTACTTCGTCGAGGCACCAGGCAATGCCGTGCGCGAGGTCACCCGGGCAATGAGGCGTCGCGAGATAGCCGTTGCGGCGATGTTTGATAATGTCGATGGGGCCGCCGGCACCGAAGGCGACGACGGGCGTACGGCAGGCCATGGCTTCGATCAGCGTCTTGCCGAAAGCTTCCTGCAGCGACGGCATCACGGCGATGTCGGCCGCCGAATAGAGAAGCGACAAGCGGTCGTTGTCTTTCACGTAGCCGACGAAATGCGTCTCGATGCCGAGGTCGGGAATGTCGTCCGGTTGAAGATCGCCGAAGACGACGAGCAGAAGATTGTCCGCACGCTCCGTCGTGCCGAGAAGCTTCAGCGCGGAAAGGAGCTCCGGAAATCCCTTGCGCCGATCCTGCGTCGCGTTGACCGCGCCGTAGACGATGATCTGGCGATCCGTTGGCAGGTTCCAGGCGCGGCGCGCCGCGGCCTTTTCACTCGGCCGGAAGAGGTCGATGTCGAGCCCATTCGGGATCACTTCGATCGGATAATTCGCAAAGAGCGGGCTGTCGCGCGCGCAATCGCCGAGCCAGCCGCTGATCGGAACGAGCCAGAGATCGAGATCCCGCCAGTGCTTGTGCTTCTGCTTCCAGATCGAACGGCTGAGATCATCCTCGCGGGTGGAGCGCAATTGCGGGCAGGTGCCACAGCCCGTGCGATATTGCTCGCAGCCCGCCGTGTAATGGCAGCCGCCGGTGAAGCCCCACATGTCGCGCAGCGTCCAGACGACAGGGCAGTTGAACTGTTCGAGCGAACTGATGGGCAGGAAGCCCGCGCCGACCCAGTGCAGATGCACGATGTCGGGCGCGAAATCCTCGACCAGGCGGTCGAAGCGGGCGGGAATCCAGCCGAGGCTCCAGAATGAATCGTCGGTCTTGTCGTATCGCCTGAGCGGCAGATCGTCGAGGCGACCACGGATACGTGCATTCAACTGTGCGAGAGCGCCCGGCAGCGGCAGGATCGTGTCGTCGCCCGAACTGCCCTTCCGTCCCACCATCATGGCGGAGTCGACGCCGCGCTCCCTGAGTGCTTCGTGCAACCAGAGCGAGCCGCGTGCCGCGCCACCATCGACGTCGAAAGTGCTGAGGTGCAGAACCTTCATGCATAGGCTCCGGCGGAAACGGGGCGTCCGCTGCGATCGAGCCCTGCCGTTCTGGCTTTGACCATCGGCTGGCGTTCGCGCAGGACGGAGAGCGCGCAGGCAAGCATCAGAACGGCCCATGTCTTCGGCGACACATAGGCGCCGGAGGCTTGGCCGAAAACTGCCCAGACCAGCCAGCAGAGCAGGATGCTCGGCGTCCCAAGCACGCGCAGATACCAGCTGATCGCGATCAGCATGACGATCCCCCAGACGATCCCGAGATAGACCCAGTGGAGCCAGAAATAATTGTTGAGCACATGCGCGTTCGACTCGACCGGCCAATCGGGAGAGAAGCCGGGAAAGGCGAGGAAGATCGAAAGCATGCGATCTCCGAGACTGTCTTCGCCGGTGAGGCCGATACCCGCGATCGGGTGAGTGTGGAAAATGTCGAAGGCGGCCAGCGCCGGGCCGATCTCCCGATAGAAGAAGCTCGGGTCGGAGCCGGTCAGAATGTCGTTGAGACGCGTTGCATAGAGCGACGTCGCCGCCCAGACCGCAATGCCGCCGAGGAGCACCGAGACGGCACCCATTGCGGCGAGCTTCGTCACCTGGCTCTGCCGCTTGCCGTCGGCCTTCGGCGCGCCGCTCATGAATTCGGCGGGACCGACCAGCACGAGACCGAGAAGAAGCGTCGGTCCGCGCATCAGGAAATAGCCCATGGCCGTCATGAGGAGGAATGCCGGCAGCTTCCATTTCCATTTCGAAAGCAGGTACCAGGCCATCGAATAAAGCGCGAAACCGAAGGTGACGGCGGAGGGCTCGGACGTGAAGAGTTTGGGCCGGACGCGTCCATAGAGAAGTTCGTCGCGCTCATCGGAGAT
>CAISYL010000040.1 GCA_903889655.1 uncultured Alphaproteobacteria bacterium | reverse complement strand
CGGTCCGGAGCTGAAGCTCCACCAGTGCGGCCTGCCGAAGAAGATGGCGCTCGAACTCTTCAAGCCGTTTATCTATTCACGTCTTGAAGCCAAGGGTCTCAGCGCCACCGTCAAGCAGGCGAAGAAGCTCGTCGAGAAGGAGCGTCCCGAAGTCTGGGATATTCTCGAACAGGTCATTCGCGAACATCCGGTGCTCCTGAACCGCGCGCCGACGCTTCACCGTCTCGGTATTCAGGCCTTCGAACCCACGCTGATCGAAGGCAAGGCGATCCAGCTTCATCCGCTGGTTTGTGCCGCCTTCAATGCCGACTTCGACGGCGACCAGATGGCCGTGCACGTTCCGCTGTCGCTCGAAGCGCAGCTGGAAGCGCGCGTCCTGATGATGTCGACGAACAACATCCTGCATCCGGCCAACGGCGCGCCGATCATCGTGCCGTCGCAGGACATCGTTCTCGGTCTCTACTATGTGACGATCGCCAAGCAGAACGAGCCGGGCGAGGGCATGACCTTCTCCAGCCTGCAGGAAATCGAGCACGCGCTCGCGGCCAAGGCCGTCACCCTGCATGCCAAGGTGAAGGCGCGCTACAAGACGGTCGATGCCGAAGGCAATCCGATCACCAAGATCGTCGAGACCACGCCGGGCCGCATGATGGTGGGCGAGCTTCTGCCGCGCCATCCGAACGTCTCGTTCGATCTCGTCAACCGTCTGCTGACCAAGCGCGACATCTCGAAGATGATCGACGCGGTCTATCGCCACTGCGGTCAGAAAGAGACGGTCATCTTCTGCGACCAGATCATGGCGCTCGGCTTCACGCAGGCGTTCAAAGCCGGCATCTCCTTCGGCAAGGATGACATGGTCATCCCCGAAGAGAAGGAGAAGCTCGTCGGTGAGACCCGTGCGCTCGCGACCGAATATGAGCAGCAGTACATCGACGGCCTGATCACGCAGGGCGAGAAGTACAACAAGGTCGTCGACGCTTGGGCGAAGTGCACCGATCGCGTCGCCGACGTGATGATGCAGAAGATCTCGGCCGTTCAGGTCGACCAGGAGACCAAGCGCGAGAAGCCCATCAACAGCATCTACATGATGGCGCATTCCGGTGCTCGTGGTTCGCCCGCCCAGATGAAGCAGCTCGCCGGCATGCGCGGCCTCATGGCCAAGCCGTCGGGCGAGATCATCGAGACGCCGATCATCTCGAACTTCAAGGAAGGCCTCACCGTTCTCGAGTACTTCAACTCGACCCACGGTGCGCGTAAGGGCCTCGCTGACACCGCGCTGAAGACGGCGAACTCGGGTTACCTCACGCGTCGTCTCGTCGACGTCGCGCAGGACTCGATCATCTCCGAATTCGATTGCGGCTCGGAAGGCGGCATCACGGTTCAGGCCGTGATCGATAGCGGCGAAGTCATCGTCTCGCTCGGCACGCGCGTCCTCGGACGCACGACCGCCGAAGACGTGCTGAACCCGGTGACGGGCGATGTTCTGATCAAGAAGAACACGCTCATCGAGGAAAGCCATGTCGACCAGATCGAGGCGGCGAACATCCAGGCGATCCGCATCCGCTCCGTGCTGACCTGCGAGTCGGAAACGGGTGTCTGCGGCGCCTGCTACGGCCGCGATCTCGCACGCGGTACGCCGGTCAATCTCGGCGAGGCTGTCGGCGTCATCGCCGCGCAGTCGATCGGCGAGCCGGGTACGCAGCTCACCATGCGCACGTTCCACATCGGCGGAACGGCGCAGGTGGTCGACTCGTCCTTCATCGAGTCGAACCATGCGGGCGTCGTGAAGATCGTCAACCGGAACGTCGTGAAGGACTCCGAAGGCCAGCTCGTGGTCATGGGCCGCAACGTGCAGGTCCAGGTTCTCGACGAGCAGGGACGCGAGCGGGCGAGCCACAAGCTCACCTATGGTTCGCGCCTCAAGGTCGACGACGGTGCAAAGGTCGAACGCGGTCAGCGCATCTCCGAGTGGGATCCGTACACCATGCCGATCCTCACTGAAGTCAACGGCCACGTTGAGTTCGAGGATCTCGTCGAAGGCGTGTCGATCCGCGAAGTGGCGGACGAAGCGACCGGCATTTCCAGCCGCGTCGTCGTCGACTGGCGTGCCTCTCCGCGCGGCAGCGAGCTTCGGCCCGCCGTCGTCGTGAAGGACAAGAACGGCAAGATCCTGAAGCTCGCGAGCGGCAACGATGCCCGCTACCTGCTTTCGGTCGACGCCATTCTGTCGGTCGAGAACAGCGCGGAAGTCCATGCCGGCGACGTGCTCGCACGTATTCCGACGGAAGGCGCGAAGACGCGCGACATCACCGGCGGTCTGCCGCGTGTTGCCGAACTCTTCGAAGCGCGTCGTCCGAAGGACCATGCGATCATCGCGGAAGCGACCGGCAAGGTCGAATTCGGCAAGGACTACAAGAACAAGCGTCGCATCATCGTGCATCCTCTCGATGAGAGCCTCGAACCGATCGAGTATCTGATCCCGAAGGGCAAGCATATCGGCGTGCAGGAAGGCGACGTCATCGAGAAGGGCGAATTCCTCCTCGACGGTCACCCCGCGCCGCACGACATTCTTGCGATTTCGGGCGTCGAGATGCTCGCGGCCTATCTGGTCAACGAGATCCAGGACGTCTACCGCCTGCAGGGCGTGTCGATCAACGACAAGCACATCGAAGTGATCGTGCGCAACATGCTGCAGAAGGTCGAGATCACGGACTCGGGCGACTCGACCAACTTGCCGGGCGAACAGCTCGACAAGACCGAGTTCGAGGAGATCAACGAGAAGCTCGCGGCCCAGGGCAAGCGTCAGATGACGGCGAACCCGGTGCTGCTCGGCATCACGAAGGCGTCGCTCCAGACGCGCTCCTTCATCTCGGCGGCCTCGTTCCAGGAGACGACGCGCGTTCTCACCGAAGCCGCGGTCAACGGCAAGGTGGACCAGCTTATCGGTCTGAAGGAGAACGTCATTGTCGGTCGGCTCATCCCGGCAGGCACGGGCGGCATGCTCCAGCGCCTCCGTGCGGAAGCACAGAAGCGCGACGAGAAGATCGCGGCCGAGCAGGGCGGTCAGCTTCCGCAGGCAAGCGAGCCTGTGGTGGTCGACGTTACGACGACGGCCGGCACCCACGCCGGATAAGGGCGCTGCCAAACAGCTTTGAAGTCACAGGCCGTCATGGAAACATGGCGGCCTGTTTCTTTCGGGAGGGAGCATGAGGGGGCTTTGGCGGGGAGTACTCGGCGCGTCGTTTGCGTTCTGCATGATGGCGTCGGCTGCGGCGGCAGGGCAGATACCCCAGGCCGATCGGCTGGATCTCAGGCGCGAATATATTCTCGCCAATACCGAGTTCACGATTCTGCATGAGATCGGCCATGTCGCATTCCAGGAATTCGACGTGCCGCTCTTCGGCCACGAGGAGGAATCCGCCGACACGTTCGCGACCATATTGATGATCCTGAATTACGGCGTCGACGTCGATCCGAAGCATATGGACCGCCTCCTCATGGTGTCGGCCGAGTGGTACGACGAATGGAAGCTTCTCGACGCGCGCGACGCCGCGCGCTCCTACTGGGACGAGCATCCACTGTCCATCCAGCGCTTCTACAACATCAATTGCCTGGCCTTCGGCGCGAACGAGCAGATGCTCGGGCTGCTGCTGGATCACCCATCCGACCTGCTGCCGGTCGAGCGCGGTTGGTTCTGCGATCGCGAATTCGCCCGTGCCAAGGCGGCGACCTTCTGGCTTTACAATCGTTATCGCAAGATGCCGGCGACGCCCGGCAGCGGCGAGCGACCCAGAACGCCGATGATCACCGTCACCTATGACGAACCGGAGACGGAGGAGGTGAGGCAGGCCTATGCGCTGATCCGCTCCGCGGGCATTGCCGAGCGCATCGCGCAGCGCCTCGATGAGCTCATCGCCTGGCCTCATCCGATCAGCATCAACTTCGTGAGCTGTGGCGCAAGCACCGAGGCCTACTTCAACGAAAGAGTGCGCGGCATCTTCATCTGCGCCGGCCTCATCACCCAGTTCGGTCAGATGGCCGACTACCAGGCCAGTCAGGATTCGACCAAGCTCTGCAACAACCTGGCGATCCGGCATGTCATGGGGGACCGTCTCGGTTGCGAGTCCGAGGTGGCAAAGGGGGCATCCGGTCCGGGGCGAACACCTGCCGCACCGATTCGAGCCAGATAATTATTCCATAATGTTTGAGAGGGGGGATTCGGCTTGCGCCTAAAACCGGTCCGATTCTTTACCTCCGGGGACTCGATTCGTCGCCGCTGCGATGCCGAAACCCTGTTCTTTGGGCCTGTTCCGGAGCATATCAGTGCGACACGAGAGCCCGGATTGCGAAAAGCAGGGCTAGATGCCCGTTTTCGTTGATTTTCTTAAGGATCGGGCTTGACGACCCCCGGGGTGCCGAGTAGCTTCCGCCCACTTTCGCCGCAGGTAGTAGGGGCAACCGAGCCGATCCGGCCGGACCTAGACACTGGGGCCAGTAAACCGAAGACGAGGAATGGCGCACGACTCAAGCGCACTGCTTGAGTCCTCTGCATTTGGGCACTAACCCCACGAAGGGGATCGGTGCCCATAACCGCGCTCAGCCTTTCGAATGAAAGGGTGTGCGAGGTTTTTGTTTTGAACAACGAGATCGAGCAGGCCACTTAAATATGCCCACGATCAATCAGCTAATCCGCAATCCGCGCACGCCCATCGTGAAGCGGAACAAGGTCCCGGCGATGCAGGCGTGTCCGCAGAAGCGCGGCGTTTGCACGCGCGTCTACACGACGACGCCGAAGAAGCCGAACTCCGCTCTTCGTAAGGTCGCTCGTGTGCGCCTGACGAATGGCTTCGAAGTCACGAGCTACATCCCGGGTGAAGGTCACAACCTTCAGGAACACTCCGTTGTTCTGATCCGCGGCGGCCGCGTGAAGGATCTTCCCG
>CAISYL010000039.1 GCA_903889655.1 uncultured Alphaproteobacteria bacterium | reverse complement strand
TGACTGCCGTCACCGTCGCCATTCTCTTTCTGATCAGTCTTTTCCTTGCACCGCTCGCGCATGCAGTGCCGCTCTATGCGACGGCGCCCGCTCTGCTCTTCGTCGCCTGTCTGATGGCGCAGAGCCTCGCGCAAATCGAATGGAACGATGTGACGGAAGCCGTGCCCGCCGTCGTTACGGCGCTCGCAATTCCGCTGACCTTTTCGATCGCGAGCGGAATTGGCCTTGGCGTTCTGACTTATGCTGCGGTGAAACTTCTTGCCGGACGCTGGCGTGAAGCCAATGGCGCGGTGCTTCTGATTGCCGCCGCCTTCGCGATCAAGCTCGCTCTGCAATGAAGCGCAACGGCGCGGACTCTTCGCATTCAGGAAATTGCGCCGGACCGGCTTATGGCATGATAAAATTACGTGACAGCATGTCGCAGGCTGGCTATAGTCTGCGCACAAAAGAGGGACAGTGCACAAAAGCGCGGCCCAAGTTTAGGGAGGGAACGCCGACTTCGGAGACCAAGGTTTCTGGAGGCGCGAAAAAAGAGGGAATACTATTGAGCAAGGCCACGAAAGTGAGCCTTGCTTTTTTTTGCCCGCGCGCGCCCCTCATCCGGCGGATGCCTATTTTTGAGGCGTGCCCCTTTTCCGGTCAGTTTGAGGAAGGCGATCCAGGTCCATACCACTCATGCAGCTTGGGCATGAATGGAATGCTGTCGAAGCTGATCGGCTGATAGACATAGAAGTAGGCGACCAGAACCCAGATGACGGCTGCCAACGCCGTCGTCACCAGCGCTTTGCGCACGAGCATGGGCCGCACGGGCGCTCCCGGATCGCCGCCATCGCTTACATCGCCGTCTTCATGCTGCGAGCGGACGCCCCAGGGCAGAACCGCGAAGAGGATGGTCCACCAGACCACGAGATAGATGGCGATGCCTGCTGTCCAGGTCATGGGATCTGCTTTCTGACGGCGGCTTTACAGACGCCTTGAGGCGGCTCAGGCCTGCTCGAGTTCGACCAGCGTGCCGAAGAGGTCTTTCGGGTGCAGAAAGACCACCGGCTTGCCATGCGCGCCGATGCGCGGTTTGCCCGTGCCGGTGATGGTGATGCCCTCGGAAGTCACCTGCTCGCAGGCCGCATTGATGTCGTCCACCTCGATGCAGACATGGTGGATGCCGCCCTTGGGATTCTTGGCGAGGAACCCGGCGATGGGCGAATTCTCACCCAGCGGTTCCAGCAGTTCGAGCTTGGTATTGCCGAGGTCGACGAAAACGGTCGTCACGCCGTGATCGGGCTGCGGCACTGCGTCCGAGACCTTGGCGCCGAACTTCGTCCGGTACATCTCGCCCGCTTCCCGCACATTGGGAACCGCGATCGCGACGTGATTGAGCTGACCGAGCATTTGAGCCTCGCTGCCGTTTAATTCCGCTGGTCCATACTTAATGGCCTTCAGGAGGCCGGGCAAGCCGCCTCAGATCCGGGTCACGACCACGGCGACCTGGGCCTTCTTGCCCCACTCCCGTCGCAGCGCGCCGCGCACGGCCCGTCGCATGAGTTCCGCGACGGCATCGTCGTCGCCCCGGCGCTTCAGCGGCAGCCGTTCCAGAGCCTCGTCGATCGCATCGAGTGCCCGGTCCTCGAAGCTGACGCCGTGGCTGTCCTCTTCGGGCAGTCCCATCAGCCGTACCTGCGGATCGCCCCTGACCTTGCCGTCCTTGTCGAGCACGAGGCTGACAAAGGCCGAACCCGAAAAGGCCAGCTTGCGGCGCTCCTGCACCGCGCCTTCGTCCGAGTCGGTCAGGACCTCGCCGTCGAGATAGATGCGCCCCGACGGGGCCTCGTCGACAATCTCGGCTGGCCCCGGCGCGAGCCGCACCATCAGCCCGTTGCGCACCACCACCGTCTCCGGCACCTGCAGCTCGCGGGCAAGCACCGCATGTTCGGCAAGATGCCGTGCTTCGCCATGCACCGGCACCGCGATCTGCGGCCGGATCCACTGATACATGCGCGCAAGCTCGTCCCGGCAGGGATGCCCGGAGACATGGACGAAATGATCTTTCTCCGAGATGACGCGGATGCCCCGCTCCGCGAGCCTGTTCTGCAGGTCGAAGATCGTGGACTCATTGCCCGGAATGATGCGCGACGAGAAGATGACCGTATCGCCCTCGGAGAGCGCGATGTTCGGGTGCGTATCCTCGACGATGCGGGCAAGAGCCGCTCGCGGCTCGCCCTGGCTGCCGGTGCAGAGCAGCAGTACCTTGTCGCGCGGCAGATAGCCGATGTCGTGTTCCGTCAGGAACGGTGCGAGCCCGTTGAGATAGCCCGCGTCCCGCGCCGCGCCGACGATGCGGAACATGGCGCGTCCGACCAGCACCACATGCCGGTCGCAGGCCTCCGCTGCCTTCGCGATGCTTTCGAGCCGCGCGACGTTCGACGCGAAGGTCGTCACCGCGACGCGTTGCTCGCATTGTCGGATCACTTCGATGAGGCTCTTGGCGACATCGGCTTCCGAGCCCGATGTGCCCGGCGTGAAGACATTGGTGGAATCGCAGACGATGGCCAGCACGCCCTCGTCGCCGATCTCGGTGAGCCGCGTCACGTCGATGTCGTCGCCGACCAGCGGCTCGGGATCGATCTTCCAGTCGCCGGTGTGAAGCACCAGCCCGAGCGGCGTGCGGATGGCAAGCGCGTTGGGCTCCGGAATCGAATGCGTCAGCGTGACGAGTTCGATGTCGAAGGGCCCGAGCGTAAAGCGGCTGCCGAGCGGCACGATGTTGAGCGGCACCTGGGGCTCGATGCCCGCCTCGATCAGCTTCGCCTTGACCAGCGTTGCAGTGAACGGCGTCGCATAGACCGGACAGCGCAGTCGCGGCCAGAGATGCGCGACCGCACCGATATGGTCCTCATGCGCATGCGTCAGCACGATGGCGATGATCTCGTCCCGCCGTTCCTCAAGAAAGGCAGGGTCCGGCATGATGAGGTCGACGCCCGGCGTGCGGTCGTCGCCGAAGGTCACGCCCAGATCGACGACGATCCACTGGCGGTCGTCTTCCGGCCCGTAGCCATAGACGTTGAGGTTCATGCCGATCTCGCCCGCGCCGCCAAGCGGCAGGAAGACGAGTTCGTCGTTGGGATGGGCACTCACAGTTGCGGTCATCCAGACAAACTAGTGCGAAGCGCGCCGAAAGAATACATCTCCCGCGGAAATCTGCCGCATCTCACCCGACGGAATCCGCACCTCCAGCGCCCCGTCTGGAGCGAGCCCGACGAAGAGCCCCTCGAAGGTCTCGTCGGCCAGCCTGACGATGATCGTCTCGCCGACCCCCGCCGCCCGGGTGAGCCAGGCTTCGCGGATCGC
Source organism: uncultured Alphaproteobacteria bacterium (assembly GCA_903889655.1). Taxonomy (GTDB): domain Bacteria; phylum Pseudomonadota; class Alphaproteobacteria; order Parvibaculales; family Parvibaculaceae; genus Parvibaculum. Next base: position 2,746 of record CAISYL010000039.1, on the reverse strand, counting down.
GGCAAAGCCCTGCACGTCGCGCCACTGCGCGATGCGCCGGTCGAAGGCCGTCGCCAGCCGTTCGAGCGCCTCCATCGGCGTGACGTCGGGGATTCCAAGCGCCGCGAGCGACGTCGCGGGAAATTCGACCTTGTCCGGATATTGCGCGAGGTTGATCCCGATGCCGATGGCGAGCCATGCAAGCTCGCCGCCCGCGATCCCGGACGATTCCAGCAGGATACCCGCGAGCTTCCGCCCCTCATGCAGAAGGTCGTTCGGCCATTTGAGCTTGAGCGCCGGCCGCAGCGACGGCGGCAGCAGCCCATCGACGGCATCGTGAACGGCAAGCGCGGCAACGAAGGAAAGCTCCGCCGCCTTTCGCGGCGCCGCCTGCGGCCGCAGGAAGAGCGTCCCCATGAAGTTGCCGGTCGGAGACACCCATTCGCGGCCGCGCCGTCCGCGGCCGGCCGTCTGCCGCTCCGCCGTGATCCAGAGAGGCCCCGCCTCGCCCGCTTCGCCGAGCCGCTTCGCTTCCTCATTCGTGCTGTCGATCTCGGCAAAGGCGCGGTGAGCGACACCTGCTGGAAGCACCGGCGTCATCGCTCAGGGCAGCAATGCGGCGGCGGCGGCCTGCGCGCCTGCAATCAGCGGCGCCGGATAGACGAAGAAGAAGAGCGTGAAGAGCCCCGACAGACCGAGCACAAGGCTCAGCTCGCGCGCCATCGGCGTTTCGAAAGCCGGTGCCGGCTCATCGAAATACATCACCTTGACGATGCGCAGATAGTAATAGGCGCCGACCACGCTCGACAGCACGCCGATCACCGACAGCGCGTAGAGCCCGGCCTTGATCGCCGCCATGAAGACGTAGAACTTCGCAAAGAAGCCCGCCAGCGGCGGAATGCCCGCGAGCGAGAACATCAGCATCGCGAGGATGAAGGCAACCATCGGCTTGGTGCGGGAGAGGCCGGCAAGATCCGCCACCGTCTCAACCTGACCGTCGGACCGGCGCATGGCAAGAATGCAGCAGAAGACGCCGGCATTCATGATGACATAGATGACGAGATAGATGAGAACGCCGCGAATGCCCTCGGCGGTGCCGGCGGCGATACCGATCAGCACATAGCCCATGTGGCCGATGGAGCTGTAGGCCATCAGGCGCTTGATATTGGTCTGGCCGATGGCGGCGAAGGAGCCGAGCACCATCGAGGCGATCGAGACGAAAACGACGATCTGCTTCCATTCCGGCGTGATGCCCGGGAAGGCCGTGAACAGCACGCGGATGGTGAGCGCCATCGCCGCGACCTTCGGCGCACCGGCCATCAGCGCGGTCACCGGCGTCGGCGCGCCCTCATAGACGTCCGGCGTCCACATATGGAAGGGCACGGCGGAGACCTTGAAGGCGAGCGCCGCGAGAATGAAGACCAGGCCGAAAATCAGCCCGACCGACGGGTGGCCGGTGCCGATCGCCGACGCGATGGTCTGGAAATCGACGCTGCCCGTGAAGCCGTAGACGAGCGAGCTGCCGTAAAGCAGCAGACCCGACGACAGCGCACCAAGCACGAAATATTTGAGGCCGGCTTCGCTCGATTTTGCGCTGTCGCGATTGAAGGCAGCGATCACATAGATGCAGAGGCTCTGCAGTTCGAGGCCGAGATAGAGCGCGATCAGGCTGTTGGCCGAGACCATCATGATCATGCCGAGCGCGGCAAGCGCGATCAGGATCGGGAACTCGAAACGGTCCATGTTCTCGCGGCGGATGAACGTCACCGACATGACGACGGAGAGGCCCGCGGCGAGCAGCACCAGCAATTTGATGAAGCGCGTGAAGGGATCGATGGTGAACATGCCGCCGAAGGTCGCGGCCTTGATGTCGCCCTGCCCGAGCACCATCACCGCGACCAGCACGAAGAGCGCCACCACCGCATAGGAAATGCCGAGCGTCGGGCTCGCCTTGCGGAAGACGCCGATGAGCAGCAGAAGCATCGCGCCAACGGCCAGCACGATTTCTGGCAGCACGGGTCCGAAGACCGGAAGTGTCGAAGCGGCGGTTTCCATCGAAGTGATCCTCGGCTTCCCGTGTTCTAGCGCGCGGCGATGAGGCGCAGGGCGTCGAGCGCGCTATGGCCCGCTTCAGCCACCCTGTGCGCCTCGACGGCGGCGGTGTAATTGGCAATGAGATGTTCGACGGAAACCGCCGTCACGTTGAAGACGGGCGACGGATAGACGCCGAAGAAGATGGTCGTCGCGATCAGCGGCACGAGCGTCAGCACTTCACGCATGTTGAGGTCGAGAATGCCCTTGAGCGTATCCTTCTCCAGCGCGCCGAAGATGATGCGGCGATAGAGATAGAGCGCATAACCGGCCGAGAGGATGACGCCGAGCGCGGCAATCGCCGCAACCGAGGTGTTGACCTTGAACGTGCCGACCAGCGTCAGGAATTCGCCGACGAACCCGCTCGTTCCCGGCAGACCGACATTGGCCAGCGTGAAGATCAGAAAGGCGACGGCATAGAGCGGCATGCGATTGACGAGGCCGCCATAGGCCGCGATGTCGCGCGTGTGCATGCGGTCGTAGATGACGCCGACGCAAAGGAAGAGCGCGCCCGAGACCCATCCATGGCTGAGCATCTGGAAGATGCCGCCCTGCACGCCCTGCTGCGTCGCCGCGAAAATGCCCATGGTCACGAAGCCCATATGGGCGACCGAGGAATAGGCGATGAGCTTCTTCATGTCCTCCTGCACCAGCGCGACGAGCGAGGTGTAGACGA
>CAISYL010000038.1 GCA_903889655.1 uncultured Alphaproteobacteria bacterium | reverse complement strand
ACTGCTTTTGCGTGGCCGCATCCAGGTCGGAGCCGAATTTGGCGAAGGCGGCCAGCTCGCGGTATTGGGCCAGTTCGCCCTTGATCGGCCCGGAGGCGGTCTTCATCGCCTTGATCTGGGCCGACGAGCCCACCCGGCTGACCGAGATGCCGACGTTCACCGCCGGACGGATGCCCTGATAGAAGAGATCCGTCTCGAGGAAAATCTGGCCGTCCGTGATCGAGATCACGTTGGTCGGGATGTAGGCCGACACGTCGTTCGCCTGCGTCTCGATGACGGGAAGCGCGGTGAGCGAGCCCTTGCCGTTCTCGTCATTGAGCTTCGCCGCGCGCTCGAGCAGGCGGGAATGGAGATAGAAGACGTCGCCCGGATAGGCTTCGCGCCCCGGCGGACGACGCAGAAGAAGCGACATCTGACGGTAGGCGACGGCCTGCTTGGAAAGATCGTCATAGACGACCAGGGCGTGCATGCCGTTGTCGCGGAAATATTCGCCGAAGGTGCAACCGGCGAACGGCGCCAGGAATTGCAGCGGCGCCGGCTCCGACGCCGTCGCGGCGACGACGATCGTGTACTGAAGGGCGCCGTTTTCTTCCAGCGTCTTGACGATCTGCGCAACCGTCGAGCGCTTCTGGCCGATGGCGACATAGATGCAATAGAGCTTCTGGCCTTCGTCGGTACCCTGGTTCAGCGGCTTCTGGTTGAGGATCGCGTCGATCGCGATCGCCGTCTTGCCGGTCTGGCGGTCGCCGATGATGAGCTCGCGCTGGCCGCGGCCGATCGGGATCAGGGCGTCGATCGCCTTGAGACCCGTCTGCATCGGCTCGTGAACCGATTTCCGCGGAATGATGCCGGGCGCCTTGACGTCGACACGGCGGCGCTCGTCGCTGACGATCGGGCCCTTGCCGTCGATCGGATTGCCGAGCGGATCGACGACGCGACCGAGGAGGCCCTTGCCGACCGGGACGTCCACGATGGCGCCGGTGCGCTTCACCGTATCGCCTTCCTTGATGTCGCGGTCGTTGCCGAAGATCACGACGCCGACATTGTCGCTTTCGAGGTTCAGCGCCATGCCGCGAATGCCGCCGGGGAACTCGACCATTTCGCCCGCCTGGACGTTGTCGAGACCGTAGACGCGCGCGATACCGTCACCGACGGAGAGCACCTGGCCGATCTCGGAGACCTGCGCATCGGCGCCGAACCCTTTGATCTGCTGCTTGAGGATTGCGGAAATTTCCGCAGCCTGAATGTCCATCAGGAAGCCTCTTTCATGGCAAGCTTGAGAGAATTGAGTTTGGTCTTGAGAGACGAATCGATCATCCGGCTCCCGACCTTGACGATGAGCCCGCCGAGGAGCCCTTCATCGACACGTGTATTGACGAGAACGTCGCTTCCCGTCGCGGCCTTGAGCGCCGCCTTGATGCTCGCGAGCTGCGCGTCGGACAGCGCATGCGCGGAGGTGACGTCGGCCGAAACTTCGCCACGGCTTTTCGCGAGAAGCTGCCTGTAGCCCGTGATCATCGCGGGCAGCGCGAAAAGGCGGCGCTTCTTGATGACGAGGCCGACGAAATTGGCGACGAGCCCCTTGATGCCCGCGCGATCGAGGATCGCGGCAAAGGCCTTGGCCTGATCGTCGGCGCCGAAAACGGGGCTGAGAACGACCCGCTTGAGATCGGCGCTGCCGTCGATCATCGCCTGAATGGCCTTGAGATCGGCCGCAACGGCGTCGAGCGACCGCTCGCTCTCTGCGAGTTCGAAGAGTGCCGTTGCGTAACGGCCGGCCATGCCGGAAACGATGTTTTCAGATGCCACTTGGCGCGCTCGCCCGTAGGTTCTTGAGGATTGGCGCACCGTCTGCGGGGCGGCACGCTAACCAATTGAATTCTCTATCGTAATTTGACCCAAGGAGCCTCAACAGGCCCGCTACCCCAAGGTCGCGCGTTTGGTAACATAAGCCCCGCGCATGCGCAACATCCCGGCCCGTAATTGACAGGGTGCGACATTTTGGCGGAGGGGCGATACGGCGTCAGACCGCCGTTTCCCGGACTTCGCCGGAGCCGCCTGCGTCAATCAGGCGGCGACCACCAGGAAGTTGACCGCATTCACGCAGGAAAAACGCGTCCTGATATTGTAGCGGTTCTCCGCGCACCAGCGTTCGAAGGCCGGAATCTTGTTCCGGAACACCTCCACCATCAGGATGGGCCGGTTGCGCTCGATCAGCTTCGCGGCGCCCTCGAGCACTTCGAATTCCATGCCCTCGACGTCGATCTTGATGAAATCGACTGCCTCGCCATCGAGCCTCTCATCCAGCGGAAAGACCTCGAGTTGCCCGGCCTCGTCCGCCGAGAGCCGCGCGGCACCGAGATTGTTCTCGATGGGGAGGACGACCGAGAACTGTCCGTGCTGCGCGCCCGCCCCGATGCCGATGCCCCGCGTGTCGACCACGCTTTCAAGCCCGTTCGCCTTGATGTTGCGGTTCAGCAGATCGATGGAATCCGGATTGGGCTCGAAGGGGAAAATCTTCTTCGACTTCATGTGCTGCGCGTAGAAGGCGAGATGGTTGCCGATATTCGCGCCGACCTCGACGATCGTCTTGTCCGTTCCCACGACATCCTTCAGCGTCTGCAACTCGTCTATCTCGAAGAAGCGGCCATAGACATGGTGCTTCTGAATGATGTCCATCGGATTGGTGAGCGCAAAACGCGTCACCTTGTCGTCAAATGCGACCTCGCAATAGAGATCGCGTCCCTTGCAATGGTCGGCAATGATCGGATCGACCGCCTGAAACCAGGCAAGCGTACCGACCGCGAAGGGATCGACGCCCGCGCGGCGCTCGATCGAGAAAATATGTGCGACCTTCGCGCAGCGAAATTTCTCCCAGAGATCGAGATAGTATTTGTAGTCCGCGCCGGCTTCCATTTCCGCGTCAAAGCGCACCGCGCGCGCCGCTCCCGTGCGTACGAAATGCCCCATCCTCAGCGTAAGATCGGGCGCGCTGCGCAGGATGTCTTCGATGGAGGCCGTCTTCGTGATCTGTCCTTCGCACACGACGACGTCCTTGGTGCCGAGCTTGTTCACGCAGATATTGCCCCACACGGCGTCGAACGCGTCATGAAATGCGGCAAAGTCCGCGAAGGCGGAGAGATTGAGAAGATCCCGCGCGTCGAGAAAGAAAATCCATTCGCAGCCTTTCTCATGCGCAAGATCCACACCGCGATTGCGCCGCGCCGCCGGAGTCATGACGCCACCCGCATCCTCGATGGGCAGAATGTCGAGCCCCGTGAACGGGCCCGCTCCATGGGCCCATGCGCGCTCTATGGAGGCCCGGCAGTCGGCGAATTCGGCCAGATGATCCGGAGCGATCGAGATGACGACGGCGCATTTCATGTTCAGGCCTCGCAATATTGTTCATCGGCCAGCGCCCGATAAGCGTCGCCGAAATTGTGTTTGGACCGGCAGCCTTCTTCGGTCTGGACGAGGCTGAAGCTGTCGTCGGCCACGATCGGCCAGGGAAAGACCTCGGTGATGAAGGGGAAATCCACCTTGTTGAGGAAAACATCGGCAGGTTGCGCACCCTTGCGCCGCGCGAATTCGACGAGGCGGGCAGCGGACCGCGGAGTTATCAGATAGGCATGTGTGCCGGGGAGATGCCCTCTCGCCTTCGAGAAAAGCGAGAAGTGTCCCGGCTTGCTCGGTGTCGAGAACTGGCCATAGGACGGCTTGCCGAGATTGACCATCATTACGTTCTCGAGCTTCGGCAGCACATCGACAAAGACCGCATCGTGCTCGAGCACCAGCATCTCGACATTCTCGGCGACGCATTGCTTCCAGAGCATGTAATGCGACATGAAGCAGGATTTCGCCGCATCCGCATTGCTGAATTCCGATCCGTCATCGGTGAAGCGGATGCGCTCGCGCATTGCCAGCGCATGAACTGTCGCCGGCGTCACGGCCGCGAAAATTTCCGCATCGACGCCGAAAGCATGAGCGCTTTCGATGCACCGCCGTGCGGATCCTTCCGATTTGTCATGCCCCATAACCGTGATGACGCGCGCGCTCATGCGCGATGGCGGCGCCGAGAAAGCGGCGAGCTTTTGTGCGTTCCAATCGGTATCGGGGCGTCCATCGTCGACAGCGGCGAGAATTGCCCGACGACGCGCCTCGATGAGCGTGTCGACCGCGACGCGCCAGGGCGTGCCCGCGGCACGCGATGGCATATGCCGCTCGACGGTAAATATCTGCAGGACCTTGGCGGCCCGGAACTTCGACCAGACTTCGAGGCAATAGGCGTAATCTTCGCCGACCTCCATTCTTCCGTCGAAGCGGACTTCATCCGCACAGGACGTACGAACGAAATGATCCATGCCGAGGGCGAGATCGGGCGTACAGTTGAGAATGTCCTCGACCCGCGTCGCGCGGACGATCTGGCCGGGGCGAAGGACAAAGTTATTCGTACCCGGATCGTTATCGCAGATATTGCCCCAGACGGCATCGTGCTTCGCATGAAAGGGCGCGAAGTCCCCGAACGCCGACGAATTGACGAGATTGCGCGCCGCGACGAAGAATATCCATTCGCAGCCCGCCTCACGCGCGCGGTCGATACCGCGATTGCGCAGCTCCGCGAGCGACGCGCCCTCGACCGGCATGATCTCGATATTGGAGAAAGGTCCCCGCGACTGCGCCCATGCGCTCTCGACGGTCGCCCGGCAGGCGGCGCAATCCTCCGCCTCATCCGGTCCGATCGTAACGACGACGGCGCATTTCATGATTTCGGCCTCAGTGCCAGTGCTGCTGCACCCAGGGCACCTGCATCAACTCATGCGGCTTCGGACGGCCGTGAAAATTGATGACGCGCACGGCGGGATCGATATCGAGCGGCACGTTGAGCGTCTGTCCGGTGATCTTGCAGAGCTGGAACTTGAACGACTTGATGCCGTTCGGCAGCACGTCGTCGACGAAATAGACGTCCTTCATGTGCCGCCAGATATAGAGCTGGTCGCCGCCTTCGAGCGTCAGCACGCCCGGCAGATCCTTCACGAAGGCATCGTAGATGAAGGAGAGTTCCGGATGGCGGAAATAGAGCCAGGACGAGTTGATGGCCGAGCCTTGCCACTGCAGGGGATCGCGATAGGCGCAGAGCTTCGCCTTCGACTTGCGGCAGGCGTCGAGCAGCGGACTGATATCGCCGGTGATGATCTGATCGAGATCGAGGTAGAGGATTTCGCCGTCCGGCATCGCGGGCGAGAAGAGGAAGAGCTTGTTCCACCAGCCCGGCACGTTGAAGAGCGGCTTGATCGGCTTGATCGAGGCTTCGAGGCCGCGCGGGTCCTCGGTGATGCACCAGGCATCGAAATCCTCGTCGAGATGACGCCTCAGCATGGAAAACATGCGGTTGACGTAGTCGGCGGGATAGGCCGTCCCGTATTTGACGGT
>CAISYL010000037.1 GCA_903889655.1 uncultured Alphaproteobacteria bacterium | reverse complement strand
AGGTACCCCCGCTTCTGGATACAAGGTCCGTACGCGCCTGAAAGGCCGCTTTCGTTATCCTGTTCCTCTCCGGGCCCCTTGACAATCGCCCAGGGTCGAACCGCAGGGAGCGTGTTCGACAATCGATGCTCAGAAATACTTCGCCAGATTCCGCCGGATGCGCTCCAGCACCGGCTCGTCGGTTTCCGGCAGGGCGAACTTCTGCCCCGTGATCGTCTCGAAGGCGCGGATATAGACTTCCGCCGTGTCGAGGACGAGCTCGGCCGGAATATCCGGAATGTCGTCCTTGTAGGGATCGCAGCGCGCGGCGACCCAGTTCCGGACGAAATCCTTGTCGAAACTCTCGGGCTTCTCGCCGGCGGCGAAGCGCTGGGCGTAGCTCGAGGCAAGCCAGTAGCGGCTGCTGTCGGGCGTGTGGATCTCGTCGGCGAGCACGATGTGGCCGCGCGCATCGGTACCGAACTCGTATTTCGTATCGACGAGGATCAGCCCGCGCGTCGCCGCGATCTCCTGTCCGCGCGCGAAGAGCGAAAGCGCATAGCCGGAAAGAATGCGCCACTGCTCCGCCGTCAGGATGCCCTTCGAGACGATCTCCTCGGGCGAGAGCGGCTCGTCATGCGCGCCCAGCATGGCCTTGGAAGTCGGCGTGATGATCGTATGCGGCAGGCGCTCGTTGTCGCGCAATCCGTCCGGCAGACGGACGCCATACATCTCGCGCTCGCCCTTCTTGTACATGGTAAGGATCGAGGTGCCGGTGGTGCCGGCGAGATAATCGCGCACCACGATCTCGACCGGGAGAATGTCGAGGCGGCGGCCGACCACGACATTGGGATCGGGATATTCGAGGACGTGGTTCGGGCAGATGTCCTTCGTCGCCTCGAACCAGAAACGCGCCGTTTGCGTCAGCACCTCGCCCTTGTAGGGGATCGCGGCGAGGATGCGGTCGAAGGCGCTCAACCGGTCCGAAGCGATGATGATGCGCCGTCCGTCGGGCAGATCGTAGTTGTCACGGACCTTGCCACGATAATGGTTTGGGAGCTCCGGAATGGTCGCGTCGGCGAGCACCTGATGCCGGCCCGCCCTGAAAACCTTGCTGTCCATCGTTTTCATCCCTGATTGAGGCCCGAGTTGATGGCCGAAAGCGGCCCCGAGCGCAAGCGCGAGCTTGTCCGCGATGGCATCGCGCGACGAAATTTCGCCATATAGACCGACCATTGCTCTAGACTTCCGTATCTGTCATTCCGGGCGGCCTGCCCGCCCCCAGTTCGAGCACCGATCCATGAGAACCGAAGATCCGCATCCCGTCCTGTTGAAGGACTATGCGCCGCCCGCCTTCCTGATCGACGAAGTATCCCTCGAAATCGCGCTCGATCCCGCCGCGACCCGTGTCCATGCGCGCCTCAAGATGCGGCGGAACCCGGCCGCGAAGGGCAGCGGGCCGCTGACGCTCGACGGGGAAAAGCTGACGCTGCACGAGGTCCGGATCGACGGCGAAACGCTGAGCTCCAACGCATACCAGGTCGACGGCAGGCACCTGACGATCCCGGAGGCGCCGGATGGCAGCTTCACGCTCGAAACCGTGACGACCTGCGGGCCGGAGGCGAACACGGCGCTGACCGGCCTCTATCTTTCCAACGGCATCTATTGCACGCAATGCGAGGCGGAGGGTTTCCGTAAGATCACCTATTTCCCCGACCGCCCGGATGT
>CAISYL010000036.1 GCA_903889655.1 uncultured Alphaproteobacteria bacterium | reverse complement strand
TCGCCGAAACGGTGGAGGTGGCGCGCAGGATCGCGCGTTCCCCCCATCTCGATCTCGTCGGCGTGGAGGGTTTCGAGGGCCTGATCCGCGGCGAAAGCCTGGCGGCGACGCTCGACAAGATCAGGCAGTTTCTGGATGAGGTCGTCGCTGTGGCGCGGTGTTGCGACGACGAAGATCTGTTTGGTGAAGGCTCGGTACTGCTCAGCGCAGGCGGGTCGGCCTTCTTCGACCTCGTGGCTGAACGGCTCAAGGCAGCCGATCTGTCGAAACCGACCACCGTGCTGCTGCGCAGTGGCTGCTACATCACCCACGACGCGGGCATGTACGCTTACGCGTTCAAGTTCCTGCAAGAGCGCGCTCCCCATCTGTTCGATCGTGGCGCGCCAAGACCCGCGCTGGAAATCTGGGGTTACGTCCAATCGAGGCCGGAGCCGAACCTTGCGATCGTGGCGGTGGGAAAGAGGGACATCTCCTACGACCAGCCCCCGGTGCCGCGATATTGGTATCGTCCCGCGCAAGGCGATAGCGCTCCAGCGTCGCTCGGCGATGGACACAGGGTCGATCATCTCGACGATCAGCACTGTTACGTGATCGTGCCCGATGGGTCGCCCCTCGCCGTCGGCGACATGGTTGGCTTCGGCATTTCGCACCCATGTCTGACATTCGACAAATGGCGCGTCATCCACATGGTGAACGAGCACTACGACGTGACCGGATCGCTGCGCACTTACTTCTAATTATTTGATCGGAGGCGATAATGTCCAACCCACTTCTTCAAAAGCTCAAGAACGGAGACGTCTGTCTGAACGGATGGCTCACGATTCCGGATGCCTTCGTCGCCGAAGTCATGGCGCAGACAGGCTGGGATAGCCTGACGATCGACCTCCAGCACGGGCTTCACGACTATCGCTCGGCTGTGGCTGCGTTGCAGGCTCTCCACGGGCGTCCCGTCACGCCGCTCGCACGCGTGCCGTGGAACGAGCCCGGCATCATCGGCAAAGTGCTCGACGCCGGGGCATGGGGTATCGTCTGCCCGATGGTGAATACGGCAGCGGATGCGAAGGCTCTAGCGGATGCGTGCCTGTACGCGCCGCAGGGCGCGCGCTCGAACGGTCCCATTCGCGCCGGCTTCTACGGGACGGCCAGTCCCTATCAGACGATCGCCAACGCAAACATTCTGGTCCTTCCGCAGATCGAGACGCCCGAGGCAGTCGAAAACCTTGAGGCGATCCTGGATACGCCGGGCATCAGCGGCGCCTATGTCGGCCCCAGTGATCTGGGCCTGTGCATGGGGCTACCGCCGATCCTCGACCGGGAGGAGCCTCAGATCCTCGAAATCTATGAGCGGATCATCGGCGCTACGCGCGAGCGCGGCCAGATCGCTGGGATTCAAAACAACTCGCCTGCCTATGCCGCGCGCATGGGCAAAATGGGCTTTCAAATCCTGACGATAGCCACCGACGTCAATCTGATGGGCTTTGCCGCACACCAGGCCGTCAAGGCGGGACGTGAGCTGACCAGCGAAGCGGCAAGGGCATGACCACGACATTCGGGCAGGAGCACGATCATGGAACGCTATGATTTCGTGATCCGTGGTGGCGAGATCCATGACGGATTGGGCACCCCCGGCCGGATTGGCGATGTGGCGATCCGCGGCGGCGTGATCGCGGCGATCGGATCGGTCAGCGGGACCGGCGCGCACGAAATCGACGCCGCAGGCGCGATCGTCACGCCTGGCTTCATCGATGTCCACACCCATTATGACGGCCAGGTGACCTGGGAGACAACGCTTGCCCCTTCCTCCAACCACGGCGTCACCACTGTGGTGAT
>CAISYL010000035.1 GCA_903889655.1 uncultured Alphaproteobacteria bacterium | reverse complement strand
CCTTCTCGATCTTGTCGAAATTGAAGGCGATACCGAGCGCCTCGCCATACTCTTTGATGGAATTGCCGACGGCCTTTGCACGGTCCGGATCGGCGCCGAACTTCTTCTGCATATAGGCTTTGCGGTCGACACCGCCATCGGGGATCGAGGCGTCGAGCTGGAAGGGCCGCCAGCGCAATGCAATCCCGTCGGAGCCCCGGATGGCCAGAGCCTCGTCGAGCCGCTTCTTGCCGATATAGCACCAGGGGCAAACCGTATCGGATACGACGTCGAGCTGCATGGGCCTGTCCTCCGCTCTGCATTCTTGTTGGCCCGATTATGCGCCCCGCAATCGGCGAGGCAAGCGGGGCGGGCCGCTTGACCCGGCATCCCCGGCTTCTAGGATGCGCTCACCTCGCAACTGCTGCATTCAAGCAACAACTGGAAACGCCAATGAGCGACGCCGTAGATATTGCCCTCCCGTCCTTCGACCTGACCGGAAAGATCGCACTCGTGACCGGCGCAACCAGCGGCCTCGGCCGGCGCTTTTCGCTGGTGCTCGCGAAGGCCGGCGCCTCGGTCGCGATCACGGGACGCCGCGTCGACCGGTTGCAATCGCTCAAGGAGGAAATCGAGGCGATCGGTGGCAAGGCCCTTTCCGTCGCCCTCGATGTGACCGACCCGGCGAGCATCGCGCATTGCGTTGAGGCTGCGGGGCAGGGGCTCGGCCCGATCGACATTCTTGTCAACAATGCCGGCATGAACGTCCAGGCCCTCCCTCACGAGGTGACGCCGGAGGGCTTCGACACGATGTTCGACACCAATGTGCGCGGCGCCTTTTTCATGGCACAGGCCGTCGGCAGGCAGATGATTGCGCGCGGGGCAGGCGGGCGCATCATCAACATCGCCTCCATCGGCGCCTTCACCCAGTTGCCGGGCCTCACGATCTACTGCATGACGAAAGCCGCCGTCGCGATGATGACCAAGTCCCTCGCAAAGGAATGGGCGCGGAAGGGCATCAACGTCAACGCGTTGTGCCCCGGCTTCATCGAGACCGAACTCAATTCCGAATGGTTCCAGAGCGAAGGCGGTCAGAAGCAGATCAAGACCTTTCCGCGTCGTCGTCTCGGCCTCGAATCGGATCTCGACGGCACGCTTCTTTTGCTCGCATCGGATCACGCACGCTTTATCACCGGCTCACTCATGACGGTCGATGACGCCCAATCTCTGTGAGAATTCGAGGTCTTTTCCCAATTACATCCAAACAAAACCGCAAGTTGTGCCGATCTGATACGCAGAGTTACTGAGAGTAAAAACCCGCACTTGTCATTCCACTACTTGATCCGCAAATTAGCGTGACCGGAGGGGTCCGACAGGTGCAGCGACATGACGAACTTTGTGATTGGTGCCGTTGTTGGTTTTTTGATTTGTGTGTGGGCCGTGGGCGCCACGCCCGGCAATGCTTTCAACGCTCTCTGGACGAAGCTGGAGCATGTGCAGGAAATGAGCGCCGCCGCGAACCAGGCCTATGACGCCGTACGGCCGCGCGCGACGCAGCAGCAGCAATTCATGCCCACGGCGGCGCCCGCGCCGATCGAGGCGAATACCTATCGCTGATTATCCGGCGGCGAGCGCCCGGCGCATCACCTTGCCGTTGGCTGTGCGCGGTAATGTTTCCACAAAGACGATTTCGCGTGGACGTTTATAGGCCGCCAGCCGTGTTTCGGCATGGGCGAGGATGGAGGCCGCGTCCGGTTTCGCTCCATCCTTCGGCACGACGAAAGCGGCGATGATGCTGACATCTTCCCGGACATGCAGCTCCGTCACCGCGACTTCGGCGACGTCTGGATGATCCGACAGGGCCGCTTCAACCTCGGCGGGCGAGACGCGATAGCCCATCGCATTCATCACATCGTCGGCGCGTCCGTGGTACCAGAGATAACCGTCCTCATCGAAGGAAGCGAGGTCGCCGCCGATGAACCATTCTCCGCGATAGACCTCCGTCTCTTCCTCCGGCCGCTGCCAGTAACCCAGCATCAGGCCGGGATCGCTACGGTGGACAGCGAGAAGTCCGGTTTCGCCGACGGGCAGAGGCTCGGTGCCTCCGTCAACCGGCAGCACCTCGACGCAGCGGCCCGGCTGCGGCCTGCCGGGACTGCCCGGCCTGACATCCATGCGCGGACCCGTCGAGACATAGGTCGAGCATTCACTCATGCCGAGCGCCTCGCAGAGATTCTTTCCGGTCGCCCTACGCCACTGATCGAGCAGCGCAGGCGACAGCGCTTCGCCGGCAGTCAGCCCGTGACGCAGCGCGGAGAGATCGTGCAGGCCGAGATCGCAATATTTGAGGATCTGCCGATAGAGCGTCGGCACGGCGGCAAAGAGCGTCGCCCGCGTCCGCGCGAGGAGCGTCGGCCAGACCTGAACATCCTTCGGCCCAATATAGAGAACGGTCGTCGCGCCATTCGCCCACGGGTCCGTCAGCCCGACGCCGAGCGTATAGGTCCAGTTGAAGGCGCCGGCATGCAGCACGATGTCGTCCGGTCCAATGCCGTACCAGCCCTGATACATCGGCTGCCGTCCCCATGCGCTGCGTTGCGCATGCAAAACGCCCTTGGGCTTCCCGCTCGTGCCCGACGTGTAGACGAGGAACGCCGGATCGTTGGCTTCCGTATCCGCATAGTCCCCAAGCGGTGGATGCGCCTTCAGCCGTGCAAGCATGTCGGCATCTATGACGCGCGCTTTGCCTGAATGGATTTCCATGTCGCCCGCAATCGCGACAGCGGCGGCATGTGAATCCGTCAGCAGGAAATCCGCTTCTGTCTCCGTGAGCTGCGAAGAGGAGGGCAAAGGCACCAGCCCCGCCGCAATGGCGCCAAAGAAGAGCAGCGCATAATCGCTCGTGTTCGGCATACGGATCATCAGCCGCTCGCCGGGCCTGAACCCTTCCGCGAAAAGTCCAGCCGCAATGCGCCGCACCGCATCGTCGAGCGCGCCATAGCTCCAGTGCTCGGCCTCCGCCAGTGGCGCCTCCGCGTCGGAAACGACGATCAGCGCCGTCTTGGCCGGCGTCTCGACCGCCGCACGCGCAAGGCAATAGCGCGCCATGTTGAAGCGCGCCGGGCAAGCCTCGCCGGAATAGCCGCGGGCGATTTTGGGAGCGAGAAGCGACATAGAAGCTTTGTAGGGGCGGCGTGGCGGCGAGGCAAGTACGAGCGACAAGGCTGCCCCTACGTCATCACCGGCGACGTTTACGCACGTCCCGCCAGCCGCTAAAAGACTCCCCCAACAAGAGACAAATCAAGGGAGCCGGGACATGGGTAGCGGGCCGCTGAATGGCGTGAAGATCGTTGAATTCGCAGGCATCGGGCCGGGCCCCTTTTGCGGCATGCTGCTCGCGGACATGGGCGCCGACGTGGTGCGCATCGACCGCAAGGGCGCGCGGGGCGGCTCCAAATACGAGATCGCCAGCCGCGGCAAGCGCTCGATCGCGCTCGACCTCAAGAAGCCCGAAGCCGTCGAGACGGCGCTGAAGCTGATCGAAAAGGCCGACATTCTGCAGGAAGGCTTCCGCCCCGGCGTCATGGAGCGTCTGGGCCTTGGCCCCGACATCTGCCTGAAGCGCAATCCGAAGCTCGTCTATGGCCGCATGACGGGGTGGGGCCAGACCGGCCCGATGGCGATGGCCGCCGGTCACGACATCAACTACATCTCGCTGACCGGCGCGCTTCACGCGATCGGCCGTCCGGGCGAGAAGCCCGTTCCGCCGCTCAACCTCGTCGGCGATTTCGGCGGCGGCGCGCTCTACCTCGCCATGGGCATGCTCGCGGCGCTGGTCGAGGCAAACAAGTCCGGCAAGGGGCAGGTCGTCGACGCGGCGATGACCGACGGCGCAACCTCGCTGATGTCGATGTTCTTCGGTTTCACCGCCGCCGGCATCTGGCAGGAACCGCATGGCACCAACATGCTGGATGGCGGAGCCCACTTCTACGACACCTACGAGACGAAGGACGGCAAATGGATTTCGATCGGTTCGATCGAGCCGCAGTTCTACGCAATCCTGCGCGAGAAGGCGGGCCTCACGGATGACATCTGGAGCCACCAGATGGACCGTTCGAAATGGCCAGAGATGAAGACGAAGATCGAAGCGGTCTTCAGGACGAAAACGCGCGACGAGTGGTGCGCGATCATGGAAGGCACCGACATCTGCTTTGCGCCCGTGCTCTCGATCGCCGAAGCCAAGGATCATCCGCATAACAAAGCGCGCGAGACGATCGTCGAGATCGACGGCGTTGCCCAGCCGAATATCGCGCCCCGCTTCTCGCGCACCGTCTCGAAGATCCAGGGTCCCATCGCCGAGAACGGCGCGCATACGCTCGAAGTTCTGAAGGACTGGGGCTTTGCCGCCACCGAGGTCGACGCGCTGAAGAAGGCTGAAGCGATTTGAGTGCATTGCCAGGAACGACGGGCCGGCGGCGCATCTATCTGATGCGTCACGGCCATGTCGATTATTTCGGCCGTGAGATTCAGGCCGCAAGCGGCGACACCAAGGTCGTGCCGCTGACACCGCTCGGCCAGGAGCAGGCGGACGCTGCCGGCCGAGCCCTGTCGCATGTGCGCTTCGACCGGGCGATTTGCTCGGGCGTTCCGCGCACGAAGCAGACGGCCGAGCGCGTCCTCGCCGGACAGGCGGAGAGCGCGGTCCCCACGCTTGAGATCGAAGCGGACCTCATCGAAATCCACGGTGGTCATTTCGGCGAGGTGAAGAGCCGCGCGGAACTCGCGGCCAAGATGGCCTATCACTTCGAACTGGCGGGTGAACCCGGCGCGACCATGCTCGAACATGGCGAAGTCTTCGCCGATGCCGAACGCCGCGCCGTCGACGCCGTGCAGCACCTTCTCGCCGAGCCGGGCTGGCACACGATGCTCATCGCCGCGCATGAGGGCATAAACCGGCTGATCCTCGGTTGGGCAGCCCTAGGCGCGAAGGGAAGCGGGCTCAAGGCCGTGCAGGCCTTCGAGCAGGATCCGGCCTGCATCAATGTCGTCGATTTCGATATGGTGCCGAAGGCGGATGGCAGCATTGGAACCGAAATCCAGCGCGCCATTATCAAGGCCGTCAACGTCACGCCCTACAATTACTTCAAGCACGGCATGAACATGACGAGTCTTGAGGCGATCTTCACCAAGGACCCGCGCTAATTTCTCAGCGGATCATGTAAACCTTGCGCACCGTCTCGTGAACGGTGCAGACGCCTTTCCAGTCCTGCGGAAAGAATGCTGCGGTTCCCGGCACGATCTCGATCACGTCGCCGCTCTCATGCACATAGGTGCAGCGGCCCGACATGAAGTGACAGAACTCGTCGCGCGTGACGTGACACTCCCACTTGCCCGGCGTGCAGACCCAGATGCCGGACTCCGAGCGGCCTTCCGGTCCCTTGTAGATGACCCGGCCCGATGTGCGCGACTGCCCTTCGATCATGGTCGGAATGACGCCCCAGTCGACGAGATCGTCGCGCGTTGCGACATCGCGCAGGCTCGGCGCGGTGGCAGCGAGGGTGTCAGACATCCGCGTGAACTCCTTTGACCAGACCATCGAGAATGCGCGCGGCCTTTTGCGGACCGTTCTGCGCCTGCATATGCGCGCTCGCGGCAGCGAGGCGCGCCTTCATCGCCGCGTCGCCGACGCAAGAGCGAAGTTTCGCCGCAAGCTCGTCCTCGGTCCAGTTCTGACGATGCAGCTTGAAGCCGTGACCGGTTTCGTCGACCCGCGTTGCATTGTCGTGGCCGTCCCAGACATAGGGCATGATGATTGCGGGCTTGCCGAAATAAAGGCACTCGGTGAACGAGTTGTTTCCACCGTGGTGAATAACCGCGTCGACCAGCGGAATGACCGATGGTTGGGGAAACCAGCTCTCGACGATCACATTCGGCGGCAGGGCTTCATACTGACCCTTGTACTCGCCGACATTGACCAGTGCGCGATAGGGCAGCTTGCCAATCGTCGCGATCAACCGTTTCAGCAGCGCCGTATCGCCTGAGCCGAGGCTGCCGAAGCTCACATAGAGAAGCGGCTTGTCGGCATTGGCGGCGAAAGCCGGAACCTCGTAAGGCACCTCCGTACGGACGCAGCCCTCGAGATACTGGAACCGCGCCGGCGGCAGCGGGTGGCGCCGGTGAAATTTTACCGCTTCGGGGTAAAGCAGCAGGTTCATGAAAGGCGAGGTTTCAAAAAACTGCCCGAGCGGATAAGGCGTTTCGTTGTTCGCGGCAAGAAAAGCATTGAAGTCATCATGGATCGGCTTGATGACCTCCTCGAACCGCGCGCGGTAGGCCGCATGACAAGCCTTGTCCGTCTCGCCGCAACCCGAAAGATGCGGCGGAATGTCTGGATCCTCGATCTCGTTCTCCGAACAGGAAATGATCCGGACCCACGGCTTGCCGAACTGCTTTATCGCCGGGAAGAGGATCACGTTGTCGACGCAGATGAGATCCGGTTTCACGCTCGCAAGTACACCGGGTAAATCCTTCTGCGCCCATTTTGCCGTCTCAACGATCGCCTCCCAGCAGTCGCGCACGTAGTTGTCGATCTGCTCATAAGGCGATTTGTTGAAATTCGGAATGTGCCCGTTGATGAAATCGGTCCAGAATTTCGCCATCTGCTCAGGCGGCATCGGCTCGGAGAGATTGACCGCATGCGCCTCGAAACCATAGCCGCGATAGACATCGAGAAAGCCGGGGTCGGAAAGAAAGACCGCCTTGTGGCCGAGGGCCTGAACGGCTTGCGCGATGCCGACGGAATTGAGGGCCGGCCCGTAAGCCGCTTCGGGAAAAAACGCGATCGTCCGGCTCATGGCGCCCCTTGTATCTCTTGCTCCATCGAAGCCTACGACAAGGCCACTACAAAAAACAACGGCGGGCACTTTCGTACCCGCCGTGTGAATGCTTCGGTGTCGAGCTTTCAGAACGCCATTGTGAAGCCGACATTGACGATATCGGCATAGGCATCGACGGTGCCCGACAGAGTGCCGCGGAAGGCGTCTGCGTTGTTCGGGTCATTGCTCGACTGTCGGATCGATGTCTTCGGCGCAAAGATATGCGTGTAAGCTGCGTTGACCGTTGTCGCATCGGTGATTTTGTAACCGGCGCCGATAGAGGTCCAGTAGCGATCGGAATCCGGAATGCGCGGCGTTCGAATTTCGGCATGGGAATCGACGCCTTCGTCATAGGCGACGCCCGCTCGCAACGTCCACTTTTCCGTCGGTCGATAGATAGCACCCAGAGACAAGAACCAGCTGTTGCGCCAGCTTTCCGTCGTGACGACCGGCTGCTGGTTTGGATTGTCGAACGTGATCGTCAGGAATTGCAACCGGCTCCACCGGGTCCAGTCGGCCTCGCCCGAGATGGTCCATTGCGGCGAGAGGTCATGCTGTATGCCCATGGTCACAGTTTCGGGGGTGGTGATGGCGGCATGGCCGCCCGTATCGACGAGCTGCTGTTGTCCGATCAGCCCGGAAAGCGCAGCAAGATTCTGTCCCTGCGGGCTCAAATTGAACAAAGCGTTGCCGCCGATATTGACGTCCATCTTGGAGCGATAACCTATGCCGATCCTGGTGTCGGGCCGCGGCAACAGCATGACGCCAAACGTATAGCCATAAGCCCAGTCCGAGCCTTTGACCGTAACGTAGCTATCCTGCGTCGGGTCACCCGGATTGTAACCGGGCAGGGGAACACCGAGAGATGTCGCCCCGATGGTCCCGATATCGAGCGCATTGGACAGGCGCGCATCGAAATACATCGCCTGAAATCCGCCGCCGACCGCCAGCCAGGGTGTCGGCTTCCATGCAAGCATCGGATTGAAATCGACGGAACGCACACGCGAACCAAGAGCCTGATAACGCCCGATCCAGCCTGGATCGTCGCTGCCGGTCGTAAACCCGTAGGGCGCATTTACGGAAAGACCGGCAAACCAGTCCGGCGCGAATTGCCATGTCGCCGTGAAGGCCGGGACATAGCCTGTATGGATGAGATTGCCGCCGTCGCCGCCGGTGACCGGGGCGCCCGTGTTCGTACTGGCGCTGATCGGTGTAAATTCGACATCGCCGGTGACAATCGCAAAGCCGCTGGCAATCTGGACGCCAGGATAGAGAGCAATGGCCGCCGGATTGAAATAGGCGGCGCTGACATCCTCACCGCCTGCGGCCGATCCTGCATAGGCCATACCCTGCGATGATGTCGATTGTTCGTGAACTGAGAAACCAGCTGCCTCTGCATCATGCGCCGCAAGGATCATCGCGGCAGCACTTCCCGCTGCCACGCAGCGTTTCCAACCCGATTTTTTCATTGAAATCCCGCACTTTGAACAAGGACTTAACGCGGCCAGACAACCCGCTTCGTCGACCTGAACTTTTCAGACCGCGATTGGTTCCGCCGGTAGTTGAGAGCTCGTCCGGCTCAATTCAAGTGTCGGCCTTGGCGAGCGGGATGATTCCGGCATCACTGTTGCGGGTCTGCCCACCAGCTATCGCTACGATAGCCATAAAGCGACGTCCGCTCAGGAACCTTCACACGGCTCCATAACGCGACCCATTGCGACGGCGAGTAGAAAAGCGGAATGACGTAGTTCCCGGAGAGAAGCACCCGGTCAAGCGCGCGGACCGAGCTGACGAAGTCTTCCTCCGTCTGCGCGGCAAGAAGTGCCGAGATCGTCGCATCGACGGCTTTGCTTTTGACGCCGATGAAATTATAGCTGCCCGGTGCGTCCGCCGCCTCCGAGCCCCAACGAAAGCTCTGCTCATTGCCTGGCGACAGCGAACTCGTCCAGTCGAAGAAGATCATGTCGTAATCATAAGCGTCGAGCCGCCCCTGATACTGGCTCGAATCGACGTTACGCACGCGGACATCGACGCCGGCTCTGCGGGCCATGCTCGCGTAGACAAGAGCAAGGCGCTCGTCCGAGGGCGTCGCTACAAGAATTTCGAAGCCTAGCGGGGCACCCGTCTTGCCGTCGACGATATGACCATTGGCGATCCTGTAACCCGCCTGCTGAAGCAGGTCGAGCGCTCTGGCACGATTGGCGCGGTTCTGCCCGGACCCATCGCTTACCGGCGCCTCGTAGCCATGCGCCATGATCTCCGGTGTGACGGCATCGGGCCAGGGGGCAAGCAGCGCGCGCTCGCGCGGACTGGCGGGACGCCTCGCCGAAGAGAGTTCCGAATTGTCGAAATAGCTCTGCGTACGTTTGTAGACGCCGTGATAGAGCGCTCGGTTGACCCACTCGAAATCGAACAGACAGGTAAGAGCGACGCGTACGCGTCTATCTGCAAAGACGGGCCGACGAATGTTGAAGACCATCGCCTTCATGCCCGACGGCATCTGCGTTTCGAAGGCGATCTTGCGCACCCGTCCGTCGCGCACTGCCGGAAAATCATACTCGCTCGTCCAGCGGCCTGGATCTTCCTCGGGTCGGGCATCGTAGAGCCCGGCCTTGAAGGCTTCGAATGAGGCGTTGCTGTCGCGATAATAATCGTAGACGAGACGCTCGATATTGTTCTGGCCGCGGTTCACCACGAGCTTCGCTCCCCAGTAGTGGGGATCGAGCCGATAGACGATCTGGCTACCGGGCTTCATCGCCCCGACGATATAGGGCCCGCTGCCGACCGGATTTTCGAGGCTCGACTGATCGAAGCGGCGTCTTTCATAGATGTGCTTCGGCAGGATCGGCATGAGGCCGAGGATCAGCGGCATCTCGCGATCTGCACTGTCTTCACCGGGATCGCGACGGAAGATGAACTTCACGCTCAGCGCATCCGGTCGCTCGATACGGGCGACCTTGCCATAATAGCTTTTGTAGTTCGGCCGCCCCTTGTCGCGCAGTGTCTGGAGCGAAAAGATCACATCATCCACGGTGACAGGCGTGCCATCGGAAAAATACGCATTCGGCCTCAATCGGAATGTGACCCAACTCCGGTCCGGCGGTACGTCGATCGTTTCGGCGAGAAGCCCGTAAAGCGAAAACGCCTCGTCATAGCCCCGTGCCATCAGGCTTTCGAAAACATGCTCACGCAATCCGATCGCCGGCGTACCGCGCACAATGAAGGGATTGAGGCTGTCGAAGCTGCCGATCGCGCCGAAACGGATCGTGCCGCCCTTGGGTGCGTCAGGGTTCACATAGCGGAAGGCCGTGAAGCCGGGCGGGTAGGCAGGCTCGCCATGCATGGCGATTGCCGGTCGGGGATCCGCCTGAGCGATCAGCGGAAAGAGAGCCCCCCCAACGATCGCCAGAAACACCGCCAACTTGCCTCCCACCTTGTCCTCCCTTGCGGTTTGCCTAATCTTCAGTCAGTCGTGGAACTATCGCCGGACATTAAGGTTACGGGGATTTAATGCGCCATTTATGCGTGACTTCGGGCTATCGGAGATGGAACGGATATCTATAATCGCGCGCGACTCGGGAGGGCGAGCCGGATAATTCAGGCTGTTTATAGCCTCAGAAAGGACTGATCTTCATGTTTTTCCGTCGTCTGGCGCTTGGCGCCGTCCTCGTGGCGCTGGCTGCGCCCTTGGCTCAGGCAGCTTTCGCGGCCGACCCGACGCCGCCCGCCGAAGCGGATGCACCGAAGCCTGTCGTCAAGAAATTCGGGGTTTGGGCCACGCGCTGCATCACGGATCCGAAAGATACCAAGCAGCAGGAATGCCTGGCCTTCGTCAATGTCGGCATCGCGGAGTCCAAGCAGCCTATCCTGTCGATCTTCATCGGCTACATTCCGAAAAAGACGGACGGCGGCATGTTCATCGGCATGATGACGCCACTCGGCTCGCTCCTCCAGCCTGGCGTGGGTGTCGCCGTCGACAATGCGGAAAAGTCGCGCTTCGTGCTTCCGTTTGTCTTCTGCGTGCCGACCGGTTGTCAGGCGGAAAGACCGCTCCCGCCGGAGAGTCTGAAAGCGTTCAAGGCCGGCAAGGAAATGGACGTCATTTTCATCCACGCCGCGAAAGGCCAGATCAAGGCGCCTGTGAAGCTCGACGGTTTCGGCGCCGCGATCGCCTCGCTGCCTAAGCCCAAGGCCTAATCTTCCCGCGTCGGAAAGAATACGCTGCGGAGCCAGCCTCCCAGCGTGTTCTCCCGAAGCAGGTAACGCATCAGACGATCCATATCTCGATTGACGCGCTCGGGCTCTGCGAAGAGTTCCGAGCGTTTTCGCATGGGCCGCGTCGGGTCGAGCTCACGCACAACACGGGCGGGATTACCCGCCGCAATGCAGCTCGGGGGAATGTCGCGGGTCACCACGGATCCGGCACCGATAATGCTGTTGTCGCCGATGGTGACCCCCTTGCCGACGATCACGCGCACGCCGAGCCAGCAATTCTCACCGATGACGATGGGCGCATGCTTGTCGAGTTCGCGTGTCCGGTCGTAAGTGTCGTGCCAGTCTGAATCGGAGACATAGCAGCCGCTGGCGAACATGGTGTTCGAACCGATGCTGATGCTCTCCGAGGCGATGATCTGCGTACCCGGGCTGATGAGCACGTAGTCGCCGATCGTGAGCCGGCCTTCGCGCCCATCCGTCGTCCAGGTGCAGAGGCGCGTGGGGTTGCCTCGTGAGGCATGGATATGCGCGCAAGCGCCGACGCGGATATTGCCGCCCCAGATTTCGATGTCGCGCGGACTGGTGACCGCGAGCCCCGGACCGACTTCGTCGAAGGCCGGAACCAGGAAATGCTCCGTATAGAAGCGGAGCCACGCGCCTTGCAGGCGACGAATGAAATATGGCCGCCTGTCGCGCCGCAATTCACTTGCTCCCCGATATTGCCGGACCGTCGCGTCCGGACTTATCCCCGCTCTCCGGCAGACGGATAGCATGAGCGGACTGATTGCTCACCCGAATTCGGCAGGGGATACGGATGGATCTAATGGGCGTTTTTCGGGCGGATGGTATAGACGCCATCGCGCATGGGACCGAACAGCTCTTTCACCTGGGGATGGCGTACCGGCTCGCCCGTTTCATCGGCCAGCAGATTCTGCTCGGAGACATAGGCGACATATTCGGTGTCGGCATTCTCCGCCAGCAGATGATAAAAGGGTTGATCCTTGCGCGGGCGCACTTCCTCCGGAATCGACAACCACCATTCCTCGGTGTTGTTGAAGGTCGGATCGACGTCGTAGATGACGCCCCGAAAGGGGTAATACCTGTGGCGAACGATCTGCCCGATCTGGAATTTCGCCTGCCGGTTGATCTCCATGACTTCGTCTTCACTCCACAAGCACAAGGGGCAAGGATAGCAGGTGCCGACGCCTGCCGGAAAGCCCGCAAAACCTCAGTGGCCGATGGGCATGAGTTGCTGCAATTCGCGGCAACCGATGAGTACGACGCCCTGATCCGCCAGCGCCGAGCGAATCCGACCGGACCGCAGCAATTCATGATCGCCGACGCGGGAATGCCAGTCCGGACAGATCGCACGCAGTTCCGCCGTGTCGAGGGCCGGATGGAAGACGACATAGCCGACCTGACCCGGCTCGATCCGCTTGACCATGTCGAGCGTCCGGCCGAGCCGGTCATCGTCAATCGACAGCGAGAGCTGCAGGATGCGGTCGAGCATCGGAATGCCGCGTGCTTCAAGCCCCTTCACCGTATCGGCGAGCATCGCCGCGGTTTCCGGATCGTAGCCGCCCTTTTTCCATTGCTCGGCCGCCAA
This sequence comes from uncultured Alphaproteobacteria bacterium, assembly GCA_903889655.1. Classification (GTDB taxonomy): domain Bacteria; phylum Pseudomonadota; class Alphaproteobacteria; order Parvibaculales; family Parvibaculaceae; genus Parvibaculum. The sequence goes on along the minus strand of CAISYL010000035.1, from coordinate 24,271 downwards.
CCGCAGGCCGAAGGGCGGCACACCCGCCTCGACGGCGGAGGCGACGAATTCACCATAGAGCCGGGCACTCATGACCGAGCCCATATGCGTATCGAGATGCGTCGGCACGATGCCGGCATCACGGGCCATTGCGATCTGGAGCCTGAGTTCGGCCCCGGCCGCCGCAGGGACAGCGCGGGCCGCAACTTCGGTGGATGTTCGCGGGAAGCAGCGTTCCTCATCCATGAGGCCGCTGGCCGGGTCGCGTGTCGAGACCGGCCCCCAGCGATAGCCGCTCCATTCGCTGGTCAGCGTCGCGTGGACGCCGAGATCCGCGTCGGGGTGCTCGCGGGCCCATGCGGCCGTGGCGCGGAACCAGGGGCAGGGCACCATCACGGAGCCGCAGGTGACCTCACGAGCCTCCCAGAGGTCGCTGAAGGCGTCCAGAGACGCTCCGCACATACCGACGTCATCAACATGCAGAATGGCAACCCGGTCGGCTTCTCCGAGCCCCAGCCGCGCCAATACCGGATTTGCTTCCATGTCCCGTCCCCTAACTCATTTTTTTGTGATGGACCGCGCCGTCTTGCCCATTTGACCTTCCGCGCCGGAAGGCCAATATGCGCTCAACATGAATTTGCCGGGAATTCTAATGTTCTACGGCATAATATTGGAGAACTTAATGAGCCGATCTGTCGCCCCGCTGTTCCGTCCCTTCACGATGAAGGGCCTTACGCTGCCCAACCGCGTCGTCATGGCACCCATGACCCGTTCGAAGTCGCCGGGCGGAATCCCGGGACCGGAGGTCGCAGCTTATTACCGCCGCCGCGCCGAGAATGAAACCGGTCTCATCATTACCGAAGGCACGACCATCAACGACCCGGTCTCGTCGATGGACGTCAACGTGCCGAACTTCTTCGGCGACGCGCTGAAGGGCTGGAAGCATGTCGTGGAGGAAGTGCACGACGTCGGCGGCAAGATCATGCCGCAGCTCTGGCATGTCGGCATGGCGCGGAACCAGAAGGGCAATGTGGCGCATCCCGAGCTGCCGAGCGCCGGTCCGTCGGGTCTCTCGAAGCCCGGCAAGCAGGTCGCCGAGCCCATGACCAAACAGCATATCCAGCATGTGATCGACGCCTTCGCCCGCGCCGCCGCCGATGCGCGCGAGATCGGTTTCGACGGCGTCGAACTGCACGGCGCGCATGGCTATCTGATCGACCAGTTCTTCTGGGAAGGGCTCAACCAGCGGGACGACGAATTCGGCGGCAGCATGCTGAAGCGCGAACGCTTCGGCATCGAGATCGTCGAAGCGGTGCGCCGCGAGGTCGGCAAGGACTATCCGGTCATCCTGCGCTTCTCGCAGTGGAAACAGCAGGACTACACCGCGCGTCTCGCGCCGACGCCGGAACTTCTGGGCGAGTTCCTGAAGCCGTTGTCGGAGGCGGGAGTCGACGTCTTCCACTGCTCGCAGCGCCGCTTCTGGGAGCCGGAATTCGAAGGCTCGGACCTCAACCTCGCCGGCTGGACGAAGAAGCTCACCGGCAAGCCAACCATCACCGTCGGCAGCGTCAGCCTGTCGGGCGAGTTCATCGCAGCCTTCGGCGGCGAATCCTCCACCCCGACGGGCATCGACGATCTGCTGGCCCGTCTCGAACGCGACGAGTTCGATCTCGTCGCCGTTGGCCGTGCGCTGCTGGTCGATCCCGCCTGGGCGCGGAAAATCCATGCGGAGCGTTACGACGCGCTGGAGCCGTTCAACCCGGCGGCGCTGGCGACATTGTCGTAAGGTCGCCAAGGCAAACATCTTCGTCATGCCGAACCCTCCTTTGACTTAAGGAGGCCGGCATCCATCCTGTAAAGATGGACCCCGGCTTAAGGCCGGGGTGACGATTGTGGTGTGAGCGGGTCGCTTTCGTTCAGAGCCCGTAGGCCTGCGCGAGATCCGGATCGCGCGCCGCGACCTTTTTTGCCAGATCGACGATGACCTTCGCCTGCTTCCAGGTTGCGTCATCCTGCATCTTGCCGTCGATCATCGCGACGCCGGTACCGTCCGGCATGGCGGCGAGAATCTTCTTCGCGAAGAGAACCTCGCTCGGCTCCGGACTGAAGACGCGCTTGGCGATCGCGACCTGATTGGGGTGCAGCGACCATGCACCGACGCAACCCATCAGGAAGGCATTGCGGAACTGCTGCTCGCAGGCATCGAGATCCTGAATGTCGCCAAAAGGACCGTAGAACGGCCTGATGTCGTTGGCGACGCAGGCATCGACCATCTTCGCAAACGTGTAATGCCAGAGATCCTGCTGCGCCGAAGCCCGCGCACCGCCATCTGCATGCGGGTCTTCGAGCACGCGATAGAAAGGATGACCGCCGCCGACGCGCGTGGTTTTCATCTTGCGCGAGGCCGCGAGATCGGCGGGCCCGAGGCTCATGCCATGCATGCGCGGACTGGCGCTAGCGATCTCTTCGACATTCTTGACGCCCTGCGCGGTCTCCAGAATGGCGTGGATCAGGATCGGCTTCCTGACGCCGTGCTTCGCCTCAAGCTGCGCCAGCAACTGATCGAGGTAATGGATGTCCCACGGGCCTTCGACCTTGGGCAGCATCACAACGTCGAGCTTGTTGCCGACTTCCGCGACAATCTCCGTCACATCGTCGAGCATCCAGGGGCTGTTCAGCGGATTGATACGCGTCCAGAGACCGGTCTGGCCGAAATCATGCGCCTTAGCCGTTTCGATGAAGCCGCGCCGTGCCGCTTCCTTTGCATCCGCCGGAATCGCGTCTTCGAGATTGCCGAGCAGCACATCGACCTGCGGGATCATCTCGCCGATGCGCGCCCGTACCTTCTCATTGTGCCCGGGGAAGAAATGGATCATCCGCTCCAGCGCGACGGGAAGTTCGCGATAAGGCTCCGGCGCACCGATGGCGAGAGGCTTGTAGAAATTCGTAGGCAGCTTCATGGGGATTCCGCGTGTGGGAAGGAATGTCGGCGCAGTCTAGCCGCCGCAAAGCCCCGAATCCATGCAGGATTTAGCCGAGTTTCCGGGTCGGCACGCCGGCAGGGCCTGCCGCGATCATGGCAATGAGGCCAAAGGCTGACATACAGACAAGGAAGGCGAAGGGAACGCCATAACCGCCGCCTCGCTCGTAAAGCACGCCGACAACCATGGGCCCGAAGGCATTGGCGCAGGTGATGAGCATCTGGGCGAGCGAGAGGATGCGCGCATAGGCCCTGAGGCCGAAGGCCTCCGCCATGATGAGAGGCAACATCATCTGCATGTTGCCGACCGTCGTGCCGAACATGATCGAGACGACGACGAGCGGGATCGAACCATAGGTGATGGCGAAGAGCGCGTAGGCGAATGTCTGCAAAACCATCACGCCGACGAGATAATTCTTCGACTCGACGCGCGAGAGCGCCCATCCGCCGATGAGGCGGCCGCTGATGCTGCCTGCAGCCATGAGCGATACGGCAAGCGCCGCCATGTGGTCATTGTCCGTGCGCTCGGCGATGAGCCTGAACTGATGCGCCAGCGCACCGACCTGCGCCATCATCGAGAAGACGAAAGCAATCGTGCAAAAGATGAAGAAGCGGCTGCGGATCGCGATGTCGAAGCCGACGCCGTCGCTCAGATGCCCGCCATGCTCGTGCCTCTCCACGACCGGATCGCCATCCGGCGCGAGGCCCATATCGGATGGTCGCGCACGCAGGAAAAACCACGTTACCGGGATAGATCCGATGATGAACATGAAGGCGAGCCAGTAGGCCGCGTGCTGAAGGCCAAGTGTCTGGATCAGCGTCACCGAGATCGGCGTGAAGATGATGCCGCCGAGCGAGAGGCCCGTCGAGGCATAGGCGATTGCCTTCGAGCGCTGCCGGCTGAACCAGCGCGCGACGATGGTCGTGCCCGGAATGACGGCGGTTGCCGCGTAGCCGGCCCCGAAGAGAACGTAAAAAAGGTAGAGCTCGGCGAGGCTGCCGACATGTCCGGCAAAGGCGAGGGCGGCCGAGCAGGCGATGGCGCCGATGGTGATGAGAATGCGCGGGTCGTAGCGGTCGAGCGCCCAGCCGACGGCGAGGCCGGCGACGCCGTTCGAGAGGAAGAACGCCGCATTGGCCGACGACACGGCGGTTACGGAGAACCCGCCATCGCTGACGAAAGCCTTCAGGAAAACCGAGAGATTGTAGAAGCCGAGGCCGCAGGCGACCGTCTGAACGAAGAAGACGGTGGCAACGACATACCAGCCGTAGAAAAGACCGCCTTTCGGGCGGTCCGGCTCTTCTGGTGGCCCCAACTCTTCAATGGGAATTGGGGGCCCCTCGGTCTGAGCCGTGCTCATCCATCTCTCCGGCGATTGAACGACGCGGATACGCAGCGTCGACCGGGCTTAATTAATCATTCGTCCGCGCCGGGCAAGGGAAATCGGCGCGCACCCTAATTTCAGCCCGCCGTGAGCGCTTTCAATTCGGCCGTCATGGCTTGCCGGAACTCCTCGCGGTCTGTGACGCGATGATCGCCTCGCGCATAGGCCTTGGCATTCTCGAAGTAGAACGCCGCGTTCATGATGTTCGCGACCCGGTTGTCGCGCGTCTTGATGACCTTGGCCGGCGAGCCGGCGACAATGGAGTTTTCCGGAATCACGGTTCCCTCGGTCACGATCGAATGGCCGGCGACGATCGAATTCGCACCGATCTTCACGCCGTCCATCAGCGTCGCGTTGATGCCGATGAGACAATTGTCGCCGATCTCCGCGCCGTGGATCGTGCAGTGATGCGTGATGGAACAGTTCACGCCGATGATCGTCGGTGTCGTGTTGCCGACATGGATCATCACGAAATCCTGGATATTGGTGCGCGCACCGATGCGCACCTCATGCATTTCGCTGCGGACCACGACATAGGGCCAGAGCGACGCGCCTTCGCCGATATGCACATGTCCATAGACGAGCGCCGTCTCATGGATGAAGGCAGGCTTGTCGAGCATGACGCCCGGACCAAATCTCTTCGGCGTTTCAGTCATGGCGTAATGTCCTCCAGCGATATCGTCCATTTCATATGGATTTTTTGACGATCCTTCCCGTCTCCGCGGGCGCCAGATAGTCATGCGGCCGGCCTTGCCGTGCAAGGCTCAATCCGCCGTCGCCGTGGTGCTGGCGCGGATCGTTGCGATCGGCTAAGGATTCCGGGATCGGCATCAAGACCGAACCAGACAGGGAGACGAGACATGAAGTTCTACAATTCCATCGGCCCCAATCCGCGTGTCGTGAAGATGTTCATGAAGGAGAAGGGCATCGAAATACCGTTCGAGGAAGTTGATCTGCTGAAGGGCGACAATCGCCGCGAGCCCTATCTGTCGAAGAATCCGTCCGGTCAGATGCCGGCGCTCGAACTGGACAATGGCGACGTGCTCGCGGAAATCACCTCGATCTGCGAATATCTCGACGAGAAATTCCCGGCAAAGCCGCTCATCGGCACGACGCCGGAAGAACGTGCCGAGACGCGCATGTGGACGCGCCGCGTCGACCTGAAGATCTGCGAACCGCTGACGTCGGGTTTCCGCTACTCTCAGGGCCTCGGCCTTTTCAAGGACCGTATGCGCTGCCTGCCGGAAGCCGCCGACGGTCTGAAGGCCATCGCGCAGGACGGGCTTGCCTGGCTCGACAAGCAGCTGGCGGGCCGGGAATACATCGCCGGCAAGCGGCTGACCCTCGCCGACATTCTGCTGTTCAGCTTCCTCGATTTCGGCGTCGCGGTCGGTCAGCCCGTCAATCCGGAGAACAAGAACGTCGCTGCTTGGTACGAGCGGATGAAAGCCCTGCCGAGCGCAGCGGCAACCGCCTGATAGCCGGTCGCCAATAAGGCCAGACGGACGAACCGGCCCCTTCAAGGGGCCGGTTTTTTGTTGAAATGCGCTCACATCTACGGCGCCGCCGCTTCCACTCGGCCGGAGAAACGGCTAGGGTAGTAAATGTCAGTTACTATTTGGGAGGGTAGGAGATGACATTTCCGGTGCGATTCATATTCCTGTTCGTCCTTGCGGCGGTCTTCGCCGTGGGGCTGCAGCAAAGCCGCGCCAAGGCGGCGGACAATGACGAAGCCGTTGCTGCCTGCCTGAGTTCGGATCGCGTCAAAAATCTGGATGGCGCCCGTGCCTGGTGGAAGCGCCGGTCGGCGGAAGAACAGCGCATCATCGTCTCGCTCCCTTGCAGCGAGCGCTACATCGCGCTGACCTGCATTTTTCTCTACGACCCGGACCTGATCGGCTGCACCAACAAGGGCGTCGCGCAGAAGCGCGCGACCGACGCCTGCCAGGCAAAGGGCTATGAGTTGATGTCGCAGGAACTTGCGGACTGTACCGAGGAATACAAGAAGACGTTCAAGCCGCCATTTCCGGGCACATCGAGCTAGGACCAGGAATGAACCCCGACAAGGATCGGGGAAACAACACAGAATGGGAGAAGGGGAGACATGAAGATTTTTGTACAGGCCGTGCTCGGGCTCGGCTTCGGCGTGATGGCGTGGACGTCGTTTCCGCAGGCGGCCCATGCCGACAAGGCGCCTGATTGCATGCAGAGCGATACACGCGGCCTGCCCGAAGGCAGGCTTCAGGAATGGTGGGACAAGCGCTCTCCCGAGCAGCAGAAATATATTCGCGAGCTGCCCTGCAAGGAACGCTACATCCCCATGACCTGCATCGCGCTCTTCGATCCGGACCTTAAGGAATGCACGAACAAGGGCGTGATCGAATCCCGCGCGAGCCAGTCCTGCGAGGGCAAGGGCATGGACATCATGTCCGAGGAATTTGCAGCCTGTAAGGAAAAGTATAAAAAGACAGCCGCCCAGCCATTCCCCTGAAGGAAACAGCGTTTCCCGAGGGCATTCAAAGGACGGACATGTGACTGCGACCGACCCCAATGCCCTCGACCCGGAGTGGGAATCCCCGGCCGCGGTATCGCTTGGCAAGAAGGTGCTGGAGACGGACGCCGCACGCGGCTACATCCGGGCATCCTTCTATGCCGGCGATAACTTCGTCAATCGCGGCGGTCGGATTTTCGGCGGCTTTCTCGCCGCCATGCTGGACGGTCTTTGCGGCCATGCGGTCCGGCTCACCCACCAGGTGCCCGGCACACCTCAGGTGACGCTCGAACTCAAGACGAGCTTCGTCGGACGGGCTGACAAGGGGACGCTGATCGGCGAAGGCTGGGTCCGCCATCGCGGCAAGTCCATCGCCTTCGCGGAAGGCGAGTTACGGGACGAGAAGGGCGAACTCGTGGCCAAGGCGAGCGCGACCTTCAAGATCGGCACATAAGCGACGGATAGAAGTCAGCCCGCTGATGAAATGGAGGGAGCTTCGTCCGGAACGGTCCCCGGCACGAGGAACCTTTTGATTTTTGCCCAGCTTCGCGTGGAGGCGGGCAAAACGACGGCGTCCAGCGCAATATGGGCTATCCCTGCGGCATCGGGCCATCTCTCCCGGAATGCCGGTGCTGACGCACGGGCGGCAAAATCGGCCATAATATCCTTGGGTATCATCCGGATCGAAGGCAGGAAGGGCCGCTCCTCTATTCGATTGAGCGGAATGGCCGGAATTTCGACGCCTGTCTTCTCGCCGATCGCACTGATGTCCCGATTATACAACTCACCGAGAAACCTCAGCTGCGCCGCCGTGTGATACCGGGCTCGCATCCCGCCATTCGGGCTGGCGGCGATGGCTTGATCCATGAGTTCCTTGAGCGGATGCACATGTGTGCGGAAATAGGGATCGTCCCATGCGACATCTTTGGTCTGATCCATCAGCGACCGGACCAGTTCGAGCACCATCCAGTTCGGCGACGCATTGCTGCGCAATTGCCGGGCAGATTCTTCGACGCCGGAGTCCACGCCAAGCGCCGAGAGACAATCGGAGATGAGATTGCCGCCCCGGAGCGAGCGCGGGTCGAGCGAGCGGATGTGCATATTCTCCCATCCCATGCCGTTGCCCCAGGCTTCGAGTGCCGGCCAACAGGAAACGCCATCGCGGATCTGTTCGAAAAAGTGGTCAAAATCCAGACTGCTGACGCCCATGTGAATTTCCCAGGAATAATTCGAGGAAATCCACTCGGCATAAGGCCGGATGTAAGCGATGACTTTGGCGTCAACGCCTTTGAGCGCAGCTACAACGGCTTCGGTATAGCTGCGCGGCCAGGGAAACATGAATTCGTTGGACACCAGCACCGATCTGTCCGGATGAGCGCGCGCATAGGCGGCAAGGTCGTCGGCAGAAGCGAAGCCAGGAAGGTCGGGATGCCATTCCCGCATATGTCCGAACATCGCATAGGTGATGCCATGAGCCGCGAGTTCGTCGCGTCGGGCATAGAAATAATCCTGCAACGTCGTCGAGCCGACCTTGTTTCGCCCGATATGAAGATAGATCAACTGCCGCTCCGCCATCGTTCGAGCAGCAGGTTAGGGAGGACGGCGGCTTGACTCAAGCGCCTAGCGCGGCCGCACGTCCGCGCATTAGCCATAAGGATCATTGCCCTTTGACGCCCAAATCATGGCCCTATAGACATGGTGGGGAGGAGCAGGGGGCGTTAATCTGCGCCAGAATTCCGGCCGCCGGTGACGTGGGGACATGAACATCGCTGCATCGTTTACGCTTGCATCTTTGGAAGGGCGCGTTGAAGGCTGCTCGGGCGACCGGCTGACCGGCTGGGCGTGGTTTCCCTCAGCACCGGACCGACCCGTCCTCATCGATGTCGTCGCTGGAGACCGCGTATTGGCCGCGACAACTGCGAGTCTCTACCGACCCGAAGCCGAACATGCCCAAAAAAGGGATGGCTTCTGCGGCTTCGAGATTCTGATCTCGAAGCATTTTCCGCTGGGCACGCCGCTCGCCATCCGTGCCCATGCCGAAGAAGGCGTGAAAGAGTTGCGCGGCAGTCCTGTCTCCCTCGTTCGGACCCCGAGCGCAAGGGATTCCGACGTAGTCTTCGAGGCGAACCACCCCGAGAATCTTGCTCCGGCCCGTTTGGTCGATGGGATGGACACCATTGGTTTCGTCGAGCAGGTGAATGCCGACCTCCTGGCGGGCTGGGTTTCGTGGCCGAACGATTTCAGCCATATAGCTAACCTGACCTTCTATGAGAACGGACGGCCCGCCTTCACGACGGTGGCAAATCGCTGGCGCAATGATCTCGCTGAAATGCGGCAGGGGGACGGCCGTTGCGGTTTCGAAGTCCGCATTCCCGAGGAACTCCATGACGGCAGAATTCATGAGTTCGATATCTACGTAGACGACGCCACATCATCAGCTCTTACCCGTCCCATCTATCTGCGCCTGGAAGAGCGACCGCGGCCGTCCGCCGTCGCCTTCCCGCCTGCGGTCGAACATGCCGGCAGCGGGCAAGAGACGAAGCAGAGCAGATGGGCGGGCGCAAAAACCCAGTTCTCGATCATCGTCAACTTCTACAACATGAAACGCGAGGCTGAGCGGACGCTGGCTTCCCTCACACGCGGCTATCAACTCGACATCGGCGACATGCCGTATGAAGTGCTGTGCATCGACAACGGATCGAACCCGCCGCTCGAAAAGGAATGGGTAGAAAGTTTCGGACCGGAATTCAGACTGATCAAGCCGAGTGTTCTGCTGCCATCGCCCTGCGCGGCGATCAACGAAGCGGCGCGACAGGCTAAAGGCCGGTATGTGGCGGTCATGATCGACGGTGCACATGTGCTGACGCCCGGTATTTTTCGAGAAGCCATTGCCGCATTCGATGCCGATCCGGATTGCGTCGTCGCGGCGCGGCATTGGTTCGTCGGCGGCGATCAGCGCTGGCTCTCATCCGTCGGCTATACGCGCGAGCGGGAAGACGCGCTGTTTGCCCGTATCGGTTGGCCGGCCGATGGATATGGACTATTCGAAATCAGTGCGCCTCTGCTGGAGAGCCCCAACTACTGGTTCGGTGGCCTGAGCGAGAGCAATTGCCTTTTCATTCCGGGGCATGTCTACGAACGGATCGGCGGAATAGACGAGGCTTTCAGCGAGCCGGGCGCCGGTTTTGCAAATCTCGATCTGATGCGCCGGGCCGCAGACGCGGCCTCTGCCGTCATTTGCCTCGTCGGCGAGGCGACGATGCATCAGTACCATGGCGGCATGACGACCAACGTCACCGACCAGGAAAAGGAAATACGTGTGCGGGCCTATTCCGCAGCCTATAGCGATCTCCGCGGCGGAGCGTTCGAGAATGTTCCACCGCAGCAAATCAAATTGCGCGGTTCGATCAGATCCCAATATGCCCTCGTCGCGCGACAGCGCCCGCTCTTCCCGGGAAATCTCGGCATAACAGAGCACATCAGACCGGGCTACGTTCCGCAGCATTTCGACGAAGACGCGCAAATCTATCTTCAATCTGCCTATGCCGAATGCGGGGCGTACAAGAGCACGAACTGGCTCGGCCAACCGATCGACCTCGCGCCCTCTGATCTCACCAGCATTCAGGATATCATTCGGGAACAACGACCGACGCGCATCGTCGCCACCGGCGTGGAAGACGGCCTTGTCTCCTACATGTGTTCGGTGCTGGACGCGCTCGATCTGCGCGAGACGAAGATCGTCCGCATGACCGGCACTTCGGCCAGCACCCCGGCCAACAGCCGCATTGAAATCATTGTCGGCGACCCCTATGCATCGGTAACGCTCGCGGCTATCGATCGGGCCATCGGCGCAGAGGAAACAACGCTGGTTCTATTCGGACCACAGCCGACTGACTATGTTCCCGTGGCGCAGCTCTCCGCCTATGCACAATTTGTCTCCCACGGCTCCTATCTGATCTATTTGAGAACCGCTCACGGCCAACCCTGGCTCGGCTATTCGAAATACTGGCATCTCGCCGTCATCAACAGGTTCGTGAACGGCGCAGGCCCCTTCGTAATCGACCAGACACGAACGCAGCACTTCATAACGTCCTGTCCGTCCGGATTTTTGAAAAAGGCCAAGGACATCCTGCGGCTCGAGGACTATGACGACACGCTCGACCACTTGTGAGGCTTGACGATGCATCGCTTCTGGAAACGTTACACCAAGGCCGTCGTCGAAGCGGCGGCACCTCGCCGGATGTTGGAGATCGGCGCCGAGTTTGGCTGGAACACGGAAAGAATTCTCGAATACTGCCGTGAGAAGGGCGCACACCTCGACGTCGTCGATCCCGTGCCGCTCGACGCGCTGAAGAACGTCCTGGCGAACTTTCCCGAACATCACAGCCTCCACGTCGGCAAGAGCGTCGATGTGCTGGATAAGGTCGCGCCGCCCGACATCGCCTTCGTCGACGGCGACCACAACTGGCATACCGTCTATACGGAATTGACGATGCTCTACGGGCGCGCGTCCGAGATGGGCTCCCCGCCGCCGATCATCATCGCCCATGACTGCGCATGGCCCTATGCGCGGCGCGACATGTATTACAATCCGACCGGTCTGCTGGCAGTGCAGCGGCATCCTTATGCTTATCGCGCCATGTATCCCGGCATATCCGAACTGGTCGATAATGGTTTGAATGCGGATTTCGCCAACGCGCTTCACGAGGGTGGCCCGCAGAACGGTGTACTGACCGCGATCGAGGATTTCATCGCCAGCCGGTCATCCACGGAGATCACATTCTATCGGCTGCCTTTCTTCAACGGTCTGGGCATTCTCGTTCCGGCCGAACGCATGACCCCGATTCTCAAATCCGCACTCGACGGATTTTTCTCGCCGGAAGCCCTGCTCGACGCCTGCATTGCACTCGAAGACGATGGAATGAAGGTCCGCGTCGAACTGATGGCCTACCGGACAAAACTTACGCAACGCACCGAAGCACTCGAACGGGCGCGCAAGTTGCTTGCAGCACAGGCAGCGGAGATCGAGGAATTGAAGAAAAAGCTTTCCGAGGTGAGCGCCGCGGTCTGAGCAAGACGGCCTGGCTATACGCTGTTACGCAGACGTCTTCTGGAAATAGGCGCCGCTTCCATCGATTGGATGGATATCCGCCGCGATCGACCGCCCGTCGAGAAAATCATGCACCGCGGCCTTGCAAAAAGCCGCCACTCCATAGTCGTCGACGATAACCCAGCCGCCGACCGACAGCCGGTCATAAAGATGCTTCAGCGGATCGATGGTGGATTCATACATGTCACCGTCGAGGCGAATGACCGCCAATTTCTCCGACGGCACACGCAGCATGGTATCGCGGAACCACCCTTTCAGAAACACGACCTGATCGTCCAGAAGATCGAACTTCCGAAAGTTTTCCTGAACCTGCTCGAGAGAAACGGCGAGCTCCTCGAAGGTATGAAGGACCGAACCCCTGTCCCACGGAAATGCGGCTTCATTCGGCGGAGGTAACCCTTCGAACGAGTCCGCGACAATCACCTTTCGATCCTTTACATCGAAGGCGGCCAATACCGCTCTGGCCATGATCGTTGAGCCGCCGCGCCACACGCCGGTCTCGATAATGTCGCCCGGAATACCGTCAGCAATGACGCGTTCGATGAGATGGCGGAAATTCCGCAGACGTTTCATTCCGGTCATTGTAAAGGCGCGCGAAGGCCAGTCCCATCCGTGCTCCCGGATTCCACGATGGAATTTGGCATATTCACCCTCGGGTGGATCTTCCAGCCCGAAGATGCTCTTCGCCATGCCTTTGAAAAAGCCCTTGTAAGCTTCCGTCTGAATCGGAACGTCTTCGATAAGCGTTCCGGTTAAAATCACTTCGAGAAGGTTCAAGTACCGTTCGGGCGACAATCAGATCACCAGCGGCAGGCGGTCGTGCGGATAGGTCGAGGGTGCGAAGAACCATGACTCGATCGCATAGCGATGCGTCGACATGTCGGGTCGCACGCCTGTCCGATGCAGGAAGAGATGATCGAACAATACGGCATCTCCGGGCTCGAACACCGGCATGATGACGGGGGTTCCTTCGGCGGCGATCTCAACCATTTTATCGCCGACCGCCCAATCGAAAAAGCTCCCATGCGATCCCGTTTGAACGACATAGGGGATACGGCGGGGCACTATGTCGAGACTCGGCGCATCGACGCCGCAATGCGACAGCGCAACCCAGGCATTGACGGTGCGCGTCTCGGACCCGAGAAATGCGCCGTCCTGGTGCCAGCTTGTCACAGGTATCACGGGCACTTTGCGCAACGTGCATTTCTTGACGGAGAGCGCCGGCCGTTCGCCTAGATATTCACCGATGACCTGAATGATCCGACGCTTCTGGAACAGTTCCAGCAGCTCGAACAGCATCCGCGGGGACTCGGCCGTCAGAACGCCGCGCGGATAAAGAAAGTCACGGGAAGGATCATCGCCGATCGGCGTTTGCGCGTACCATGGCAGCGTATCTTCCATCGACGCACCCGCGCGTGAATCCGCACAGGCTTCCAAAGCCTTGTCTATGCCCTCGACGAAATGCTCGGCCTCGGGCTTCGTGAGCAATCCGCGCACAACGAGGCAGCCATGATGCAGAATGCTGCCACCCATGATTTCGGCCGTCAGTTCATCGGCCGCGATCTCGGGCAAACCCTGAAGGCCCGGGAAGGGATCCGGAAGGGCAGGCGGCCAATCGGGACGTGGTACAGGCGTCCCGAGAGAGGCAAAAGCCTCGCGGCGCCATTGCACCAGTCGCCATTCGAGCGTTCCGTCATGAAAGCGGCGGTTCTGTTCGGTGGCATAGGCAATGGCATCGAGAATGCGCCCATCGGCCGCCAGCGCTTCGGCATAAGCGAGCGCATCCGCGGCACTCGCGCCGCCGCCCGACGCCGCGACCCCGCGGTCTTGCAGACCGAGCAACCGGGCCGAAGCTGCGGCAAAATTCCGCCATGCCGACATAATGTCCTCTCCCTCTCCAAGTGCCGCCTCGATCGCGCCGCAAGGCCCTAGGATGCGCGAAGACTAGGGCCACACGGAACGATGAGGCAAGCCGTATCCGATTAACCAAATGCATCTTGCGCGCCGCCCATATCGGGCGCAGCCACGCAATTTGACGCGCCCCGATACGCAAGACATCATCGCCGCCGGCTCACGGAATGGAATCAAACCTTCGATGGACTGTTTCTGGAATGAAGTGATCGAACCGTTGGCGCGCAGCGTCCGGCCCAGCTCGATCCTCGCTGTAGGGTTGACCTCTCTGCAGGTCGACGCCCTTCGGAAGCGGTCCGAAGCCCTGAGCCCGGTGGTTCAATGGGCCGAATCGCCTGTCACATCGGTCGCATTCCCTTCGGCGGGGTTGGTCCTGCTTGCTGGCCAGGCAGATGTCGTCAATCGTGTGCTCACCGCGCTCGATGCACAGGCATCGACCGTAGGAAGCGCCTTTCCGATCACCCTGATCGATCTGCAGCTCGGCAGTGGCGACCGCGATATCAAGCACACAATCGAGAACTTCGCCGCTCGCGGCAGCGGCGCCTTTGCGACGGCATTCTTGCCCGTCTTCGACGGGCTCGCGGTTCTCTATCGAAAGAACGATCCTATCGAACCGGCTACCCGCGGACTGATCGAGCAGATGACTTTCGCCCCGATCGTCGCCAACCTTGCGGCAACACAAGCAACCGAGCTCCGCTTGGCGCGCAAGCGCGCAGCGGGATACGACCGTGTCATGCGTGACAATCAGGCGGCGATGGCCGATCTCAGCAATCGCCTGTCGGATGCACAGCGTCTCATTGGCCGGCAACAGAGCGAAATCGCGGAGGCCGGCGCTGTCAGAGATGCATTGCGTACTGAACTCGATGCGTGGAATCGCTCGATCGAAGGCCGGATGCTCCGACGTCTACGGAATATCGCTGACCGGTCTCCTCGCGCCATGCGCATGGCGGGCAGGGCCATCATGATCGTCAACCGCCTTCGTCCCGCCACACGGAGGAAAATTCGCGAAGGCATTGCACGGCAGCGGGAAGAGATTGCGCTGATCCGTGCCAGCGGTCTGCTCGATGCCGACTGGTACAGGCGAACTTATCCTGATGTGGCCACGGCCGGACACGATCCGGCGCTGCATTATCTTGAACACGGCGTCGCCGATGGCCGCGATCCGGGCCCCGATTTTTCAACGAGCCACTATCTTTCGCGCTATCCCGATGTGGCGAAGTCCGGCCTCAATCCTCTTGTTCACTATCTGCGCTACGGCCAGGCGGAAGAACGCGAGAAGCGATCGGCATAGGCAACGACAACCGCCAGGCCGCCCCCGTTCATCGGGTTCATCAGTCCTGATCTAGTTTTTCCTCGTCGCAGATCGCGTCGACGACCTTACGCATGTCGTTGAGGAACGGGTCCGCGACCGCTTCGGCCGCCACCGGCTTGTCCGTCCGGTCCGTCGCATGACGGAAGAAAAGTCGCATCACATGCTCCACGCCATCTTCGCGGATCGAGCGCAGGTCGTCGGCAAAATAATCTCCCCGGGAAAACGCTCCCGTGACGATTTCATAGGACGGGAAATAGAAGATGTTGGGCTGGCGCGCGAGCATATCGGCGGCGACACGCAGCACCGACTTCGAATAAGTCGTCGATACCAGAACGTGACGATCTTCGGCGGTCGCTGCCAATGGCACAGGCGAAACGGTCAACACCGTTTTGACCTGCGGATTGACCTCCTTCAGCTCGGCAAAAAACACCGTCATATCCGCAACGACGTCTTCGACCGAGAAATTCACAAAGGCATGATGCGCTTCGTCGAACTCGCCGGCTACGGTGCCTGGACAGACCGGATAGGCGGCGCCATCGTCCCGCGACACCCAGCATTCGGTAAGGCCCAGCGTGAAGACGAAGACATCCATCTCCTCGAAGGCGCGCCGGACGGCCGCGAAATGTTGCTCCCGGTCGAGCCGGTATTCGCGCAGCGACGAAAAACCGCCGGACTGAATCGACGGCCTGAAAGGATCGAAATAACGGCCATCCTTCTCCCAGACATCGTCCCTCGGCGTGAACCGTCCATAGGCCCGCCGAAGCAACTGAAGCAATTGCCGCGCGGTATAGATGTTGCCGTAACGTGCGCTGTAGATGCCGTAATTCATCGCCTCGACCATATCGGCCGGAACCAGCGGGTGAGCGGGTTCCGTCACGAGAAAGGCGAAACCGTTCTGCTGCAAGTGCCGCGCGATGTGTTGCGCGAAGCAGCTTCCCGCCGTGACGATTCGATCTGACGTCGAAATCCTGAAGGGCAGCGAGACCACGGGATCGACATCGCCCGGCGGAACCGCAGCAACGGCGCGGCTCCAGCGTCGATAGGGCGGAGCATCAGCATAGGGGTGCTTCATCCGACCTCCTGCATCTGGCGAAGCACGAGCGCGCCATAGCCTTCATTTACATGCATCGTGTCCAGATAATAATCATCGCGGAGAAACCCATCGACATCGACCGCTTCGATCGGTCGCTCGATGAAGGTAATGCCCATGCGCGCGCAAGCCTGCCGGACGATGTCCGAATGAAGACGCCAGAGCTTGTAACGCAGATAACGCGGCGAGACCTCCCGTTGCATTCCCGTGAAATAGTTCCAGGGCACATCCATCAACATCCGCGCCTCGTCTGCATAGGGAGGGGGAGCCTCGATATGAAAAATACGCCCCCGTCCGGTCGCTCCGACGATCGCCATCAGGTCGAGATAATGTTGCGTGATTGCGAGCAAACTCGCACGCACCGCTTCATATGGCACAAGCTCCGCCCGTTCGTCGAAAGGCAGGTCGGGCGCGTCCGGCAAAACGAAATCGAAACGTCGCGGATGCACGGCGAGACCCATCATGTTGTGGGCGACGCCGCCGATCATCGAGAAGATCACCCCCTCCAGCTTGCTATCGATCTCCGTACGAAATCGGCTGATGCCATTTTCCCGGTCGACCGGATTGGGATGCGCCCAGAAATCGATCTTGGTCAGTTCGACGCCTTGCGCCGCCGCCGCCGCCGCGACCGAGCGGGTGTGGCTGTGTCCAATGCAGACGAGCGGCCGAGGTCTGGAAATCAGACGGCCGACGGAGCGACGCAGCTGAAGAAAATCGACGCTCAGAATGACCTCCCGGTATGGAATTCCCCACGGGGACAGTACCGCCGAATTGACACCCGCGGTAGCCGTGACTAGCCTGCTTGAACGTGCCGGGGGACGAGAAGAGCACGATCCGGCGAGAGAATCCGGTGGGAGCGGACTGCCTTCGAGGCTTTTTCGGCGCGAGTGTTGGGGATCAGGGTTAACCTGCGTCGAATGACAGGTTCAAGGGGGTACAGTTTGAGTGGAGACAGGGCACCCCTGACCGGAAGCATCGCCACCGCAAGGCTTGTGGACGAAGTGCCGGCCCCGGATATGTCTGATAGACCGGTGCTCATCGCCATTCCCTTCTACAAGAACCCGCATCTCGTCCAGCGGCTGGTCTCGTCGCTGATGGATTGCGCGAGTGAAATCACGGCCATGGGCGCCGAGATCGTGCTCTACAACGACTCTCCCGATCATGCGCCGCTGAGCGAAGCACTTGCGGCAATTCTGCCCGCCGCGGCGCGCGCCTTCCCGTGCCGGGTCGAAACCAATACACACAATCTCGGCTTCGTCGGCACGATGAACGCCGCATTCGGGGAAGCCGCCGCGCGTCGCTTCGATGTTCTTTTGCTGAATTCCGACACCGTCGTTTTTCCGGGCGCCCTGTCCGAAATGAAGCGTGTTTCGACGCTCGATCCGATGATCGGTTTCGTCAACCCGCGCTCGAACAATGCGACGCTCGCGTCGCTGCCCCACCAGGCGAGCTACAGGACCGCCGATCCCCAAACCGCCTATGCAGGTTACAAGGCGGTCGCTTCGTATCTACCGGAGATGAGTTACGTCCCGACCGCGATCGGCTTCTGCATGCTGATACGCTGGGAAATCATTTCCGAGTTTGGTTTTTTCGACGAGATTTACGGCGGCGGATACAACGAAGAAAACGATCTGGTCATGCGGGCCTCGCGCTGCGGCTATCGCGCCGTTCTCGCGAACAGAGCCTATGTATGGCACGAAGGAGAGCAGTCTTTCAGCACGAGCGGCGTCCCGAAGTCGAAGCGCGAGGAAAGAAACCGCGCAATCCTTCTGGGCCGTTATCCCGAATTTGCGAGCCTGACGTACGCCTATTTTCATTCGCCGCAATATGTCGCCGAGCTCCTTTTAGGAAAGCTCATCCCCGACAAGAACGGCAAGATCGATCTGGCGTTGGATTTCTCGACATTCGGCCCGTCGCATAACGGCACTTATGAGGTCGGCAAACACCTGCTTCGCGAGGCTGCGAAGAGCTGGCGCGACAGATTCAATGTCCACGTCATCTGCTCGCGCGAGGTCTACGATTTTCACGGCTATGCGGAATATGGCATCGCCCGCCACGGTGCCCATGACGACCAGCAATATGCCGCAATGTTCCGTATGGGGCAGCCCTACGACTGGAATTCGATCGAAAGAATGGTCGTCAAGGGTACAAGCATCGGCATCTTCATGCTCGACACCATTTCGGTCGATTGCGGGCAAATCTACTCGACGCGTCTCTTCAACATATGGCAATTCGCACTTTCGCAGTTCGATGTCGTCGGCACCAACAGCATCGAGACCACCGGCCAGTTCGAGCGGCGCTTCAGCTATGGTCCCTCTGTGGTCCGTACGCGATCTATGCATTCGCTGGATATTTCAGACTACGCGCTGACGAACAGCGGTTCGGCGTCGCAATCTCCTGTCGCGGAAGCGGGTTATCTCTTCGTCGTCGGCAACCACTATCCACACAAATATGTCGCGCCGACCACCAATGCATTGAGCGTCGCCTATCCGGCGCGCACCATCGTTGCGCTGGGCGCCGATAAGGCTTCATCCCCACCGCCTGACGAGGGACGATACGCACCGTCCGGATTTCTGGACATGCCGAACTTGAAATCCGTTCCGGCCGGCGAACTTTCGGATGACGTAATCGCCAATCTCTACTCGCAGGCCGGCGCCGTGATCTTCCCATCACATTACGAAGGCTTCGGCATTCCGATCCTGAATGCGCTGGCGGCGAAGCGCCCGGTTTTCATACGCAGGTTGCCGGTCTTCGAGGAGCTGTGGGAAGAAATCGGCCGCAACCCCAATATTCATTTCTACGAAAATACGACCGATCTGATCGAGCGCCTGAAAACAGTTCCTGTTTGGGTCGAGCCGACGCGCCAGCCCAGGCCCGATAACGGCGCCGCACGCGTTGCGCGCGAACTCCGCGCCGGCATCGAAGAAGCTCTTTCACGAGTCACTTACGAGCGCATCGTCGAGCGGGTCAGGGCGGTGCAGTTCGTCAGCGACATCGCCTCGGAACGTGGAATGAGGGCGCAACCGATCACCAATTCCGGCTTTGCCGCGCGAATGCTGTCGGAGCGCATCGAACGCATCGCCGAAAAGCTGCTGAACAAGCCGATCGTCTATCGCTCGGCACGCATTCTCTTCCGTATCGCCAAGGCTCTCTCACGCACCGGAGATTGAGCGGGATCACATATCGGCCTCGTCGAGCAGGCGGAACAGATATCGCCCATAGGCGGACTTCCCGAGTTTTTCACCGAGCCGCCGCAGTTCCGCCGGCGAGATGTAGCCGAGCTGAAAGGCGATCTCCTCGGGACTGGCGACTTTCACGCCCTGCCTGTGCTCGATCGTTCTGATGAACTCGCCTGCCTCGAGCAGCGAGTCATGCGTGCCTGTGTCGAGCCACGCATAACCGCGGCCGAGATGCTCGACCTTGAGCCGGCCTTGCGCAAGATAGGTTCCGTTGACGTCGGTGATCTCGAGTTCTCCACGCGCGGACGGCTTCACGGCCTTGGCGATTTCGACGACGCTGTTATCGTAGAAGTAGAGACCAGTGACCGCCCAGTTCGACTTCGGCGACTTGGGCTTCTCCTCGATCGACAGGACGTTCGACGCCTTGTCGAATTCGATGACACCATATCGTTCGGGATCGCTCACATGATAGGCGAAGACCGTGGCGCCCGCGTCGTCGGCCGCCGCCCGGCGCAGTTTTGCCGCGAGTCCATCGCCGTAAAAGAGATTGTCGCCGAGGATGAGCGCACAGGAATCGTCGCCGATGAACGGCGCGCCGATAACGAAGGCTTGCGCCAGGCCTTCCGGGCGCGGCTGCTCCGCATAAGAAAGGTTGAGCCCCCATTGCGCGCCGGAACCGAGAAGGCGCTCGAAGAGCGGCAGATCGACCGGCGTCGAGATGATGAGGATGTCCCTGATCCCCGCGAGCATCAGCGTGCACAGCGGATAATAGATCATCGGCTTGTCATAGACCGGGAGGAGTTGCTTGCTCACCGCGACGGTCGCTGGATAGAGGCGGGTGCCAGACCCACCGGCGAGAATGATGCCCTTCATGAAACATGCGCCAAAGTTGTGGTCCGCAGAAGCACGGCGAGGCATCGCTCAAGGCTCGTCTGCCAATGCGGCAGCCTGATCCCGTAAGCCCGCTCGAGCTTCGAACAGTCGAGACGGGAATTGGCGGGACGTCGTGCCGGTGTCGGATAATCCTTCGCTGGAATTGGTTTCACGGCGGGCACCTTCTGACCGTTTGCCGCGACCTGCGCGAAAATCGCCTGCGCAAAGCCGTACCAGCTCGTTTCGCCGGAACCGGTCATGTGGAAGGTGCCGAATTCGCCGGTGCCAGCAAGAAGCCGACCCGCGATCAGGATGATGGCCTCGGCAATGTCGTCAGCCGCCGTGGGTGAACCGATCTGATCGGCGACGACGGTGAGCTCGTCCCGTGTTGCTCCAAGCCGAAGCATCGTCTTCACGAAGTTGGCGCCGGTGCTGCTATAGACCCAGCTTGTCCGCAGGATGACATGCGCCGGCAGCCGCTCGCGCAAAGCGATCTCGCCTTCGGCCTTCGATGCGCCATAGACGTTCAGCGGTGCGATCGGATCGTCCTCCACATAGGGCGCCGGCTTCGTGCCGTCGAAGACGTAATCGGTCGAGATATGGATGAGCGGAACGCCCTCTACAGCACAGAGCTCGGCAAGCCGCGCAGTGCCGTCGCGATTGATCGCAAAGGCAAGCGCCGGCTCGCTCTCGGCCTTGTCGACCGCCGTATAGGCGCCGGCATTGACGACAAGGCAGGGACGATGGGCGGCGAAGGCGGCACTCAGCATCTCCGGCGACGCGAGATCCGCATCCTCCCGCCCGAGCGCCACATGAGGAACATCGCCGAAACCGCGCGCGTCGAGCGCACTTGCGACCTGGCCCGTCTTGCCGATGACGAGGATCGGGCGGACATCGCCCTGTTTCCGCTTCAACGGCAATAGCCCAAGGCGTTCGCCGCTATAAACCTTGTCACGCAACGGTTTCCACCATTGCTCGTTGTCGAGATACCACTCGACCGTCTTGCGCAACCCGGTATCGAACGTCTCCCGCGCTCGCCATCCCAGTTCCTGTTCGAGTTTGCTCGCATCGATCGCATAGCGCTTGTCGTGCCCCGGCCGGTCGGTCACGAAGGTAATGAGATCGCGCCGCCGCCCGATCAGGTTCGACGGAACGAGCTCGTCGAGATGGTCACAGATCGCTTCGACGACGCCGAGATTGGTCCGCTCGTTGCGCCCGCCGACATTGTATTTCTCACCAGGGCGGCCTTCGCGCAGGACGAGTTCGAGCGCGCGAGCATGATCCTCGACATAGAGCCAGTCGCGTACATTGTCGCCCTTGCCATAGACGGGCAGGGGCTTGCCTTCCAGCGCATTGAGAATGACCAGCGGGATCAGCTTCTCGGGAAAATGATAAGGCCCGTAGTTGTTCGAGCAATTGGTGATGATGACGGGCAGGCCGTAGGTATGGTGCCACGCATTGACGAGATGATCGGCCGAAGCCTTGCTCGCGGAATAGGGCGAGTTGGGACTGTAGGGCGTCGTCTCGGCGAAGAGACCGTCGGCGCCGAGCGTGCCATAGACTTCATCGGTCGAGACGTGCAGGAAGCGGAAGGCGTCGCGCCGCTCAGGCGGCAGGCCTTCCCAGTAACGCCGGGCCGTCTCGAGCAGCACATGAGTGCCGACGATATTGGTCTGAATGAAATCGCCCGAGCCGGTGATCGAGCGATCGACATGGGATTCCGCGGCGAGATGCATCACGGCGTCGGGTTCATGACGCTGGAAAATCTCTTCCATGCGGGCCGCGTCGCAGATGTCGGCCCGTTCGAACTGATACCGCGCATGCCCCGCGATGGGATCGAGCGAGTGCAGGTTGGCCGCATAGGTCAGCTTGTCGACGTTGACGACCTCCGCCATCGTCTCCTGGACCAGAAACCGGCAGACGGCGGACCCGATAAACCCCGCCCCCCCGGTCACAAGCACTCTCGACATCGCGCATCCCCTTCGGCCCGCCATCCGGCGAGAAGACCCCGGCCATCCGCGATACCCCGATCGGGCAAACGCGGAGCCGGAAGGCTAATCCATATGCTGCCGCCGGACCAGTCCCCGATTGGCTGGATTCGGCAGCGAAATCCAATGGTTAACATCGCACCCGCAACCATTCATCCGGGGGCGGATCAAAAGGCATCGCGGAACACAGGCGAATGGCGGATGGGGTGGGATTCGAACCCACGGTGGGCGTGAACCCACGCCGGTTTTCAAGACCGGTGCCTTAAACCACTCGGCCACCCATCCGGTTTCAAGGGATTAGCCGCTCCGGGCGGCCGACTCAACAGGGAAATGGCGCGCCGCCGAGGTCGGCCTTCAATCTGCCGTATGAGGCACCTCGATACCGGGCTTTGGGACAGGCGCCGCGGGCAGACGACCGCTGACCTCGTCGCCCGCATTGGGCGGCAACGGCCAGAAGAAGAGAACCGAGGTCAACCCGATGGCCGCGATGATGAAATAGGCCGGGCTGAAGTCGCTCGCCGTCAGGACGGGCTTGCCGCTCATGACGAGGGTCATGTGCAGAAGCAGTGCGCCGACGCCCACGCCGAAGCTCAGCGAGAGCTGCTGCGCAACGCTCGACAGCGTCGTCGCCCGGCTCATCGACGGCGTCTGGATGTCGGCATAGGCAATGGTGTTGAGACTGGTGAATTGCAGCGAGCGGAAGAAGCCGCCGACGAGCAGCGTTCCGATGATGACAAGATGCGGCGTCTCCGGCGTGAAGAAGCCGTAGAGCGCCATGAAGAAGGCGCAGATGAACGTGTTCGTCAGCAGCACCGGGCGATAGCCGAAACGGCGGATGATCGGGCCGGCGGTGAATTTCATCGTCATCGCGCCCGCCGCACCGGCAAAGGTGATCATGCCCGACGCGAAGGGCGTCAGGCCGAAACCGAGTTGCAGCATCATCGGGGTGAGGAAGGGCAGGGCGCCGATGCCCATGCGGAACAGGAATCCGCCAGTGACGCTTGCACCGAAGGTCTGTACCCGCAGCAGCGAAATATCGATGATCGGCGATGCGACCGCCCGTGCGTGACGGTAATAGAGGGCCAGCAAGACGATGCCGACGACGAGCAGCGCCGTAATCGCCGGCAGGGGCAGAATACCGCGTCCGACATTTTCGAAGCCGAACATGGTTGCGGCGACGCCGAGGCTGACGATGACGAAGCCATAGGTGTCGAAGGTTTCCGCGCGCTCTTCTTTCGTGTTCTCGATGAAGGTGAGTGCCAGCGCGACGCCGAGAATGCCGATCGGGATGTTGATCAGGAAAATCCAGCGCCAGCTTCCAAAGGTCGCGATGAAGCCGCCGATGGGTGGGCCGAGCACCGGGCCGAGCAGAGCCGGCACGGTGAGCCAGGCCATCGCGTTGACGAGATCGGATTTTGGGATCGTCCGCAGGATCACGAGACGTCCGACGGGCACCATCATCGCGCCGCCGACGCCCTGCAGGATGCGGGCAAGCACCAGTTCCGGCAGGCTGTTGACGGCGGAGCAGCCGATCGAACCCAGCGTAAAGACGACAATGGCGGAGCAGAAGATCGTGCGCGCGCCGAAGCGGTCGGCCATCCAGCCGGATAGCGGGATGAAGATGCCGAGGCTGAGCAGGTACGACGTGATCGCGAGATTGAGGCGAAGCGGGTCCTCGTGGAAAGACCGCGCAATAGCCGGCAGCGACGTGGCGATGACGGTCGAGTCCAGGTTTTCCATGAAGAGCGCACAGGCGACAATCAGGGGAACGAGGAACTGCCGTGTGCGGGCGGCTTCAGGCATAGTCGAGGCCATTCTGGACACCGGAGACAATCATCCAACGCCTCTCGGCGCCTTTTGGGGCCGAAAGACCGGCTGGACGTTGAGGGACGAGGCCGATGCGGGTTTCTAGACCCGTCCAATTGTTGCCCGCAAGCCATCCCGCCGGTTTTTAAGTCCCCACACAGACAGGG
>CAISYL010000034.1 GCA_903889655.1 uncultured Alphaproteobacteria bacterium | reverse complement strand
GTTACGCCGGCACGCTGAGCGGCCTGCTTGGCTGCTTCGCGCGCTTCGGGCTCAATGCCCTTTACGCTCCATGGAACACCAGATCTCATCCGAATCACTAGCCCATTAACGCTTTTCGGCAGTATAGGCCACGGTATCTAGCGTTAAGAAGCACCCATTCTACCAAGGATGGGGGCAGCCAGCGCCGACACCGTCCGACGATCCGCCGCTCCCGCAGCCGGAGGCGTGGATCGCTCCATCCGGGACGGAAAATGCCCCAACATGAAACGGCCACGCTCATAAAACGTCAGTGTCGGTAAATACGGCGTTAACGAGTATTGAAAGTTTGTTGGGATTCGTCGTCGCCCGTCGTTTAGTCCCTCGGGGCGTCAGGGCGTCGCGAACACCTCGGTGACGTAAACGTCGTTGCCCTTGGTCGCGGTGCCAATGCCGGTCTGCGTGAACGAGGCATCGCGCAGCACCTTTCTCTGCGTCGGATCGACTGTCCAGCCCTTGACGATGTCCGCCGCCAAGGCGTCCGGCGACGGGCTGCCGGCGTCCCGGCGAACGCTGATCGTCTCCATCACCGAACCTTTATAGTCCGGCTTGACCGCCAGCACGCGCTCCTGCGCGCCCTGTCCGTCAGGATTGAAATTGCCGATGAAGTTCCTGAGCGCCATGTCGGCGCTGTGGACCGCCGCCGCGCGTTGCAGGGCAGGGTCGGCGGCAAGCGGAGCGACGCCCTTTTCCGTGCGATAGGCATTGACGGCGGCGAGGACCGCCGCGGTCAGCGGCGTTTCGCCCGTCGCGGCGGCGCTCGCGCCCGCCGGCAGGCTCGTCAGATTGACTCGCTGGGGCTTCAGCGGCTCGCCATTCTGCGTGGCGCAACCGGCGATCGTCAGCGCGAGAAGAACCCCGAACCCAAATCTGAAACCGAGCCTGATCGTGCGTCCCATGCGTCCCTCCCGCTGCCTGCCCGGGGGAAATAGACCAACGGGCGGCACGACATGCAACAGCGGGTGTAAGTCCTTGACGCTTACGTCAACGTCAACTAGCCTTCGTCCTACATAGAAAAACGGCGGAAAACCGCCACTTCAACGCATGCCGGGCTTGGAAACCGGGAACGGACGGACAGTTCGTTGCCGGAGGCATTTCGAAGTCCGGCGACCAGGAAAACAGGGAAACGTCATGGATCATCAGTTGGACAAGGCGGCTGAAGCCGTCGCGACTTCCTCCGGGCATGCCGACGGCAAGGCCGTCACCTTCTCGATCACCCAGCTCGCCGAGGAATTCAATCTCACGACCCGCGCCATCCGCTTCTATGAAGACAAGGGCCTCCTGAAGCCGGAACGTCAGGGTCAGACCCGTATCTATCATCCGCGCGACCGTGCCCGCCTCATCCTCATCGTGCGCGGGCGCCTCGTCGGTCTCGCGCTGTCCGAAATCAAGGAAATCCTCAGCCTCTACGATCTCGAGGATGGCTGCGAAACGCAGAACCGCGTCGCCATCGACAAGTTCAAGCGCCGCATCGCGAGCCTTGAAAAGCAGCGCAAGGAAATCGAGCTCCAGATCACGACACTGAAAGAAAGCTGTGCTCGACTGGAGAGCACGCTGCAGGGCCAGATGGCGCAGGCGCTCGTCGACGCCAAGAAGCGTCCGCGTGTGACCAAGAGCCAGCCTGCCGCCGCAGCGGCGAAAACATCGGCGGCGACGGCATAAGGCCGCGCTGCTCCAAACCCGAGGCCAGACATGCCGAGCTACAAAGCCCCCCTGCGGGAGTATCGCTTCCTCCTGCACGAGACCTTCAACATGTCGCAATACGCGACGCTGCCCGGCTTCAAGGATGCGCCGCTCGACGTCGTCGACGCGATCCTCGATGAGGCGGCAAAGCTCGCCGAAGAGGTGTTGCAGCCTCTGAACCAGATCGGCGATCTCGAAGGGTGCAAGCTCGAAAACGGCGTGGTGACGACGCCGAAGGGTTTCAAGGAAGCCTACAAGACCCTCGTCGAAGGCGGCTGGCCGGCGCTCGTCGCCGATCCCGCCTTCGGCGGCCAGGGCCTGCCCAACGCGCTGGGCGTGCTCTTCAATGAAATGGTGTCGTCGGCGAACATGGCCTTCGGCATGTATCCAGGCCTTTCGCACGGCGCTTATTCGGCGCTCATGCATCACGGCACCGACGCGCAGCGCGCGACCTATCTGCCGAAGCTCGTGACCGGCGAATGGACCGGCACGATGAACCTCACGGAGCCGCATTGCGGAACGGATCTGGGGCTTCTGCGCACCAAGGCGGTGCCGAATGGCGACGGCTCCTACAAGATCACCGGCACCAAGATTTTCATTTCCGCCGGCGAACATGATCTCGCCGACAACATCCTGCATCTCGTGCTCGCGCGGACCGAAGGCGCGCCCCAGGGCATCAAGGGCATCTCGCTCTTCCTTGTGCCGAAGTTCCTGCTGAAGGAAGACGGCAGCCTCGGTACCCGCAACGGCGTTTCCTGCGGTGCGCTCGAACACAAGATGGGCATTCACGGCAACGCGACCTGCGTCCTCAATTACGACGAAGCCAAGGGCTGGCTTGTCGGTGAGGAAAACAAGGGCATGCGCGCCATGTTCACGATGATGAACGAGGCGCGCCTTGGCGTCGGCCTGCAGGGCCTGTCGCAATCGGAAGTCGCCTATCAGAACGCGCTCGCCTATGCGAAGGACCGTCTGCAGGGCCGTTCGCTCACCGGACCGAAGGAAGCGGCAAAGCCCGCCGATCCGATTCTGGTCCACCCTGACGTCCGCCGCATGCTGCTCAACGCAAAAAGCTTCAACGAAGGCGCGCGGGCGCTGCTCGTCTGGACGGCGCTGCAGGGCGATCTCAGCCACGCCTCCGATGACGAGAAAGCGCGCGAATTTGGCGACGACATGATGGCGTTGTTGACGCCCGTGGTGAAGGGCTATCTGACCGATCGCGGCTTCGCGAATGCGGTCGAGGCGCAGCAGGTCTATGGCGGCCACGGCTATATCGAGGAGAATGGCGTCAGCCAGTTCGTCCGCGATGCCCGTATCGCGATGATCTATGAAGGTGCAAACGGCATTCAGGCGCTCGATCTCGTCGGCCGCAAGCTCGCGCAGAATGGCGGTCGCGGCGTCTTCGCCTTCTTCAAGCTGATCGACGATTTCATCGCCGCAAACCGGAACGCGAAGGTCACGCCTTTCATAGACAGCCTCGCGGCCGCCCGGAAGGATCTCGAGACCGCGACCATGTGGTTCATGGAAAACGCCCTTCAGAACCCGGACAATGCAGGTGCCGGCTCGTCGGATTATCTGCATCTCTTCGGCGTCACCGCCATTGCCTTTATGTGGGCGAAGATGGCGAAGACGGCGAGCGAGAAGCTCGCCAATGGCGGCGACAGGAGCTTCTACGAAGCGAAGCTCAAGACGGCGCGCTATTACTTCGATCGCGTCGTACCGGAAACGGCGGTACATCTCGCGCGCATCCGCGTCGGGGCCGCGCCGTTGATGGATTTCGCGGCCGACGAGTTCTGATCGGTCGTCTTTAATCTAAAACAAAAACCCGGAAACCGGGATCTGACAGGAGAGCGAAACAGATGGATTTGATCGCGGGCTACAAGTCGCCCTGGCTCAACGAAGAGCTTGAAATACTTCAGGATGCGGTGCGCAAATTCTACGAAAAGGAAATGGCGCCGCATTCCGACCGCTGGAACAAGCAGGGCTGCGTCGATCGCGATGCCTGGAACAAGGCAGGCGAGGCCGGCATTCTCTGCGCCTCGATCTCGGAGGAATATGGCGGCGGCGGCGGCACCTTCGCCCATGAGATGGTGATCACGCAGGAACAGGCGCGCGCCGGCGTCGCGGGCTTCGGCAATTCGGTGCATTCGGGCATCGTCGCCCACTACATCGAATCCTATGGCACCGAAGAGCAGAAGAAGAAGTGGCTGCCGAAAATGGCGACCGGCGAAATGGTTGGCGCCATCGCGATGACGGAACCGGGCACCGGCTCCGATCTTCAGGGCGTCAAGACGACCGCGAAGAAGGTCGGCAACCAGTATGTCATCAACGGCCAGAAGACCTTCATCACCAACGGCCAGCAGTCGACGCTGATCTGCGTCGTCGCCAAGACCGATCCGAACGCCGGCTCCAAAGGCGTCTCGCTCATCATGGTCGAAACGGAAGAGGTGGAAGGCTTCCGCCGCGGCCGCAATCTCGACAAGGTCGGCCAGCACGCGCAGGACACATCCGAACTTTTCTTCGATGACGTGAAGGTGCCGACCTCCAATCTCCTCGGCACGGAAGAGGGCAAGGGCTTCATCCAGTTGATGCAGCAGCTTCCCCAGGAACGTCTCATCATCGCGGTCCAGGCCTGCGTCGCGATGGAAAAGGCGGTCGAGCTCACCGCCGACTACGTCAAGGAACGCAAAGCCTTCGGCCAGCGCATCCTCGACTTCCAGAACACCCAGTTCAAGCTCGCCGAATGCAAGACCGAAGCGGCCATCGCCCGCGTCTTCACCGACGACTGCGCGATGAAGCTTCTCGACGGCAAACTCGACGCGACGACGGCGGCGATGGCGAAATGGTGGACGACGCAGAAGCAGTGCGAAATCGTCGACACCTGCCTTCAGTTCTTCGGCGGCTACGGCTACATGCTCGAATATCCGATTGGCCAGATGTATCAGGATGCGCGTATCCAGAAGATCTACGGCGGCACCAACGAAATCATGAAGATGCTGATCGCGCGCACGCTTTGACGCGAGACGGCACCATAACGAACACCAGACAGGAGACGTCAAATGACCGACTGTTATGTCTACGACACCGTGCGCACGCCGCGCGGCAAGGGCAAGAAGGATGGCGCGCTGCATGAAGTGACGGCGCTCGAACTCGGTACGCAGGTGCTGAAGGCGCTCCGCGACCGCAACGGCCTCGATACGAGCCGTGTCGACGACGTGGTCTTCGGCTGCGTCGATCCGGTGGGTGAGCAAGGCAGCGACATCGCCCGCATCGCGGTGCTGAATGCCGACTACGCCGATACGACGGCGGGTGTGCAGATCAACCGCTTCTGCGCCTCCGGCCTCGAAGCGACCAACATGGCCGCCGCGAAAGTCATGTGCGGCGAGGCCGACATGGCCATCGGCGGCGGCGTGGAATCGATGTCGCGCGTCGGCATGGGCGCCTCGGGCGGCGCCTGGGCGACCGATCCGGCCATCGCCTTCAAGTCCTATTTCACGCCGCAGGGGATCGGCGCCGATCTCATCGGCACGAAATACGGCTTCTCCCGTGCAGATGTCGACGGCTACGCGGTCGAAAGCCAGAAGCGCGCGGCGAATGCCTGGGAGAAGGGCTACTTCAAGAAATCCGTCATCCCGGTGAAGGACATCAACGGCCTCACCATCCTCGACCACGACGAGCATATGCGTCCCGACGCGACGATGCAGTCGCTCGCCGCGCTGCAGCCCTCCTTCGCCTCGCTTGGCGAATTCGCCTTCGACGGCGTGGCGCTCGACCGCTATCCCGAAGTCGAGGAGATCGTGCACATCCATCACGCCGGCAACTCGTCGGGCATCGTCGACGGCGCCTCGGGCGTCCTGCTCGGCAATCTCGACACCGGCAAGGCGATGGGCCTGAAGCCCCGCGCCCGCATCCGCGCCATGGGTTCGATCGGTTCGGAGCCCTGCATCATGCTGACGGGCCCCGCGGACGTTTCGCGCAAGGTCCTGAAGAAAGCCGGCATGCGTCCCGAAGATATCGATCTCTACGAGTTGAACGAAGCCTTCGCCTCCGTCGTCCTGCGCATGATGCAGGCGCTCGACATCCCGCATGACAAGATGAACGTCAATGGCGGCGCGATCGCGATGGGCCATCCGCTCGGTGCGACCGGCGGCATGATCCTCGGCACGGTGCTCGACGAGCTTGAGCGCCGCGATCTCTCGACCGCGCTCATCACGCTCTGCGTCGGCGCGGGCATGGGCACGGCCACCATCATCGAGCGCGTGTGAGGCGAAAATGACCACGTATGAAAACTTCAAATTCGACGTCGACGCCGATGGCATTGCCCTCGTCACCTGGGACATGCCCGGCCGCTCTATGAACGTGCTTTCGCAGAGCTCCATGGCGGACATCGCCTCGATCATCGAAAAGATCGTCGGCGACGCTTCGATCAACGGCGCGGTGCTCACCTCCGGCAAGGACGCCTTCTGCGCCGGCGCCGACCTTTCGATGATGGGCGGCCAGGCGGGCGGTTCGGGTTCGGGCTCCAAGGAAGACCGGATCAAGGCGATGTATGAAGGCAACCTCGCCTTCAACATGCTGCTGCGCAAGCTCGAAACCTGCGGCAAGCCTGTCGTTGCCGCG
Organism: uncultured Alphaproteobacteria bacterium; assembly: GCA_903889655.1. Taxonomy (GTDB): domain Bacteria; phylum Pseudomonadota; class Alphaproteobacteria; order Parvibaculales; family Parvibaculaceae; genus Parvibaculum. The sequence continues at coordinate 2,651 of CAISYL010000034.1, read as the reverse complement.
ATCAACGGCACCGCACTCGGCGGTGGCCTCGAAGTGACGCTCGCCTGCCACTACCGCATCGTCGCCGACAATCCGAAGATTCAGCTCGGTCTTCCCGAGGCGAAGGTCGGCCTTCTCCCCGGTGGCGGCGGCACGCAACGTCTTCCGCGTCTGATCGGCGCGGCGAACGCGCTGCCGCTGATCCTGCAAGGCACCTCGCTCGATCCGCAGAAGGCGCTGAAATCCGGCATTGTCCACAAGGTCGTGCCGGCCGCCGAATTGATCCCGGCCGCCAAGGCCTGGCTCAAGGAAGGTCTCGCCCAGCCCAAGGTCAAACTCGGCAAGAAGGGCCCGGAAGTCTATGCGATCGCGATCCAGCCCTGGGACCGTGAAGGTTACAAGATCCCCGGCGGCGGTCCGCATAACGGGTCCGGTCAGGTCTTCACCATCGGCATCGCCCAGCTTCACAAGCAGACGCATGGCAATTTCCCGGCGCAGAAATACATCATGGCCTGCGTCTATGAAGGTCTGCAGGTGCCGATCGAGGCGGGTCTCAGGATCGAGACGCGCTACTTCACGAAGCTGCTGATGGACCCGCGTTCGAAGGCGATGATCCGTTCGCTCTTCCTCTCGATGCAGGAACTCGGCAAGGGCGCGCGCCGCCCGGTGGGCGTCCCGGAATTCAAGGTGAAGAAGCTCGGCATTCTCGGTGCCGGGATGATGGGTGCGGGTATTGCTTACGTCTCGGCTCAGGCCGGCATGGAAGTCGTCCTTCTCGACACCGAGCAGGCCAATGCCGAAAAGGGCAAGGCCTATTCGGAAAAGCTTCTCGCCAAGCAGCTCGAGCGCGGCAAAACCACACAGGACAAGGCCGACGCGCTTCTCGCCCGCATCACGCCGACGACGAATTACGACGACCTGAAGGGTGCCGATCTCATCATCGAGGCGGTATTCGAAAACCGCGACATCAAGGCCGAGGTGACGAAGAAGTCGGAGCCGATGCTGGCGGCCGGCGGCATCTACGGATCGAACACGTCGACCTTGCCGATCACGGGCCTCGCGGAAGCGGCGAAGTCGCAGGAAAGCTTCATCGGCATCCACTTCTTCTCGCCGGTCGACAAGATGCAGCTCGTTGAGATCATCATGGGCAAGCGCACGAGCCAGGAAACGCTGGCGAAGGCGATGGACTATGTGAAGCAGATCAGGAAGACGCCGATCGTCGTCAACGACAGCCGCGGCTTCTATACCTCGCGCTGCTTCGGCACCTATGTCGGCGAAGGTCTCGCCATGCTCGCCGAAGGCATCAAGCCGGCGATCATCGAGAATGTCGGCAAGATGACCGGCATGCCGATGCCGCCGCTCGCCTTGAACGACGAAGTCTCGCTCGACCTCGCCTACAAGGTGCGCGAGCAGACGAAGAAGGATCTCGGCGATAAATATGTCGCCGCGCCGGCCGACAAGATCGTCGAGGAGATGGTGATCGGTCTCGGCCGCGTCGGCAAGAAAGCCGGCAAGGGCTTCTACGACTATCCCGCAGATGGCAAGAAGAAGCTCTGGCCCGGCCTCGCCGAAATCGCCAAGACCTCGAAGGACATCGAGGATGTGGATGTCGAGGAGCTGAAGAAGCGTTTCCTCTATATCCAGGCGCTCGAAGCAGCCCGCTGCTTCGAGGAAGGCGTCGTGACCGACGTGCGCGATGCGGATGTCGGCGCGATCCTCGGCTGGGGCTTCGCACCCTGGGCCGGCGGCCCGCTCTCGCTGATCGACATGGTCGGCGCGAAGGAGTTCGTCGAGGCTTGCGACAGGCTTGCCCAGAAATATGGCGAGCGTTTCAAGCCGACGAAGCTGCTGCGTGACATGGCTGAAAAGGGTGACACCTTCTACGCCCGCTTTGCGCCGGAGAAGGCAGCCGCCTGATTTTTCGGCATTCGCTGATAGAGAAAAAGGCCCCGACAAAGTCGGGGCCTTTTTTGTTGCCGCATAACAGCGTCAGTCATCGACTCGTCATTTTTCTGACGGCAAGCCTTCACGCTAGACCGCTTTAACCCCTCGTTAGGCAATTGGCTGCGCCTCCGCGCAGCATCCGTCTTAGCTGGGGGTTTTTCATGCTTCGCGAGTTTCGGAGTGGCGGCATCGCGCGCCGCGTATCGGTATCTATCCTGTTGGGCTCGGCCGCGACGGCTGCGCTCCTTTCCTTCTCGTCGCCCGCGGCTGCCTCCTGCACGGCCATTGCGGGAACGACCGCCGGTAACAAGACGGCGACCGATGGAAGCTGCGTCAATTCCGGTGTGACGGTCGACAACTCCACCGCGACGAACAAGACGCCGATCACCATGACGACCGGGACATCGGGGAACCCGACGGATTTCACGAATGATGGCACGATCCATTCGGTATCCGGCTCGACGCTCTCCGCGATAGGCACGAAGAGCATCAACTACGTCTCGATCACCAATACCGGGACCATCCAGTCCGACGCGTCCAATCCGACCAGCGACACGGGCGAGGCGATCCGGCTCAACACCGGCATCGCGATCGATAACTCCGGTACGATCACCGCGAGCGGCAGCCCGGCGCCGGCCCAAAACGGTTACACGATCTATATTGGCAGCGGCACCGTCACCAACGAGCTGGGCGGCCTGATCGAGAACACAGCTGGCGCCACCATCACC
>CAISYL010000033.1 GCA_903889655.1 uncultured Alphaproteobacteria bacterium | reverse complement strand
TGATGGTGTCCCCGTTCACCTCGCCGCCGGCAGCCAGGCAGCTGTCGATGTCCACGTTGACGTTCAGGATGGGCACCGGGGCCTCCCGGTTGCGCCGGTCGAACCGCACCGCCCCAATCTGAAGGATGACCGCACGAGACCCCGTGCCCAGGGTCTCCAAGTCAATCATGTAGTCCATTGGTCTTTGCATGCCTATCCGGTTTTCACCCATGATCGCTAAATGTGGGATGCTCCCACTCCCCCGAATACAGGTCAGCGTAGGTCGGAGCCTCGTTCATTCCGGCCAAGCCGAGCAGCGAGCGAAAGCTGTTGAACGGGTAGTGGCGGCGGTTGAACCGGAAGCTGAACTCGTTGAGGTAGGCTTGAAGGTGCTGAGGGCTCACGCCGTGGTGCGTGCCCTTCAGCCATGTCTTCAGGTTGCTGAAGACCATGTGGATGATCGGCAGGTAGTCGTCGGCGACCTGTCCGTCCCCGTTCTCCGAAACTGGAAGGTGCTCGTAGCCGATCTTCTGAAGACCACTGTAGCTATTCCAGCCATCGGTCACGACCATGGAGCCGGGCAACACAGCGTCTTGGACAAAGGTCGTAAGCGACTTGGCCGTGCGGTCGGGAACGACAGCGAGGCGCACACGCCCGGCGATCCTGCCGCCCTTCCGCTTGTCGAGCAGTGTCCCCGCGTCTCTCTGGCGAACCTCTACCGCGCAGGCGACCAATGTCTGGTCGTGAACGCCACGACCTTCGCCCTTGGTCTTACCGCCGATCCACGCCTCATCAACCTCAACATGGTCGCCGGGCCGTCCGATGCGATCCGCGTCGGGGCGCACCATGCCAGCGCGCAGCTTATGGAGGATTTGGAAGGCTGTTTCGTAGCGCGAGAGACCAAGTTGGCGTTGGAACTGAACTGCCGACATGCCCGGCGACAGGCTCGTCACCAGATAGGCCGCCCAGAACCATGTGCTCAACGGCGTGTGCGTGCGCTCCATGACCGTTCCGGCGGTCAACCCGATGTCTTTGCGACATTTTCTGCACCGGAGAACACCCGGGCGAGCCTCAAACCGGAAGGGTTCGCCAGCCGTCCCGCAATGGGGACACACGAAACCCTCGCGCCAGCGAGCGGCTTCCAGATAAGCCGCGCACGCTGCATCGTCGGGGAACAGCTTTTGGAACTCGGGGAGCGAGCGGGGGAAGGGAAGGTCTTTCATTTGGCGGTCCCCCGCAGCCTGATCGCCTCAATCGCCTTGGCGAGGTCTCGCAGTTCTCCCGCGCCTTCTGGGTCGCCACAGAGGTCGCGCTCCCGAGCCCAATCGCGGGCCATTCGAGCGGCCTCCTTGCGGACTTGTGCGCCGCTCTTAATCGACATAGCGACCCGCCACGAGTTCAGAGGCGACGCGCTTTCCCTCGGCGGTGAGTTCGTAATAGCAGGGCGTAAAACGCTGGTCCCCGGTAGGCCGCGCGAGGCCCTTCTTGGTCAGCGCAGCGAAGATGGCTTCCGTGGCACTCTGCGAGCCCCATACCCATCCGCCGATCCACGCTCCGCGTTTTGCGGTGCCGATCAGAACCTCTTTCTGATTTTCGGTGAGCTTGCGCATGGTTCAAGCCCCTTCCGAGTAAGCGTAACCAATGGCCTTAAGAGCTTCGCGAATGTTGCGCTGCTCGGCCTTCAGCATGGTGATGTGTTCGTCATCTTTCAGGCGACGGGCTTCGCTCATCGCGCCGATAATCCGGTCATCATGGGCTCGCAATGCTGCGCGGATGGTGTTGACCTCTTGGTTAGTCCCGGTGATTTGCATGTCTGATCTCCCTTTTCTGCGGGGCTGGTGCCCCGATGCATCAAACACTACAGGAGGTATCTGTGGGTGTCAACCGGATAGGCATGGGTCTTTGCTCCCGTTAATAGTTCACAAGCAACCTCAGCCTCGGCTCGGGTCGTGTACACCGTGTCGTCCCTGGGCTCCCACCGCAGGTCCTGGTCCC
>CAISYL010000032.1 GCA_903889655.1 uncultured Alphaproteobacteria bacterium | reverse complement strand
TGATCGCGCCGTTGCCCATCTGCTGAACGAACTGGTCGTAAGCAAATTGCTGGGCGCGTCGCAGCAGATGGCTGAGGGAACTCTCGAGATCATATCCCCCGGTCGACTTTCTGGCTGCCATTTTGAAACCTCCGAAGTTTTCGCGAAGGAACCCTTTTCACTAGACTAGGTTCCAGTCGCACTGAGTGACAACGCGATGCCGCCTGATTGTTGATGTGGACGAGCCTTGTATCGTTGGCTCAAATTGCGGACGCGGAATAATATCATCATATGCACCCGACACCCCCCTTCGTGCAAGAGGCGCGTATGCGGGAAATCGTCCGGGTGCCGTCCGGTTGCGGAATATGTGCGGGATTGGTCAATTTGCGCATAATGCCCGCTTCCATAACACTGCTCTCAGGCATCCGCCCTAATTCCGTGGGCGGATCAACGGTATGATAAAATGGCAAATTCCGAGGATGGCGGCAACGAGACCCGCAAACCGCAGCCCACGAGACCGGGTGCAATGAAGCACAGAGACCCTGGATCGGCACATGAACTTCTCTTCACACAACGCGTGCCAGCCGGGGACAGTATATCGCGCGAGATCTGCGACCGTTGCGGTTTCATTCTCTACGACAACCCCAAGATCGTTGTGGGCTCTGTCGTCATGCATGAAGGCAAGTTTCTGATGTGCCGTCGGGCGATCGAGCCGCGCAAGGGCTTCTGGACCCTGCCAGCGGGCTTCATGGAGCAAGGAGAGACGACGGAAGAGGGCGCGCGCCGCGAAGCCCGCGAGGAAGCGAATGCCGAAATCCGCATCCGCGATCTCCTCGCCGTCTATAATATTCCCCGGATTGCGCAGGTTCAGCTGATGTATCGGGCGGAGCTCGCCACACCGGAATTCTCCTCCGGGCCGGAGAGCCTCGAGGTCGCGCTTTTTGCCTGGGAGGACATTCCGTGGACCGAACTTGCCTTTCCCAGCGTTTATTGGGCGCTCCGACAGTTCCGCACGGTCATGGACCAGGCGGTCATCGCGCCTTTCGGCAATCCCGAAGGCGAGTTGGGTAACAGTTTTCCGTCTCGTTGAGGGCGAGCTTGTCGCTGGCGAAATTGCTCCGTTCGCGGCATTCTCCGTGCCAGTAGGCTTCGCGCCAGCCGGCCAAATCTGTCGGACGGCATCGAATGGGGGAGATAATGGTGGCAATCGACGCAAAAAAGACGCGACGCCCGCGCACACAGGGCATGACGGACGATGAGCGCAAGGTGATCTTCGCCTCGTCGCTCGGCACGATGTTCGAATGGTACGACTTCTTCGTTTATGGCGCGCTGGCTGCCATATTCTCGAAGCAGTTCTTCGCCGGCGTCAACGAGACGGCGGCCTTCATTTTTGCCTTGCTGGTTTTTGCGGCCGGTTTCGCCGTTCGTCCCTTCGGTGCGCTCGTCTTCGGGCGGCTCGGCGATCTGGTCGGACGGAAATATACGTTCCTCGTCACGATCCTCGTCATGGGCGTCTCGACCTTTTTCGTCGGTCTGCTTCCTACTTACTCTTCTGTCGGTATTCTCGCGCCCGTTCTCCTCGTTGTGCTTCGCATGCTGCAGGGCCTCGCGATCGGCGGGGAATATGGCGGGGCCGCAACCTATGTGGCCGAACACGTGCCTGCGAACAAGCGCGGCGCCTACACGTCGTGGATACAGATGACGGCCACGGCGGGCCTCTTCCTCTCGCTGCTCGTCATTCTGTCCTGCCGGGCGCTGATGATGCCCGAGCATTTCGAAGCCTGGGGATGGCGCATTCCCTTCCTTCTGTCATCGCTTCTGCTCGGCGTGTCGGTCTGTATCCGTCTCAGGCTCGACGAGTCGCCGGTCTTCAAGCGGATGCAGGAGGAGGGCAAGGGTTCGAAGGCGCCGCTGCGCGACAGTTTCGCGAAATGGTCGAATCTCAAGATCGTGCTGCTGGCGCTGTTCGGACTTTCGATGGGCGAGGCGGTCGTCTGGTACACGGGGCAGTTCTATGCGCTGATCTTTCTCACCCAGGTGTTGAAGGTCGATGCGCAGACGGCAAGCCTGCTCGTCGCCGGCGGCCTCGTCATCGGCACGCCGTTCTTCGTCATCTATGGCTGGTTCTCCGACCGCGTCGGTCGCAAGCCGATCATCATGGCCGGCTGCCTGCTCGCCGCGCTCACCTATATGCCGATCTTTCACGGCATCACGCATTTCGCCAATCCGGCACTTGAACGCGCCCAGGAAACGGCGCCGGTAAGGGTGAGCGCCGACCCCGAGGAATGCTCGCTCCAGTTCAATCCGGTTGGTACATCGGCCTTCACCTCGTCATGCGACGTCGCCAAAAGCGCGCTGGTGAAGCGCGGCGTGCCTTACGAGAACGAAGCCCTGCCGGCGGGTTCCGCCGCGCAAATTCATGTCGGCGGCGCAGTCATCGCGTCCTATGACGCGAAGGCCAAGGGCGCCAAGGAGAAGGCGGCGGCCTTCGATGCGGCGTTGACGGCGGTGCTCGCCCAGGCGCGCTATCCCGCGAAGGCCGATCCGACCGAGATCAACGCGCCGATGGTCGTGCTGCTGATCGGGGTGCTCGTCATCTTCGCGGCGCTGACCTATGGACCGATCGCGGCGATGCTGGTCGAACTCTTTCCGGCGCGCATCCGTTATTCGTCGCTGTCGCTGCCCTATCACATCGGCAACGGCTGGTTCGGCGGCTTCATGCCGCCCATTGCCTTCGCCGTGATCGCGGCGACGGGCAACATCTATGACGGGCTCTGGTATCCGATCATCATCGCCGGCATCTGTTTCGTCATCGGCGTGATCTTCCTGCCGGAGACGAAGGATCGCGAAATCCATCACGGGGCATGACGGGCCGGACGTGACGAAGGAAGGCTCAATCCGCGCTGCGGATGTCGGCGGCTTCCTTCGTCGCGTATTTCGTCAGCACGGGCATCTGGAGCATGCCGAAGACGATGGTCAGCGGCATGATGCCGAACAGCTTGAAGCTGACCCAGAAATCGGTGGAGAAACTTCGCCAGATCACTTCGTTGAGGATGGCGAGGAAGAGAAAATAAAAGCCCCAGCGCCGCGTCAGGATCATCCAGCCTTCGTCGGTGAGATCGAAGGCGGCGTCGAAGAGCTGCTTCATCAGCGGCCGGCCGGTGAAGGCGGCGCCGAGCAGCGCTGCCGCGAAGAGCGTGTTCACCAGCGTCGGCTTCACCTTGATGAAGAGATCGTCGTGCAGCACCAGCGTCAGCGTGCCGAAGACGACGACGAAAACGCCGGTGACGAGCGGCATGGTCGGAATCTTGCGGAATTTCCAGTAGGAGACGGCGAGCGAGATCACCGTGACGACCATGAAGGTGGCGGTCGCATAGAAGATGTTCTGGCTCTGAGGTCCGCCGAAAATCAGGTTGCCCTTCGAATTCATCAGAAAGAAGACGACGAGCGGCCCGAGTTCGAGGCCCATGCGCAAAAATTGCGCGCCTGAGGGTCCCTGCTTTTCGCCAGCGTCCTTCACGGCGGGCTCGCTCATGCTCAATTTGCTCCGGTGATGGCGCGGGCGAAGCTGTCCGCGTCGAAGGGTTGCAGATCGTCGATGCCCTCGCCGATGCCGATCAGATGCACCGGCATGCCGAAGCGTTTCGCGATGGCGACCAGAATGCCGCCCCGCGCCGTCCCGTCGAGCTTCGTCATCACCAGGCCCGAGACATCGGCCATCTTGCCGAAAATCTCGACCTGGTTGACCGCGTTCTGCCCGGTCGTCGCGTCGAGGACGAGGAGCGTCGCGTGCGGCGCTTCGGGGTCGAGCTTGCGAAGCACACGCAGGATCTTCTCGAGTTCGGCCATCAGGTCGGCCTTGTTCTGGAGCCGGCCGGCCGTGTCGATCAGGAGAAGGTCCGTGCCTTCGTCCTTTGCGCGGGCCAGCGCTTCATAGGCAAGGCCCGCCGCATCGCCGCCGACCCTGGTCGTCACGACCGGCGCGCCGATGCGCTCGCCCCAGACTTTCAACTGTTCGACGGCGGCCGCGCGAAAGGTGTCGCCGGCGGCGAGCATCACGCTCTTGCCGTCGCGTTTCGCCTTTGCCGCGATCTTCGCCGCGGTCGTCGTCTTGCCGGCGCCGTTGACGCCGACCATCAGCACGACGAAGGGCTTTTTGGTCGCGTCGATCAGGAAGGGTTTGGCGACGGGCGCCAGCACTTTGGAAATTTCGCTGGCGACGATGGCGCGGATTTCCTCGGCCGTGACTTCCTTGTCGTAGCGGTCTTTCGCCACCGCTTCGGTGACGGTCGCGGCGGTGTCGATCCCCAGATCGGCCGCGATCAGCAATTCCTCAAGTTCGTCGAGGGTCGCGCGGTCGAGCTTCTTCCTGGTGAAGATGCCTGTGATGCCGTCCGAAATGGTGCGGGTCGAGCGAGAAAGACCTTCCTTCATCCGCTGGAAGAAGGATTTCTTTTTCTGCTGTTCGTCCTGTGTGTCGATCTCGCTCATGCGGCCCTGAGACCTTCGAACGAGGCGCCGTCGTGGGAGGCGAGCCGCACGTCCAAAATCGTGCCGGGAGCGATGCGCGCGCCGAGCATGCGGACCGGCGTGAACTGATGCGTGCGGCCGAGCATCCCGTTTTCCACGAGCACCGGCTGCGTCAGACCAAGTCCCGCGTCGAGATGGAGGCGCAGGCATTCTGCACTCTTCAGGCGCAGGCGTTCGGCGCGCGTCTTGACGAGGCCCCCGTCGAGTTGCGGCATGCGTGCGGCGGGCGTTCCGGGACGCGGAGAAAAGGGGAAGACGTGAAGCCAGGTAAGACCGCATTCGTCGACAAGGCGCAACGTGTTCTCGAACATCTCGTCGGTTTCGGTCGGGAAGCCGGCGATGAAATCGGCACCGAAGACAATGTCGGGACGGAGGCGGCGGACTTCTTCGCAGAAGCGGATCGAATCGGCCCGGAGATGCCGTCGCTTCATGCGCTTCAGGATCATGTCGTCGCCGGACTGAAGCGAGAGGTGGAGATGCGGCATCAACCGTTCTTCCTCGGCGATCAGACGCATCAACTCGTCGTCGGCTTCGACGGAGTCGATCGAGGAAAGACGCAGGCGTTCGAGGTCCGGCACGAGCTTCAGAATGCGGCGCGCGAGATTGCCGAGGCTCGGCGTGCCGGGCAGGTCGGCACCATAGGAGGTGATGTCGACGCCGGTCAGCACGATCTCGCGGTAGCCGCTCTCGACGAGCGCGCGGATCTGCGCGACGACCTCGCCCGCGGGCACGCTGCGCGATTTGCCCCGTCCATAGGGAATGATGCAGAAGGTGCAGCGATGGTCGCAGCCGTTCTGCACCTGGACGAAAGCGCGCGTGCGGCCCTCGAAACCCTGCACCAGATGGCCGGCGGTTTCCGTGACCGACATGATGTCGTTGACGCGCACGCGTTCATTGGCATGGGGCGCCCAGCTTTCGGCTTTCATCTTCTCTTCATTGCCGAGAACAAGGCTCACTTCCGGCATCGCCGCGAATTCGCCGGGGTTCACCTGCGCCGCGCAGCCGGTCACGATGATGCGGGCATCGGGATTTTCCCGGTGCGCCTTGCGTATCGCCTGACGGGCCTGGCGCACTGCCGCGTTGGTGACCGCGCAGGTATTGAAGACGATGGCATTTTCGAGGCCTGCCGCCGAGGCGTGGGCCTTCATGACCCCGGATTCATAGGTGTTGAGGCGGCAACCGAACGTGACGATCTCCGGCGCCTTCCTTTCGATCGTCTCGATCATGCGGGAACGCTCCCGGCAAGGAGGCGCGGATCGAGGTCGCCTTCAAATTCGAATTCGATGGGCCCTGTCATGTAGACGTGATTGTCCGCCTCGCGCCACTCGATGTCGAGATCGCCGCCCGGCAGCGTGATCGTCACCTTGCGGTCGGCGAGGCGCTTCCTGACGGCGGCGACGCCGGTCGCGCAGGCGGCGGTGCCGCAGGCCTTGGTGAGCCCCGTGCCACGCTCCCAGACCTTGAGCCGGATATGCGTCGGCGAGAGCACCTCGGCGACCGAGATGTTGGCGCGTTCGGGAAAGAGCGGGTGATGTTCGAGCATCGGGCCGATGCGGTCGAGGTCGATCGCGTCGATGTCCTTCACGAAGAAGATCGCATGGGGATTGCCCATGCTGACGACGGCGGGCGAATGCATGATCGGTGCGCCGAGCGGACCGACCTCGAGTTCGATGCCACGCGTGTCGGCGAATTCCTCCGACAGCGGAATCTCGTTCCACTTCAGGCGCGGCTCGCCCATGTCGACGGTGATGCGCCCATCGCCCGCATCGGTGCAGACGATCGGACCCGACGGCGTTTCGAGCTTCACTTCGCTCTTGCCGGTCTCGTCCATGATGAGACGGCCGATGCAGCGGCTCGCATTGCCGCAGGCGCCCACCGTCGAGCCATCGGCATTGCGGATGCCCATATAGGCGTCGCCGCCGGCACGGGGGCGTTCGATGGTGATGAGCTGGTCGCAGCCGACGCCCTTGTCGCGATCGGCGATGGCGCGGGTGGCGGCATCCGACAAGGCGAGCGGGTTCGAGCGGACGTCCAGCACGACGAAGTCGTTGCCGAGCCCGTTCATCTTCCGGAAATGCACGCCCGAGGTCACCATGATGGGCCGTATATGGCGCTTTTCGGCTCGAAATACCAGACGTTTGGATTTGAGGGGGATTGCCCCGACCCCGCCGTTTCGGGGATGCTGCCGCCGCCCGATGCCGGGCGGCGTATTCCAGGGGGGTGAGTGTGACGGGGATGGCGGCGATCGTGGCGACGGGTCCGGCGCTCGCTTTCGGGTTTTGCTGTGCGGCGGTCTATGCCCGGGCGCGGGCGCTCTTTGCGGAACCGGCCGCGAAGAAGGTAGCCTCCATCGCGGGTGCGCTCGGTGCGAAGCGGGTTCTGGCGGTTTTCGCGCATCCCGACGACGAGCTGAGGGTGGCGGGGCTTCTCAGGACGGCGAAGCGGCGCGATCATGTCTTTACGGCCCTCGTGACGGCGACGCGCGGCGAAATGGGAGGTCAGGTGCCGCTGGTGGCGCGTCAGCGCGACCTTGCCGCGGTGCGGACCGCCGAACTTCTCAAGAGCGGCTTTGCACTCCGGATCGACGAGCAGGAGATCTGGAATTTTCCCGACAGTGGCCTCGACGGTGTCGACCTCGAGGTGCTGGTGGCGCGTGTCGAGGCGGCGATACGGACCCACAGACCCGATCTCGTCGTCACCTTCTGGCCGGAGAGCGGCCAGTCCGGCCATGCCGATCACATGCGGATCGGGCGCGCGGCGGAAACGGCGGCGCTGCGTCTGGCAAAGGGACCCGCTGTCGACGGTTACGGTGGACCGCGATGGATCGCCTATGTTCTGGCGCCACGGGGCGGCATCCGTGCCATAGGCGGAGAGGCAGGCGCCTTTGTGGCCGCGCATCAGCCCGACCCCACCCATGCGATGCCTGGCCGTCTCTCGACGCGGATGAAGGGTTGGCGCATTCATGCATCGCAGCGATATTCGATCGAAACCGCCTACCGGATTCCCGCCCGGCTCCTCTATCTTGTCTGGCGCGACGAGTTCTACAAAGTCACCGAGCTCAAGGATCACAACTAGCGATGCAAGACCTGCTTCCCCTGGCCGAGAAGATCGGTGCGCTGTTGAAGGCGCGCGGCGAAACCATCGCCGTTTCGGAATCCTCGACCGGAGGGCTGATGTCGGCGGCGCTTCTGTCGGTGCCGGGGGCGTCGGCCTATTACCTCGGCGGCGCGGTCGTCTACACGAAGAAGGCGCGGGAGGTTCTGATCGACCTTCCGGCCGAGACGATCATCGAGGCCAAGGCCCAGAAGCCGCTGAGCGAAGCCTTCGTGGCGTTGCTCGGCCATACGCTGCGCACCCAGTTCGGCTCGACATGGGCGCTGGCCGAAATCGGCGCTACGGGACCGGCCGGAAGCCGCTATGGCGATCCGGCGGGAACGGCCTGTCTTGCGCTTGCCGGACCGGTGGAGCGGAGCCTGACGATCAGAACCGGAGCCGACGATCGCGTCGCCAATATGCGGGCCTTTGCCAAGGCCGGTCTGGAAATGTTTCTACGAAATCTAGAATAAAACGGCTATTTCACTCACAGCGAAGCGCGAAATATAGGTTCGTGGAACCCTCGCCCGGTGCCGGCGTTTAACGGATGAATGACAAGGCGAGGCGGGCCACCATGGCCCGAGACGATATGAGTAGTGTCGATAGAGAGGATCAGGCATCCGGGCGTTTCGGCTACAAGGTCGATCTGCCGATGAGCCGCGACAGGGCAAGGTCGGTCAGCATCGGGCCGGTTGCCGAATGGTGCCGCAAGACGCTGGGCGCGCTGGGCCACGCCTGGACCTATGAGACGCGGGGCGACACGATCCGGTTCTGCTTCAATTCCGAGAATGACGCCGAGATCTTTGCCGACGCATGGAGCGTGCCGGGCTCGGGGGCCTAACGAAGGCCGCCGATGAGCGTCTTTTCCATCTCGCTCGCCGCTTCCGCCACTTTCACATTTGCCTTGTAGCTCAGAGCCGCCTGCTGAAGGTCGACGACGCCTTGCAGCAAGTCGTCCTGCGGGCGGGAGCCGGTCGCGTCGATCACTGCGGGACCGGCCGGATCGATCCTGCCGGTCTCGCTGCTTGCCGCGGCACCTGCACGCGCGATGTCGTTCGCCGCCGCGTCGGCTTGCGAGGCGGCGGTTCTGATGCCGTTGAAGGCGGTGTTGAGCGCATCGATCATGCCGTGAGGCTAGGGGCCGCGCCTTAACGGAAGTTGAAGCGCCTGCGGGGATCGAATTAACCCTGACGTCGTTTCCCCAAGGACGCGAGAGCGGCGATACGTCCAGCGAAGGGAGAAGATGAAAATGGCAGGACGAGAAAGGCTCAATCCCGATGACGCCCGGCTTCGCGCGCGAGCGAGGCCGCTGGAACCGCTCGGTGTCCTTGGCGGTCACTACAAAGCGCAGAATGAGGGCGGTCTGGGCTCGCTGCTCGCCGCCCGGGCGCGTGTGCGGCGCGAGGAGGCGCGGCGGGGGCCCCGGATCAAGGGGCGGGGCTAGATCAGCCTTTGGTCTTTCCCGATCGATCATAGGTGAGCGGGTCGGTCGTCTGGGCGGCCTGCTGGATCGCACCCTGTGTCGCACCGGACATGGGCGGCGTGGAGACGGCGGGACCGAACTTGTCTTCCCGGCCCTGTGGCGCGCCACCGGCGGTCCGCTGGCTGGAACTGTCATGGGCCTTGTAGGCCGTGATGAGGGAGGTCGGGGGGGTGATCGCGGACATGGGCGTGCCTGTTACTGAAGACTTACTATCCCCACACTGCGCGCAAGCCCTTTAACCGCTCATAAAGAAATCAGGTAAAGAGCCGTTCACCATGCGGAGACGGCTCCCCATATGAACGAGATCGATCCGGCTCCGGTTGGGCGGACCGTGGTTGGCGCCCTGTGGTTATCCCCTCCATGGTTGACTCCGGGGCCTCGCAGCCGTAGGTTCCGCCCGAATTTCGGGACATTGTGACGCCCCGATCCGCCCGAGGCATCGAGCCCGGGTCAACATCCGCCGGCGATATTCGCTCGCGGGTGCATTTTTGCTTTGTCTGGACGGAATGGCGGAAGCCTCATGTTCGAAAATCTGACCGGTCGTCTCGGCGACGTCTTTTCCAAGCTCAGGGGGCGCGGCGCGCTCTCGGAGAAGGACGTCGACGAAGCCCTGCGTGAAGTCCGCCGGGCCCTGCTCGAGGCGGATGTCGCGCTGCCGGTCGTCAAGGATTTCATCGACAAGGTCAAGGCGCGCTCGGTCGGCGTCGAGGTGCTGAAGTCGATCACGCCGGGCCAGCAGGTCATCAAGATCGTCCATGACGAACTGGTCGAGATGCTCGGCGGAGCGGGCGACAGCTCGATCTCGCTGCAGGCGGCGGCACCCGTCGCGATCATGATGGTCGGTCTTCAGGGCTCCGGCAAAACCACCTCGACCGCGAAGATCGCCAAGCGCTTCGAGGCGCGCGACAAGCGCCGCGTGCTGATGGCCTCGCTCGATACGCGCCGTCCGGCCGCGCAGGAGCAGCTGAAGATCCTCGGCGAGCAGACCGGCGTGGCGACGCTGCCGATCATCGCCGGCCAGCAGCCGGTGCAGATCGCGCGGCGCGCCATCGAGGCCGCGAAGCTCGGCGGCTACGACATCGTCATGCTCGACACGGCGGGCCGCATCCATATCGACGAAGCGCTGATGGCGGAAGTCGCCGACGTGCGCGACGTCGCCCATCCGCATGAGACGCTTCTCGTCGCTGACAGCCTGACCGGTCAGGATGCGGTCAATGTCGCGCAGCAGTTCAAGGACCGTATCGGCGTGACCGGCATCGTCCTGACACGGACGGATGGCGACGGGCGCGGCGGTGCGGCGCTTTCGATGCGAGCGGTTACCGGCGTTCCGATCAAGCTGCTCGGCACCGGCGAAAAGCTCGACGCACTGGAAGACTTCAGGGCGGATCGCGTCGCCGGCCGCATTCTCGGCATGGGCGACGTCGTCAGCCTCGTCGAAAAAGCCGCCGAGACGATCGACGCCGAAAAGGCGCAGAAGATCGCCGCCAAGATGAAGAAGGGTCAGTTCGACCTCGACGATCTGGCCGAACAGCTCAATCAGATGAAGCGCATGGGCGGCATGAAGGGCGTGCTCGGTATGCTGCCCGGCGTCGCGAAAGCGCAGGCGCAGATGGCGAATGCGCATATGGACGACAGCGTGTTGAAGCGCCAGACCGCGATCATTTCCTCGATGACCAAGGCAGAGCGGCGCAATCCGGGCCTTCTCAATGCGAGCCGCAAGCGGCGCGTCGCGGCGGGCTCCGGCACCGAGGTGCAGGAGATCAACCGGCTCCTCAAGATGCACCGGCAGATGGCCGACATGATGAAGACCATGGCGCGGCAGAAGGGCGGCGGATTGCTCGGCAAGCTCTTCGGCGGCGGGATGCCGGAGATGCCGCCCGAGCTTGCGGCCAATCCGGATGCGCTGAAGGACATGTTGCCTCCGGGCGGTCTGGGCGGTGGCGGAATGCCCGGCGGGCTTCCCGGTCTCGGCGCAGGCGGGTTGCCGAAGCTGCCGGGTCTTCCCGGCGTTCCCGGCCGCGGCGGTTTTCCCGGCGGAGGCCTTCCCGGTCTCCCCGGCGGCAAAAAGAAGAAGTGAGTTTCGCGCGAGAGTTTCCGCGCATGGTTTCAAAAGTTTCCGAGTTTCACTGAAAGGCAAAAACACATGGCTCTCAAGATCAGGCTCGCCCGTGGCGGCGCCAAGAAGCGTCCCTTCTACCGCATCGTGATCGCGGACACGCGTTCGCCCCGCGACGGCCGCTTCATCGAGAAGATCGGCACGTTCAATCCGCTGCTGCCGAAGGACCACAAGGACCGTCTGGTCCTCGACGTCGAGCGTGCGAAACATTGGGTCTCGGTCGGTGCGGTGGCGACCGATCGCGTCGAGCGTTTCCTCGACGGCGCCGGCATCGTGAAGCGTTCGGCCAAGAACAACCCGGAAAAGGCCAAGCCCAAGGCGAAGGCGCAGGAGCGTCTGGCCGCTGCCGCCGCTGCTGCGGAAGAAGCCAAGGCCGCCGCGGAAGCTCCGGCCGAGGCGTAAGCTCCGGTCCGCGCGCGCATGTCCGATCGCCCGCAGAAGAAAGTCTGTCTCGGCGTCGTCGTGGGCGCGCATGGCGTGCGCGGCGAGGTGCGGGTGAAGCCCTATACGGAGGAGCCGAAAGGCGTCGCCGGATATGGGCCGGTCGAGACCAGGACGGGCCGCCGCTTCAAGATCGCGGCGGTCGGGCTGGCCAAGGGTACGGTGATCTGCCGCCTCGAGGGGGTGGCGGATCGCGACGAGGCGGAAGCCTTGCGCGGCACTGAGCTCTTTGTCGACCGGGCGCGCCTGCCGGAGATGGACGAGGAGGAAGGCTGGTATCACGCCGACCTCATCGGGCTTTCGGCGGTGGGCATGGACGGCGTGGTCTATGGCCGGGTCGTCGCGGTCGAGAATTTCGGCGCGGGCGATCTTCTGGAGATCGAACGGGCCGAAGGCGGTCCTTCGGTCTATCTGCCCTTCACGGACGGGAACGTGCCGGAAGTCGATATTGCGGGGCAGCGGGTCGTGATCGATCCGCCCGCCGGCATTTTCGACGAGGGCCCGGCGGAGGAAGACGCGGGCGAGGCTGAAAATGGCTGAGCCCTTGCCTCAAGCCTGGACGGCGACGGTGCTGACGCTCTTTCCGGAGATGTTTCCGGGGCCGCTCGGCATTTCGCTGGCGGGACGGGCGCTTGAGGCCGGAACGTGGCGGCTCGAAGCGGTGGATATTCGTGGTTTTGCCACGGACAGGCACCGTTCGGTCGACGATACGCCCTCGGGCGGCGGTCCGGGCATGGTGATGCGGGCCGACGTGGTCGCTGCGGCGATCGACGGGGCGATGGCCGAAGGGGCTTCCAGGCCCTTGATTTACCTGAGCCCCCGGGGCGCGCCGCTGACACAGGCCCGCGTCCGGGAGCTGGCGTCAGGGGCCGGCGTGACGCTTCTCTGCGGGCGTTTCGAGGGGCTCGACGAGCGGGTCATCGAGGCCCGTGGGCTCGAAGAGGTGAGCCTCGGCGATTTCGTCCTGTCGGGCGGCGAGCCGGCGGCTCTGGCGCTTCTGGATGCTGTCGTGAGGCTTTTGCCCGGCGTCATGGGCAAGGAGGCATCCGGCGAGGATGAGAGTTTCGAGAGCGGGCTTCTTGAATACCCGCATTATACGCGGCCCCCGTCTTTCGAGGGGCGCGAGATCCCGGCGGTTCTGACCTCCGGGGACCACAAGAAGGTCAAAGCCTGGCGCCGCGCCATGGCCGAGGCGTTAACGAAGGAACGGCGACCCGATCTTTGGGAGAAATTTCTGAAGCTGCGGTCCAAAGACAGTCGCCAGTGACATTGAAGTGTGATAGTGAAGCGCGCTTCCGGACGGGGTTTCCCCGAAAAGAGCCCCGAAAGGGGTCCAGTTCCGGCGCCTTCAATACCTGAGGTTTAAACCGATGAATATCATTGAGCAGATCGAGCAGGAGCAGATGGGAAGCCTCTCCAGCGGTAAGGAGATTCCCGATTTCGCGCCCGGCGATACGGTCATCGTCAATGTGAAGGTCGTTGAAGGCGAGCGCTCCCGTCTGCAGGCCTATGAAGGCGTGGTGATCGCGCGTTCGGGCGGCGGACTGAACGAGAACTTCACCGTTCGCAAGATTTCCTATGGCGAGGGCGTCGAGCGCGTCTTCCCGATCTACAGCCCGCTCGTCGACTCGATCAAGGTCGTGCGCAAGGGCCGCGTTCGCCGCGCGAAGCTCTACTATCTTCGCGGACGCCGCGGGAAGTCGGCCCGAATTACCGAGAAGCAGGACCACAAAGCCCGCTCGCAAGAGAACGGCGCCGCCTGATTTCGTCGGCAGACGATTGGACGAGACGCAAAAAGCGGGCAGGGGCCTCGGGCCCCATGCCCGCTTTTCGTTTTTGGGCCGCCTCTCTTATCTGAATGACGTTGAACGGTGCGCGCGAGGGCCAGGCTCTCGCAGCGCCCGCAAAAGGAGAAAGAAAAATGGCTGCACCCCGCACCATGTACGACAAAATCTGGGACGCGCATCTCGTCGACATGCAGGAGGACGGCACAGGCCTCCTCTATATCGATCGCCATCTCGTGCATGAGGTGACGAGCCCGCAGGCTTTCGAAGGCCTGCGCATGTCGGGCCGCAAGGTTCACGCGCCGGCCAAGACGCTGGCCGTCGCGGATCACAACGTGCCGACGACCGACCGCTCCAAGGGCATCGCCGACGAGGAGAGCCGCATCCAGGTGCAGACGCTCGACGACAATGCGAAGTCCTTCGGCATCGAATATCTCGAGATGAGCGACAA
The DNA here is from genome assembly GCA_903889655.1 of uncultured Alphaproteobacteria bacterium. Taxonomy (GTDB): domain Bacteria; phylum Pseudomonadota; class Alphaproteobacteria; order Parvibaculales; family Parvibaculaceae; genus Parvibaculum. The sequence goes on along the minus strand of CAISYL010000032.1, from coordinate 15,323 downwards.
GCGCCAGGGCATCGTCCATATCGTCGGGCCGGAGCAGGGCTTCACGCTGCCGGGCACGACCATCGTCTGCGGCGACAGCCACACCTCGACGCATGGCGCTTTCGGCGCGCTCGCCCACGGCATCGGCACGTCCGAGGTCGAGCATGTGCTGGCGACGCAGACGCTGATCCAGGCCAAGGCCAAGAACATGCGCATCAACGTCGTCGGCAAGGCGCCGGCGGGGTTCACCGCGAAGGACATCGCGCTTGCCATCATCGGCCATATCGGCACGGCGGGCGGCACGGGCTATGTCATCGAATATGCAGGCGAGGCGATCCGCGATCTTTCGATGGAAGGCCGCATGACCGTCTGCAACATGACGATCGAAGCGGGCGCGCGCGCCGGCATGATCGCGCCGGACGAAAAGACCTTCGCCTATTTCAAGGGCCGGCCGATGGCGCCGAAGGGCGAGAACTGGGAGAAGGCGGTCGCCTACTGGAAGACGCTGCCGTCGGACGAGGGCGCGCATTTCGACAAGGAAATCGACCTCGACATCGCCAACCTGCCGCCGATGATCACCTGGGGCACGAGCCCGGAAAACGTCATCCGCATCACCGACCGCATTCCCGATCCGGCGAAGGTCGCCGACGAGGGCAAGCGCCATGCGCTCGAGCGCGCGCTCGACTATATGGGCCTCACGGCGGGGACGCCGATCAATGAAGTGAAGATCGATCGCGTCTTCATCGGCTCCTGCACCAATGGCCGCATCGAGGATCTGCGCGCGGCGGCGGCGATTGCCCAAAAAGCGTTGAAGGAGGGCCGCAAGGTCGCGTCGACCGTCAACGCCATGGTCGTTCCGGGCTCCGGCCTCGTGAAGGAGCAGGCGGAAGCCGAAGGCCTCGACAAGATCTTCGTCGAGGCGGGTTTCGAATGGCGCGAGCCCGGCTGCTCGATGTGCCTTGCGATGAATGCCGACAAGCTCGCACCGGGCGAGCGCTGCGCCTCGACGTCCAACCGCAATTTCGAGGGCCGTCAGGGCCGCGGCGGACGCACGCATCTCGTCTCTCCCGCCATGGCGGCGGCGGCGGCGATCGCCGGGCACTTCGTCGATGTGCGTGAGATGAACTGAGGAGAACGGCAATGGACAAGTTCAACAAACTCACCGGCGTCGCGGCGCCGATGCCGCTGATCAATATCGACACCGATATGATCATCCCCAAGCAGTTCCTGAAGACGATCAAGCGCACGGGGCTCGGCAAGAACCTCTTCGACGAGATGCGCTATGACGAGAAGGGCAACGAGAAGCCGGACTTCGTGCTGAACAAGCCTGCCTATCGCAACGCGCAGATCCTCGTCACCGGCGAGAATTTCGGCTGCGGCTCGAGCCGCGAACATGCGCCATGGGCGCTGGTCGATTTCGGCATTCGCTGCGTCATCGCGGCGAGCTTTGCCGACATTTTCTACAACAACTGTTTCCAGAACGGCATCCTGCCGATCGTGCTGCCGCAGTCCGAGGTCGACAAGCTGATGGACGATGCCGAGCGAGGATCGAACGCGGTCGTTACCATCGACCTCGAAGCGCAGGAGATCCGCGGGCCGGATGGCGGAGTGATCAAGTTCGACATCGATCCCTTCCGCAAGCATTGCATGCTCGAGGGGCTCGACGGCGTGGGCCTGACGCTGAAGAAGGTCGACACCATCGCGACCTATGAGAAGCGCCACGCGGCGGAGCAGCCCTGGCTGTAAACCCTTTTGTCGTGCCCGTGCTCGACACGGGCATCCAGAGCGATACGCACGGCGCAAGTGATCCTGGATTGCCGGGTCAAGCCCGGCAATGACGATGAGAAAGAACGAGATGACCAAGAAAATCCTGATCGTGGCGGGCGACGGTATCGGCCCGGAAGTCATGGGCGAAGTCGAGCGCGTCATCGGCTGGTACGGCAAGAACCGCAAGTTCGAAGTGGTCGTCGAGCATGAGCTCGTCGGGGGCTGCTGCTACGACAAGCACGGCGTCGCGGTGACCGACGAAACCGTCGCGAAGGCGAAGGCGGCGGATGCCGTTTTCCTCGGCGCGGTCGGCGGCCCGAAGTGGGATAACGTGCCTTACGAAGGTCGCCCGGAAGCGGGCCTGCTGCGGCTCAGGAAGGATCTCGAGCTCTTCGCCAATCTCAGGCCCGCGCTCTGCTTTGCGGCGCTCGCCGATGCCTCGTCGCTGAAGCGCGAGATCGTCGAAGGCCTCGACATCATGATCGTGCGCGAGCTGACCGGCGGCGTCTATTTTGGCGAGCCGAAGGAAATCACCGATCTCGGCAACGGCGAACGCCGCGGCGTCGATACGCAGGTCTATACGACCAGCGAAATCCGCCGTATCGCGGAAGTCGCCTTCGATCTCGCCCGCAAGCGCGGCAACCGCGTCATGTCGGTCGAGAAGCGCAACGTCATGAAGACGGGCGTGCTGTGGTTCGAGGAAGTCGCGAAGCTTCACAAGGAGAAGTTTTCCGACGTAAAGCTCGAAAACATGCTGGCCGACAATTGCGCCATGCAGCTCGTGCGCAACCCGAAGCAGTTCGACGTCATCGTCACCGACAATCTGTTCGGCGACGTGCTTTCGGACATCGCCTCGATGCTGACGGGCTCGCTCGGCATGCTGCCGTCGGCGTCGCTCGGCGCGAAGGACGCGAACGGCAAGGCGAACGCGATGTACGAGCCGGTGCATGGATCGGCGCCCGACATCGCAGGAACGGGCGCCGCCAATCCGATCGCCTCGATCCTCTCTTTCGCGATGGCGCTGCGTTACACCTTCGATCGCGGGGCCTGCGCGGACCTTCTTGAAAAGGCGGTCGATGCGGTGCTCGCGAACGGGCTTCGCACCGGTGACATCATGCAGCCAGGCATGACGAAAATCGGAACGGTCGCGATGGGCGACGCGATCCTCAAGGAACTCGACAGGCTGAACGCTTAAGCCGTCAGGAGAATAGCTATGGGTTACAAAGTCGCCGTCGTCGGTGCCACGGGCAATGTGGGCCGCGAGATGCTGAACATCCTCGCCGAGCGGGAGTTCCCGGCCGACGAGGTCGTCGCGCTCGCCTCGCGACGGAGCCAGGGGACGGAAGTTTCCTATGGCGACAGGATCCTGAAGGTGAAGGCGCTGGAGAATTACGATTTCGCCGGCACCGACATCTGCCTGATGTCGGCGGGTTCGACGGTCGCCGCCGAATGGTCGCCGCGCATTACGGCGGCGGGCTGCGTCGTCATCGACAATTCGTCGAAGTTCCGCATGGACCCCGACGTGCCGCTGATCGTGCCGGAAGTGAATGCGGCGGCGATCGCGGGCTATACGAAGAAGATGATCATCGCCAATCCGAACTGTTCGACGGCGCAGATGGTCGTCGCGCTGAAGCCCTTGCACGACGTCGCGACGATCAAGCGCGTCGTCGTCTCGACCTATCAGTCGACCTCCGGCGCCGGCAAGGATGGCATGGACGAACTCTTCGAACAGACGCGCGCCATCTATGTCAACGATCCGGTCGAGACGCGCAAATTCACCAAGCAGATCGCCTTCAACGTCATTCCCCATATCGACGTCTTCATGGAGGATGGCTACACGAAGGAAGAATGGAAGATGATGGTCGAGACGAAGAAGATCCTCGATCCCAAGATCAAGCTGACCGCAACCTGCGTGCGCGTGCCGGTTTTCGTCGGCCATTCCGAGGCGATCAACATCGAATTCGAGAACCCGATTTCGGATGAAGAGGCGCGCGAAATCCTGCGCGAGGCGCCGGGCTGCCTCGTCGTCGACAAGCGCGAGGATGGCGGTTACGTCACGCCGCTCGAATGCGTCGGCGACTTCGCGACCTATATCAGCCGCATCCGCACCGACCCGACCGTCGATAACGGCCTCGCCATCTGGGTCGTTTCCGACAATCTCAGGAAGGGCGCGGCGCTCAATGCGGTCCAGATCGCGGAAATTCTCGGCTCGCGCTACCTGAAGAAAGCTGCCTGATTAGGCAGGCTGCACATTTCCTGTGCGATCGACCCGGCGGGGGAAACCTTTGCCGGGTTTTTTTGCGCGGATTTCCGGCGGTTTTTGCTCCGTATTGGGAGCAATTTAACCTTTACGCACCCACGATGGAGAAATTGAAATTCCAGTCTGGGGTAGCCGGTGGGTAGCGCGGCGCAGCCGATCGATACGGCTTGGATCCTGTTCAGCGCGGTTCTCGTCCTGCTGATGCAGGCGGGCTTTACCTGTCTCGAGACAGGTCTGGTGAGGGCCAAGAATTCGGTCAACGTGGCGGTCAAAAAGATCGCCGACGTCTGCATCTCGGCGCTCGGCTACTGGATCGTCGGCTTCGGCCTGATGTTCGGGGCCAGCGAATGGGGCGGCTTCGGGCTGACCAATTTCGCGATCGAAGACCCGGCGCATCTGACGAATGCTGTGGCCTGGAACTATGCCTTCTTCCTCTTCCAGCTCACCTTCTGCGCGACTGCGACCACCATCGTCTCGGGTGCCGTCGCCGAACGCATGAGTTTCCTCGGCTATGTGCTGACGGCTGGCATCCTGTCGACGCTGATCTATCCCGTCTTCGGCCACTGGGTCTGGGGCGGGGTCTTCGGCCTGGGCGGCAAGGGCTGGCTCGAGGAGCTGGGTTTCGTCGACTTCGCCGGCGCAAGCGTCGTCCACAGCATCGGCGGCTGGACCGCGCTGGCCGCCGTTCTCGTCATCGGGCCGCGTATCGGCCGCTTCGGCCCCGGCGGGAAAGCCATCGAAGGCCACGATATGCCGATGGCCGTGCTCGGCATGTTCATTCTCTGGGCCGGCTGGCTCGGCTTCAATGGCGGCTCGACCTATGCGCTCAACGCCAAGGTACCGCTTGTCCTCGTCCATACGATGCTCGCGGCCGGCGCGGGCGGCTTCACCATCATCATTACGAGCTGGATGCGCAACCGGCTGCCCGATGTCGGGGCGACACTCAACGGCGTCCTCGCCGGGCTCGTCGCGATCACGGCGTCGTCCGACATGGTCAACATGGCGGCGGCGGCGCTTATCGGCGCGATCGGCGGCATCGTCAGCTACGTCGCGACGGAACTTCTCGATCGGTGGGAGATCGACGATGCGGTCGGCGCGGTGCCGGTACATCTCGCCGGCGGCGTCTGGGGCACGCTTGCCGTGGCGCTCTTCGGCGATCCGGCGCTTTTCCCGATGAAGCTCACCCGGACCGAGCAGTTCGGCGTTCAGCTCATCGGCGTTTCGGCGGCGGGGCTCTTTGCTTTTGGCACGGCCTATGCCGTGCTCTCGCTGATCAATCGGCTGATCCCCCTGCGGGTGACGCCGGCCGCCGAGCATGTCGGCCTCAACGTCTCGGAACATGGCGCGTCGAGCGCGCTTCTCGACGTGCTGGGCGCGATGGAAGAGCAGGCGGCGCGCGGCGATTTTTCAAAGCCGGTACCGGTCGAGCCTTTCACCGAGGCCGGCGAAATCGCGCAGCGCTACAATCTCGTGCTGCAGAAATTCAACCGCGAGGTCGACGAGCGCGAACGCACGGCGAAGGAACTGCGCGACGCGCGCGACGCCGCCGAAGTCGCCAACGCCTCGAAGTCGCAGTTTCTCGCCAATATGAGCCATGAGCTCCGCACACCGCTCAACGCGATCATCGGCTTTTCCGAAGTCATCAACATGCAGCTCTTCGGGCCCGTCGAGAACGAGCGCTACAAGGATTACATCGGCGACATCCACCGGTCGTCGAGCCATCTTCTGAGCCTCATCAACGACATTCTCGATCTCTCGAAAATCGAGGCGAACCGCTACGATCTCTATGAAGAGGAACTCGACGTCGCCGATGTTCTGGCGGGCTGCGAGCGCATGATGCGCCACCGGGCCGAGGATGCCGGGCTCGCCTTCACGGTGACGATCTCGCCCGCCCTGCCGCCGCTTCTCGCCGACAAGCGGGCGCTGAAGCAGATGATGCTCAATCTGGTTTCGAACGCGGTGAAGTTCACGCCGGCCGGCGGGCGCATCGATCTTTCGGCGGTGCTCGAGCCGGACAACCGGCTGGCGCTCAGCGTTCGCGATACGGGCGTCGGCATCGCGGCGGCCGACATTCCGCTGGCGCTCGAACCCTTCCGCCAGATCGCGCAGGACAGCACGGTGTTCTCTGCCGAGGGAACGGGGCTCGGCCTGCCGCTGACGCGGGCGCTGGCGCGCATGCACGGCGCGACGCTCGCGATAGAGTCCGAGCCCGGACAGGGCACGGCCATCACCATCCGCATGCCGCATACGCGCGTCGTGCTCCCGGCGCGGGCGCTCGCAAGCTAGCTGTTGATGATCTCGATATTCGGCAGGAGGCCCGGATCCCAGATCATGCCCTGATCGCGGGCGAGCGCGAGTTCCGATCTTCCCGCCTCGACACTCGATTTGACGAGGGCAGCCGCAGACGCGGCGGCACGCGCCAGAGCCTGGGGCATCGCGACGCCCGTGAGCAGACGCGCCAGAAAGACGGCGGCAAAGAGATCGCCGGTGCCTTTCGGAACGGCGTCGCCATTCGCCGGCATGTGCTTCACCGTCTCGGCGCGATAGCTGCGTTTGGCCTCGACGGCGAGGCAGGAAATGCGGCCGACCGAAGCCGGAGCGGAGGTGATGGCGACGATCTTCGGTCCGAGCTTTCGCGCGAGCGGGATCGCGGTGCGGACATCCGGGGGCGTCTCGCCGATCAGGCGGCTGAACTCGAACCAGTTCGGCGTGGCGATGTCGGCGCGATGCACAAGCTCGCTCTGGGCGGCCTCGACTTCGGGGCTCACATAGGTGCCGCTCTCGTCGCCGATGATCGGATCGCATAGATAAAGGGCATCCGGGTTGGCCGTCTTCACCCGCTCGACCGCGTCGGCGACCGCGTCGGCCTGGCCTGGCTCGGCGAGGTAGCCCGAGATCACGGCGTCGCAGCGTTTCAGCCAGCCGCGTTCGTCGAGGGCGCGGACCAGGCCCGCGATCAGCTCGGCGTCGAGGGGGCCGCCCTCATATTTGCCGTAGCCCGGATGATGGGCGAGCAGCACCGTCGGCACTTCCCAGACTTCGTGGCCGAGCCGCTCCATTGCGAAGGCCGATGCCGAATTGCCAACCGCGCCATAGACGACCTGGCTCGAGATGGAAAGGATCGCCATTCCTGCTCCTCATTATCGTCGGCCCCCGAAACCGCTTCACAGTCCCGCCCAAGGTTTATAGTGTCCGCTTCGCTGTCGCGAGAGAGTTCTGACGTTGGAGAGACAAATGGCCGATGTGACCGCCCGCCCACGCCGCAGCGTGCTCTACATGCCCGGGTCCAATGCCCGGGCGATGGAGAAGGCACGCGAGATTCCCGCCGATGCGCTGATCCTCGATCTGGAGGATGCCGTAGCGCCGGACGCGAAGGAAGAGGCGCGTACGCAAGTGATCCATGCGGTCACACAGGGCGGTTATGGCAAACGCGAAATTGTCATTCGTGTGAACGGGCTCGACACGCCCTGGGGCATCGAGGACATCAAGGCCGCGGTCGCGGCGAAGCCTGACGCGATCCTCGTGCCGAAGATCAATTCGGCGGAAGACGTCGCGCGCGCCGAGACCGCGCTGACGCAGGCGGGCGCCGATCCGAAGCTCCGGCTCTGGTGCATGATCGAGACGCCGCTCGCGATCCTCAACATCCAGTCGATCGCGGCGAAAGCGCAGGAGCCGCGCTCGCGCATGTCGGTCTGGGTGATGGGCACCAACGATATCGCAAAGGAACTCCGCGCCGCGCATACCGCCGACCGCATTCCGATGCTGACATCCTTGGGTCTTTCCATCGTTGCGGCGCGGGCCTATGGCATCGTCGCGCTGGATGGCGTCTATAACGATATCAAGAACGAAGAAGGCTTCGCCGCCATCTGCGAACAGGGCCGCGACATGGGCTTCGACGGCAAGACGCTGATCCATCCCTCGCAGGTCGCACCCTGCAACACGATCTTCTCGCCCGATCCCGAAACGGTCGCCTTCGCGCGCAAGACCATCGAGGCTTTCGAAGCGGTCGAGAACAAGGGCAAGGGTGTGCTCAAGGTCGACGGACGCATGGTCGAGATCCTGCATGCCGAGATCGCGAAGCGCACCGTCGCCATCGCCGACGCCATCGCGGAGCTTGAGGCATGACCAAGACCAATGCCGGAAACTTCTTCGAGGATTTCAAGGTCGGGCAGGTTCTGCATCACGCGACGCCGCGCACGCTGAGCGAAGGCGACCGGGCGCTTTATCAGGCACTGTTCGGGTCGCGCTTCTCGCTTCAGTCGTCGGACGAGGTGGCGCGGCAGGCAGGCTACAGCCAATCGCCCATCGACGATCTGCTGGCGTTTCACGTCGTCTTCGGCAAGACGGTGCCCGATGTTTCGCTGAACGCTGTCGCCAATCTGGGCTACGCGGATTGCCGCTTCCATCGCCCGATTTTCCCCGGCGACACGCTGTCGACCATTTCGAAGGTGATCGGCCTCAAGGAAAATTCCGACGGGGCGACCGGCGTCGTCTATGTGCGTTCGACGGGGCGCAACCAGAAGGACGAGATCGTCATCGATTACGTGCGCTGGGTGATGGTGCGCAAGCGCGACAAGGCTTCGCCAGCGCCGGAAACCGATGTGCCCAATCTCGGCGCCGTCGTCGATCCGAAGAGCCTCTTTGCGCCTCAGGGCACGAGTTTCAAGGGCTTCGATACCGTCGCCTCCGGCTCTCCGCACCTCTGGGACGATTACGAGCCAGGCGAGAAGATCGATCATGTCGACGGCGTGACGATCGAGGAAGCCGAACACATGATGGCGACGCGCCTCTACCAGAACACGGCCAAGGTTCATTTCAACCAGTTCACGGAAGGTCAGGGCCGTTTCGGCCGTCGCCTCATCTATGGCGGCCATGTGATCTCGCTGGCGCGGGCGCTCAGCTTCAACGGGCTCGGCAATGCCGTGCTCGTCGCCGCGATCAATGGCGGGCGGCACGTTGCGCCCTGTTTTGCGGGCAATACGATTTTCGCCTGGTCGGAAGTGCTGGCGAAAGCCCCGCTGGAAGGTCGCGAGGATCTCGGGGCGCTGAGGCTCAGGACCATCGCGACGAAGGATTTGCCTTGCGCGAATTTCCCCGGCGCGCTCGAGAAAGGCTACGCCGATGGCGTCATTCTCGATCTCGATTACTGGGTGTTGATGCCGCGACGCTGAACTCTTCATTTTTCGTTTAGGAGCGCTCCGCTAGGATCGGCAGGATTTCATGCGGATGGGCGCCCATGTTTTTCTCTGCGACAAAAAAAGCTTCCAATGAACCTGCAGAGGGCGGAATTCTGCGCTCGGAGGAAAGCATCGCCTTCGAGGAAGCCTGGGAGGGCGCCCGTGCGGGCGCCGACATTCCGGATCGCAGCGGAATCGATCTCAAGCGTTTTGCAAAATTCGCGCGGTGGCTCGCCATCATCGAGCCGGATCGGCATGGCCTCTCCTTGCCGCTGCGACTTGTCGGTTCTGGCTTCTTCGATTTCTTCAAGGCCGACCTGACGGGCCTCGACTACCTCGATCTCGTCGACCCGGCGATCAAGACGCTCGCCTATGACAGCGTCATCGCCTGTCTGGAGCAGCCCTGCGGCCTTTGGCAGAGCACGCCGGCCCAGATCGCCGATGGCGGCACGATGCCTTACGAATATACGATCCTGCCGATTTCGAAGGGCATGGGCAAAGCCGACCACATCGTCGTTTATGTGAATTTCGAACTCGTGCCGATGGCGCCCCGTCCGATGGTGGACCGGGTCGAGCATTCCGAAGTCTGGCACTGGCTCGATATCGGTTTCGGCGTTCCCGACATCGCCTTCTGATCCCGCAGTTCAAAGCGACGCTGCGCAAACGGGCGGGCCCGGAGCGTCATGCAGCCCGCTTCCGGTCTGATCCGGTATTGAGAACGATTCGCATGAAATAATGCGCCCGGCTCCGGCTTTTCCGCGGTTGCTTCCGCATTTGCCTTCGGCCAAAGCAGGGGATAAACAACAGATCGCAACCCCACCCGCTGACCCTTTTCGGGGACCCTTCGAATGGCAGAGACGCGACAGGCCGGGCGGCCGCTTTCGCCGCACCTTCAGATTTACCGGTTCACGATCACCATGGCGATGTCGATCATCCATCGCATCACCGGGATCGGGCTTTATGCGGGCACGCTGCTGCTCGCGGCCTGGCTCCTCTCCGCCGCCCTCGGGCCCGATTATTACAATCTCTTCCAGTCGGTCGCCGGCTCCTGGTTCGGCCAGCTCGTGCTCTTCGGCTTTACCTGGGCGCTGCTCCATCACCTCTTCAGCGGCATGCGCTATCTGGTGTGGGACAACATCCGCGGCTTCGAGCTTCGCAACGCCGACATCATGAGCTGGGGCGCGGCTGTACTCGGCTTCGTCGCCTCGGTCGGCGTCTGGGCGCTCGCCTTCTCTCTGCGTGGAGTGCTCTGATGGCCGCTTCCAGTTCAACTCCGCGTGGACCGATGAAATCCGCGACGCGCGATTTCCGCCGCCAGCGCACGACGGCCCTGGCATTGATCCCGCTCGCGCTCTTCCTGATCGCTCTGCTCCTCGCGCTGTCGGGCGCCGATTATGAGACCGCGCGGCATTATCTCGGCAATCCGATCGTCTCGTTCCTCGTCATCCTGACCATCGTCTCGGCGGTGCTTCACATGCGCGTCGGCATGGGCGAGGTCATCGAGGATTACGTGCATGGTCGTTTCTTCCATGTGCTGGCCCTGACGGCCAACATCCTCTTCTGCGTCGCCGTCGGCCTCGCCAGCATCTATGCGGCGCTGAAAATTCTCATCGGCTTCTGAACACGGCTCGAAAGTTAGTCCCATGACGGCCAGCTACAGCTTCAACGATCACACCTTCGATGTCGTGGTGGTGGGTGCCGGCGGCGCCGGCCTCCGCGCGACGCTCGGCTGCGTCGAGCGCGGCCTCAAGACGGCCAACATCACCAAGGTGTTTCCGACGCGCAGCCACACGGTCGCGGCGCAGGGCGGCGTCGCCGCCTCGCTCGGCAATATGGGCCCGGACGACTGGCGCTGGCACATGTACGACACCGTCAAGGGTTCGGACTGGCTCGGCGACCAGGATGCAATCGAATATCTCTGCCGCCATGCGCCCGATGCCGTCTACGAGCTTGAGCATTTCGGCGTGCCCTTCAGCCGCACCGAGGAAGGCAAGATCTATCAGCGCCCCTTCGGCGGCATGACGACCAATTTCGGCGAAGGCATCGCGCAGCGCACCTGCGCCGCCGCCGACCGCACCGGCCATGCGATGCTGCATACGCTTTACGGCCAGTCGGTGCGCCACAAGGCGGAATTCTTCATCGAGTATTTCGCCATCGACCTCATCATGGATGGTGGCAAGTGCGTCGGCGTCGTCGCGCTCGACATGGCGACGGGCGAAATCCACCGCTTCCGTTCCAGCATCGTGATCCTCGCCACCGGCGGTTACGGCCGCGCCTATTTCTCGGCGACCTCCGCCCATACCTGCACTGGCGACGGCAATGCGATGGTGCTGCGCGCGGGCCTGCCGCTCCAGGACATGGAGTTCGTACAGTTCCATCCGACCGGCATCTACGGTTCGGGCTGCCTCATCACCGAAGGCTCGCGCGGCGAAGGCGGCTATCTCGTCAATTCCGAAGGCGAGCGCTTCATGGAACGCTATGCGCCGTCGGCGAAGGACCTCGCGTCGCGCGACGTCGTCAGCCGCGCCATGACCATCGAAATCCGCGAAGGCCGCGGCGTGGGCCCGCACAAGGACCACATCTTCCTTCACCTCGACCATCTCGATCCGAAGATCCTTGCCGAGCGTCTGCCCGGCATTTCGGAATCGGCGCGCATCTTCGCCGGCGTCGACGTGACCAAGGAGCCGATCCCGGTGCTGCCGACCGTCCATTACAACATGGGCGGCATCCCGACCAATTATCACGGCGAGGTGCTGACGCTGACCGACGGCAATCCGGACACGGTCGTGCCGGGCCTGATGGCGATCGGCGAAGCGGCCTGCGTGTCGGTGCATGGCGCGAACCGCCTCGGCTCCAACTCGCTGATCGACCTCGTGGTCTTCGGCCGCGCCGCCGGCATCCGGGCCGCCGAACTCCTGAAGGACAAGGCGAAGCCCGAACTGCCGAAGGGCGCCGGCGACGAGGCGATCGCACGCCTCGATCATTTCCGCAACGCCAAGGGCAAGACGCCGACGGCGGAACTGCGTCTCCAGATGCAGCGCGCGATGCAGGAAGACGTCGCCGTCTTCCGCACCGGCGAGGTGCTGGAACAGGGCCGCAAGCGCATCGCCGAAGTCTTTGCGCGCCGTCCGGAAATCCGCGTCTCGGACCGCTCGATGATCTGGAATTCCGATCTCATCGAGACGCTCGAATTCGACAATCTGATCGTCCAGGCCATCGCCACCGTCGAGGGCGCGGTCGGCCGCCAGGAAAGCCGCGGCGCCCATGCCCGCGAAGATTTCCCGAACCGCGACGACGAAAACTGGATGAAGCACACGCTGTGCTGGGTCGATACCAAGACGGGCAAGCCGTCCGTCGACTATCGCCCGGTCCACACCTACACGCTCTCGAACGACATCGAATATATCAAGCCGAAGGCGCGCGTGTACTGACGCCTCGAGTTTTGGCGTTCTCCGCGTTGGCGCGTAAAGGGTCCGATCATGGTCCAATTCAATCTGCCGAAGAATTCCAGGCCCACCGAAGGCAAGACCTTCAAGGCGGAGGGTGCGACCCGCGTGAAGCGGTTCCGCATCTATCGCTGGTCGCCCGACGACAACCAGAATCCGCGCATCGACACCTATGAGGTCGATCTCGACAAATGCGGGCCGATGGTTCTCGACGCGCTCATCAAGATCAAGAACGAAGTCGACCAGACGCTGACCTTCCGCCGCTCCTGCCGCGAAGGCATCTGCGGCTCCTGCGCGATGAACATCGACGGCGCCAACACGCTGGCCTGCACCAAGGGCATCGCGGAGATCAAAGGCGACGTCGCGATCTATCCGCTGCCGCACATGCCGGTGGTGAAGGATCTCGTGCCCGACCTCACGACCTTTTACGCGCAGCACGCTTCGATCGAGCCCTGGCTTCAGACGAAGACCGAGGAGCCGAAGAAGGAATGGCTGCAGACGCATGAAGACCGCGAGAAGCTCGACGGGCTTTACGAGTGCATTCTCTGTGCCTGCTGCTCGACCTCGTGCCCGTCCTACTGGTGGAACGGCGACCGCTATCTCGGGCCGGCCGCGCTGCTGCAGGCCTATCGCTGGCTCGCCGACAGCCGCGACCAGAATACGACCGAGCGCCTCGATTTCCTTGAGGACCCGTTCAAGCTCTATCGCTGCCACACCATCATGAACTGCGCGAAGACCTGCCCCAAGGGCCTCAATCCGGCGAAGGCGATTGCCGAGATCAAGCAGATGATGGTCGAACGGGCGTAGGCTCCTGCTGTATCGAATCGAAAAGGCCGCTCGTCATGAGCGGCCTTTTTGTTTGTGCGGATGGAGCGCGTCTTATTCCCTCACTCCTTCACATATTCGACGTCCGGCGCAGCGTATTCAGTCAGGGCCGTCATCGCCTTCTTCAAATCGGCATAGGACGCGAAGGCGCAGTCATTGCCGCTTGGCGTGATGTTGAAGGTTTCGCGGCTTTGCCCATGTTTTGCGGCCGCGCGCGCGAAGTCGCTGCAATTGGGTGAATAGCGGAGCCAGCCTTCGCCATGTTTCCGGAAGAGGCCATACATCACTTCGCCGGGTTTCGTCGGATCGCGGGCGAGGCCGATGAAATCTCCATTGCCGATATCGTCCAGAAGGCCCGCGACCGGGTCTTCGCCGTCGATCGTGTAGAGATAATCGCTGCCCTTGCGCGTGACGACGACGTGGCGCGGCGCGTCGGCGGTGCGCCGTCCGCCATCGTCGAGCTTGTAGGCCATGAAGCGCGCGCCATCCGCGATCGGGTAATCGGCATCGGCGGGGCCGAAGAGCGGCGTCTTGCTGATGAAACAGCCGGCGAGGGCGAGGCAGAGCGCGGCGACAATGGCGAGACGATAGGCCGGCATTGCAGGTCTCCCGATGATCCGGTGGCGCCCGCCGAGCGTGTTGTCCGGCATCGGGGCTCGCGCCTATGCTGCACCCGGAGCGTTGCTCACGCAAATGAGGAGGAGATCATGCTCGATCACGTCGGCGTCAGTGTGACGGACTATGAGACATCGCGCGCCTTTTACGAGAAGGCGCTGAAGCCTCTAGGCTATGCGCTGCTGATGGAGGTTCCGAAGGAGCATACGGGCGGCATCGGCGTCGGTGGCTTCGGTGTCGCGCCGAAGCCCGACTTCTGGATCGACGGGGCGGGCAAGGTTTCGCCCAAGATCCATCTCTGCTTTCGCGCGGAGAGCCGGGCGGCCGTCGATGCCTTCTACAAGGCGGCGATGGCGGCGGGCGGCCGCGACAATGGCGGGCCGGGCGTCAGGCCGCATTACCATCCGAATTACTATGGCGCGTTCGTGCTCGATCCCGACGGTTACAATGTCGAGGCGGTCTGTCACGATCCGGCGTGAGAGCGGGCCGGACATGAAAACGGCCCGCGTCCCGGGGGGCGAGACGGCGGGCCGAACTCAATGAGGCTGGAGATAGGCCGGGGCGTCTGGCGCTTCCGGGGCTCAGCCCAAGGCACTTCACATACCTGCCGGAAATCCGCCCGGCACGAACCAGACTAGCGCATAAAGCTGAACCGTCCGTGAACGGCGGCGGGCTCGACCCTCATGCCGGAGTGGGGGAGCCCCGCATGAGGATCGAGCGCCGCGGTGCGTCAGGACTTCTTCGCGTCCGGTTTCTTCGCGGCGGTCTTCTTGGTGAACTTCGCCTGATGCTTCATCTTCGACGCCATCGGCTTATGCTTCTTGACGGCCGAGGTCTTCGTCACATGCGTCTTCACGACATGGGTCTGGGCGGCGGCGGGCTTAGCCGGCGCGGCGCCCGATGTCGACGGCGTCGCGGCGAAGGCGAGCGTCGGTGCGAGGGTGAGGAAGGCGGCTGCCATCAGCGTCTTGCGGTTGGTCAACATATCGGTCTCCTGTTTCGTTCCCGCCGTTCATTCGGTCGGCGACATAGAGAAGACAGGATCAGTTTGTTTGAAGAATGATGGGAATTTGTCCGCAGACGTCACAGGAATAAATGACGGGAACTTCATGACGCCGCCCTCATGAACCTTATGTAATTCCCGAGCCATCTTTCCATAGTCAAAGACGGCGGATGTCCCGCGAGGCTCAGGAAGGCTTGTTCATCTTCGGCTCGATCGTCCTGATTTTCATGTCCGCCTTGCCCTCCGTCAGG
>CAISYL010000031.1 GCA_903889655.1 uncultured Alphaproteobacteria bacterium | reverse complement strand
GAACGCCGGCAAGCTGATCGGCTTCGGCAGCCCCGCCGAACTGAAAGCGCAGACCGGAGAGGCGACGCTCGAGGGAGCTTTCATTGCGCTCCTGCCGGAAGAGTTGCGCGCGCAGCATGTTCCTGTCGTGGTGCCGCCGCGGCATGACGGCGATGGCGTGCCGGCGATCGAGGCGAAGGACCTGACTTGCCGCTTCGGCGATTTCGTCGCGGTGGATCACGTGAGTTTCGCGATCGAGCGCGGCGAGATATTCGGCTTTCTCGGCTCGAACGGTTGCGGCAAGACGACCACCATGAAGATGCTGACAGGTCTTCTGCCGGCGACGGAGGGTGAGGCGCGGCTCTTCGGCGAAACTCTCGACGCCCGCGACATGGAAACCCGCCGACGTGTTGGCTACATGTCGCAATCCTTCTCGCTCTATTCGGAACTGAGCGTCCGGCAGAATCTCGATCTGCATGCCAAGCTCTTCGAACTCCCGAGCGATCAGGTGGGTCCCCGCATCGAAGAAATGCTGCGAAGCTTCGATCTCTCGGATGTTGCCGACCAGAACCCGGATAGCCTGCCGCTCGGCATTCGCCAACGCCTGCAGCTCGCGGTCGCAGTCATCCATCGGCCCGAAGTCCTGATTCTCGACGAGCCGACCTCCGGCGTCGATCCGATCATGCGCGACCAGTTCTGGCGCTATCTGATCGATCTCTCGCGCAACCAGAAGGTGACGATCTTCATCTCGACGCATTTCATGAACGAAGCGGAGAGATGCGATCGCATTTCGCTGATGCACGCGGGCAAGGTGCTGGCCGTGGGCGAGCCGCGGACGCTTGTGGAGGCGCGTCACGCCGCGACTCTCGAAGACGCTTTCATCGATTATCTCCGCGAGGCCGGCGGCCCGACCGCGGCGGCGGAGGAAAACATCGCCGACGGCACGATCATCGGCGAGGAGAGCGCTCCGCCGTCGGGACGACATTTCGACTGGCGTCGGCTTTGGGCCTATGCCCGCCGCGAGACGACGGAGATCTTGCGGGATCCCATCCGCTTGACCTTCGCTCTGGTCGGACCCGTCATCCTGATGTTGACATTCGGCTATGGCATTTCCTTCGATGTCGAAAACCTCGCCTACAGCGTTCTCGATCAGGATCGGTCGCCGGAGAGCCGGGCGTTGCTCGAGCAATTCGAAGGGTCGCGGTATTTCGAGGCGCGCGCCGTCTCGAAGACGGAGGACGAGCTTCTCAAGAAGCTCAAGGGCGGCAAGATCGCGCTTGGAATCGAAATTCCAGAAGGCTTTGGGCGAGACCTCCGGCGCGGCCGCCAGCCGGAGATCGACGTTCTCGTGGATGGCGCCAATCCCTTCCGGGCGGAAACCACCATCGGTTATCTGAGCGGCATCTCGCAAAAATATGTCGCGCAGCTCTATGAAGGACAGAAGACGACGACGCTCTTCAACATCGAGAATCGTACGCGATACAATCAAGCCTTCGAGAGCGTCTATGCCATCGTGCCGACCGTTTTCACCCTGATCCTGATCCTCATTCCGGCGATGCTGACGGCCGTCGGCGTCGTGCGCGAAAAGGAGTATGGATCGATCGCCAACTTTCGCTCCACGCCCGTGACGCGTCTCGAATTCCTGCTCGGCAAGCAGGCGCCCTATGTCGTGCTGGCCTACATAAACTTCCTGACATTGCTGGCGCTTGCATTCTTTCTGTTCGGCGTGCCTGTGAAGGGATCGATGCCCCTCCTCTTTATCGGTGCCCTGCTCTACGTCGTTGCGACGACGGGTTACGGCATTTTCGTTTCGACATTCACCAACACGCAGGTCTCCGCGATGTTCGCCACGGCGGTGACGGCGATGATTCCCGCGGTCAATTTTTCGGGTCTCCTCGTGCCGGTCTCTTCGCTGACGGGCGCGGGACGCGCCATCGGGCTGGCCTTTCCGTCGAGCTGGTTTCAACAGGTCAACATCGGCGTCTTCACAAAGGGTCTGGGTTTTGCCGATCTCTGGCAGCCTGCGCTCATGCTCGTCTTTTTCGCGCTGATCTATACGACGATGGCGCGCATCTTCCTCCGCAAGCAGGAGGCCTGACATGCTGCACCTCATCAGAAATGTCGCTCGTCTCTCCTACAAGGAACTGCGGAGCTTTCTCGCCGATCCCGTTCTCCTGATTCTCGTCGTCTATATTTTCAGCTTCGCCATCTATTCGATTTCGACCGGCGCCAAGACCGAGGTGTCGAATGCGGCGGTCGCCGTGGTCGATGACGATCACTCCGAACTATCGCGCCAGATACGGCTGGCGCTTCTGCCGCCTTTTTTCAAGGAGGCGGTGACGGTGACGCCCGCCGAGGCGTCGAGCGGCATGGACAAGGGAAAATTCGTTTTCGTGCTCGAGATCCCTTCCAGCTTCGAAAAGGATTTGCTCGCCGGACGTTCGCCGACGATAGCGCTCGACGTCGATGCGACCGCCATGTCGCTCGCGGGCAGCGGCGCCGTCGATATCGAAAACATCGTCTCGGAAGAGATACAGAAAACGGTCGCCCATACCGAACTCGCTGCCAGCCAGCCAGTCAACGTGGTGCTCCGCAAACTTTTCAATCCCAATTCGGAATCGACCTGGTTCAACGCCGTGATGGGCATCATCAATAATGTGACCATGCTTTCCATTCTGCTCGCCGGCGCGGCGCTGATCCGCGAGCGCGAGCACGGCACGATCGAGCATCTGCTCGTGATGCCGGTGACCTCCGTCGAAATCATGCTGGCCAAGATTGTTGCAAACGGTCTCGTCATTCTGATCGCCGCCACTGTCTCGCTTATCGTCGTGGTGCATCAAATTCTCGGCGTGCCAATCGCGGGTTCGATATTCCTGTTCGCGTTCGGGATGGCGATCTATCTCGTGGCGGTCACCGGTCTCGGCCTCATGCTCGCGACCTGGGCGAGCTCGATGCCGCAATTCGCGCTGCTGGCGATGCCGGTGCTGATCGTGCTTCAACTCCTCTCCGGGAGCGCGACGCCGCTCGAAAGCATGCCGAGATGGCTGCAGACGGTCATGCAGTTCGCCCCTTCGACGCATTTCGTTTCGTTCTCGCAGGACGTTCTCTATCGGGGCGCCGGCCTCGACATCGTCTGGCCGGACATCATCTGGCTTTTCGGCATCGGCATTTTCTACTTCAGCCTCTCCCTCTACCGGTTTCGCCGCGCTATCGCGGCTTGACGGTACCTGCGGCATCTTCCCCTTTTGATCGCAATCAAGGTCATTCAGGCGCGGGATAGCAAAATCTCCTCAGTCGCTTTCGCGATCGCTTTTGCGATCGTCATCAGTCAGGAGAAAACCGATGAACATCTTGTCCCGCATCATGCTGCCGGCGGCCCTCGCCACCGCAACGCTGCTCGGCGGTTGCGCCACCACGCTCAACGAGCAGGATCAGGCGAAGCTCAATCAGGCCGTGCAGGATTCGGTCGAAGCCAAGCAGATCGCCCAGCAGGCGCTCACCGCGGCGCAGTCGGCTGCCGCGTCCGCCGACCGTGCGGCCGCGTCGGCGCAGGCCGCCAACGAAAAAGCCGATCGCATCTTCCAGCATTCGCTGCGGAAGTAATTGCACGTTCCGATCGACAGCCGGATTGCCCGTCGGACGCAAAAATGCGTCGGTCGGGAATCCGGCTTCGTCGTGCCGGCGCCCGAGAATGTGGTGTCAGGGCATCGGGGACGAGCTTGCCGGCAGCGTCACCTGTACGGGTATGCCGGACCTTTCGCGCTTCGCGTGGTCGACAGCCGTCCAGTCGATCCGGCCGACGGCATCGCCTGCGACACGCACGATCATGTCGTCGACGTCGATGGTTTCCTCGGTTTGCGCCTTGCCGACGGTTTCGATGGCATCGGCATCCGATTCATAAGGATGAACCTCGATATAGAGTTCATCGTTCGACCAGCCGGCCTTGATCGGCTCGTTGACGACGGTGACGGGTGTTCCTTCCTTGACCATGCTGAAGAGCGCGTCGATGTCGGCCGGATAGAGCCTGATGCAGCCGTGGCTGTCGCGCCGCCCGATGCTGAAAGGCTTGTTGGTGCCGTGGATCGCATAGCCGGACCAGGCGAGATAGAGCGCGAGCTCCCCCATCGGATTGTCGGGTCCAGGCCCGATCGATTGCGGCAGGTTCGGGTCTTCGGCATGTTCGGACGCCGTCGGCACCCAGGTCGGATGAATGCGCTTGGCCCGGATCTTCGTCGTGCCGAGCGGCGTTTCCTTGCCTTCGCCGCCGATGCCGATCGGGAATGTCGAAACCTGCCCGTTGGCGGCGAAGTAATAGAGGCGGAGCTCCGGCAGGTTGATGACGATGCCGCGCCGCGTCGCCTGGGGGATGATGTGCTGGGTCGGCAGGGTCAGCCATTTGCCGGCGCCGGGAAGCCACGGATCGATATCCGGATTGGCGGTTCTGATTTCGACATAGCCGAGGTCGAAGCGCCGGGCGATATCGGGCAGAGTGTCCTCGTCGCGCGTCTCGTAGATCGTGGGGAAGCCGACCAGATCGTCGGCGCTGGCCGGTCTGGAGGTGGCGAGCGTGAGCGCCGCGAGAACGCCGGCACCGAGCACCCTTGCCAATCGAAGTGAATGCCGCATGATCCGCCTACCGCTCCGCATGCTCATGATTGCCCTGCTTCTCGGGCCGCTCGCCACCGCGGCGCCGGCGACGCCGCTGGAGCCCGACGAGCTTCCCAAGGTCGACCGCATCGTCGTCTGGAAGTCGAAGCGCGAACTCGATCTGATGCTGAAGGGCATCGTCATCCGCGCCTATCCGATAGCGCTCGGCAATCATCCCGTCGGCGCCAAGCGCCGCAAAGGCGACGGGCGCACGCCGGAAGGCGTTTACGTCATCGACAGCCGCACCCGCAGGACGGCCTGGCATCGTGCGCTCCATATTTCCTATCCGAATGCCGGCGATCGCATACGCGCGAAGGGCGCCAATCCCGGCGGCGACATTTTCATTCACGGCATGCCGGCCTCGTTCGGCCGCAAGGACCCCGTCCGCTTCTTCGTCGACTGGACCGATGGCTGCATCGCGGTCGGAAATATCGCGATCGAGGAAATCTGGAACGCGGTCGATGATGGAACGCCGATCGAGATACGTCCCTGACAACACATCGCCCGCAGCGGATGTCGGCGACATCGATGACGGCCGGACAGCGGCACCGACGGGACCGGCAACGCGCAAGCGCTCCGAATCCTTACTCAATGGGCGAGGAGCACAGGCACGGCGGCGCCGCCAAGCACATGACGCGTGAAGCCGCCGAAGATGAATTCGCTGAACCGGCTATGGCCATAAGCGCCCATGACGAGAAGGTCGGCCTTCGCATCGCCGGCGCTTCTGATGATCGTGTCGTGAACCGATCCGGCCGGATGGGCCATATAGGAAATTTCGGCATTGATGCCATGCCAGCGCAGGCTCGTCGAAAGCGCCTCAGCGGAGCTTGCGGTCTCGTCCTCGTTCTCCGCGATGGAGATGATCGTGACACGCGCCGCGTCGGTGAGAAGCGGCATGGCCGCGCCGACGGCGCGCGCCGCTTCCGGCGATGGCTTCCAGGCGATGGCGACCGATTTGCCGATTTTCTTCGGCGCCTTGGGCGGCACCAGAAGGAGCGGTCGTCCGCCGTTGACGAGCACCGTGCCTGCCGCTTCGCGCACCTGCCCGCCGAGCGCCGCCGCATTGCCGAGCACGGTCAGATCGTGAACGCGGGCCTCCGCCACCAGGATATCGGATTCGCGGCCCGAAACTTCGCGCCACGCCGCCGTCGGGCCCGTCCCTCCGCCCGGAACCCTGGCGATCGGCAGCGCCTCGCGCTTGCAGAAAGCCTCGAACGTCTTCTGCGCCCGCTCGGTCCGCTTCTTGTCTTCCCGCTGCAGCACGTCGACGAGATCGCCCATCACCATCTGCGTTCCCATGCCCATGCCCATGTCGTAGCCGGCGGCCTGGATCAGAATCTGCTGCGGGTCGGGACGAACATGTACGCATTCCAGATGGCCGCTGAAGCTGCGCGCCAGCAGCAGCGCGGTTTCGAGCGCGACCGGGTCGCTGGAGAATCCCATCGTGGGGACGAGGATGGATTTGAACATGGTCTCACCTGTTTGGCCTTCGAGCGATTGCCGCCGATATCGGACGGATCGCGTCGCGTATGGTCAGTGTGACGAGGTGAGAAGTTTGCTGCTTTGATCGAGGTCAGAATCGGCTGCGGCATTGCGCCCGCCTGAAGCAAATTGTTGTGAGGGTAATTGCGTATACGGGAGAAACGACGGCCTCAGGGAACGAGAACCGCCGCGCCGTTGAGCCTTCCCTGACGCAGGTCGTCGAGCGCTTCGTTGGCGCGGGCAAGCGGATAGGCCACGGTCGTCGTATGAACGCCCACCGCCGGCGCGACGCGCAGGAAATCGACCGCATCCTGTCGCGTAAGATTGGCGACGGAAAGCAGCTGCCGTTCTTCCCAGAGAATGCTGTAGGGAAAGCTCGGTATGTCGCTCATATGGATGCCGGCGCAGACGACGCGCCCGCCCTTGGCGACGGCCCGCAACGCGGCAGGCACGAGTTCGCCCACCGGCGCATAGATGATCGCCGCGTCGAGCAGTTCGGGCGGCATCTCGTCGGAACCGCCCGCCCAGTCGGCGCCGAGCGAGCGTGCGAAATCTTCCGCGGCCTCGTCGCCCGGCTTGCTGAAGGCGAAGACCTTGCGGCCCTGCGCCCTGGCAACTTGTAAAACGATGTGCCCAGCCGCGCCGAAGCCGTAAATGCCGAGACGCGCTGCCTCGCCGGCAAGGACGAGCGAACGCCAGCCGATGAGTCCGGCGCAAAGCAGCGGCGCGACGGATACGTCGTCGCCAAGCCCGTCGAGCGGGAACGCGTAGGCTGCATCCGCAATGGCAAGGGTCGCATAGCCGCCATTGCGCGTGTAGCCGGTGAAAAGCGGATCGTCGCACAGGTTTTCGCGATGTGAGCGGCAATAGGGGCAAACCCCGCAAGTATGCCCGAGCCAGGGAATGCCGACGCGCTGGCCGAGTTTCAATCCTTCGACGCTCGATCCGATCTCGTCGACGATGCCGACGATCTCGTGGCCGGGAATGATTGGCAACATGGGATGAGGCAACTCGCCGTCGACGACATGCAGATCGGTCCGGCAGACTCCGCAGGCGGAAACGCGAACTCGAATCTCCCCACTCGCAGGATGGGGATCGGGCAGATCTCGTTCGACGAGCGGCAGGCCCGGTTTGTCGAGCACCATGGCGCGCATGAAAGCTCCTGCTCTTTGCCGGTCGACCGTAGCAGAACTGACGATAGGTCAAATGGATCACTTCGCCGCAAACAACCGAACGCTGCGTCGATTGTGGGTGAAATTCCGGCAATGAATGGTAAAATCTTTTCGGGCAGAAAATCGGCCGGGCCTTGGGGGGGACCGGATAGGCATCGGGTGCGATAACACACTTTTCAGTGAAGAATTCAACCAAGAATAGAAACATGGAAAGCCGAGCCCGACTGGACGCGTTGCTTGCAACAGCCGTCGACGGAATCATCATTATTGACAAAATGGGGCTCGTTCAGGTCTACAGCCCCGCTTGCGAAAGATTGTTCGGCTATCGCTCCGATGAGGTGGTCGGTCGCAACGTCAAGATGCTGATGCCTCCGCCCTATCGCGACGAACATGACGACTACCTCGATCATTATCGTGGCACGGCCGAGAAGAGGATCATCGGCATCGGCCGTGAAGTTATGGGCCAGCGCAAGGACGGTTCGACCTTTCCGATGTATCTCTCCGTGGGGGAAGGCAGCTTCGGCGGCGAGCCGATGTTCGTCGGCATCATTCACGACATCACGGAACGTCGTTATCAGGAGCACGCGCTGCGTGAGCGCGAAGCGCGGCTGAGTTCGATTCTCGAAACGGTACCCGACGCCATCGCCATCATCGATGAGCGAGGGCTTATCGAATCCTTCAGCCCCGCGGCGGAGCGCCTGTTCGGCTACGCCTTTGCCGAGGTGCTCGGCAAGAACGTCAAGATTCTGATGCCCTCGCCCTATCGCGAGAATCACGACGGCTATATGGAGCGCTATCGCCATACCGGCGAGAAACACATCATCGGCATCGGCCGGGTGGTGGTCGGTCAACGCCGTGACGGCACGACCTTCCCGATGGAGCTCTCCGTTGGCGAGATCGTTGTCGGCCAGCGTCGCCTCTTCACCGGCTTCATCCGCGACATCACGGAGCGCCAGACCACGGAAAGACGCCTGCAGGAATTGCAGTCGGAATTGCTGCATGTCTCGCGGCTGAGCGCCATGGGCCAGATGGCCTCGGCGCTCGCGCATGAACTGAACCAGCCGCTCTCCGCCATCATGAATTATGCCAAGGCCGCGCGCCGCACGATCGACGGCCTCGATGATCCCCAGGTTGAGCGCGCCGTCGAACTGATCGACAAGGCGGCGGCGCAGACGGGGCGCGCCGGCCAGATCATTCGCCGTTTGCGCGAGTTCATCGAGAAGGGCAAGTCGAATCAGGCCTTCGAAAACCTGAACAAGGTCATGGAAGAGGCAATCGCCCTGAGCCTCGTCGGCGTCGCCGAGGCGAACGTAAAAGTATTGATCGACTTCCATCCCACGCTGCCGCTCGTTTTGATCGACAAGATCCAGATACAGCAGGTGGCCCTAAATCTTATCCGCAATGGCATCGAAGCGATGCAGAGCGGCGATCGCCGCGAACTCCGGATTTCAACGGCCCGGGATAGCGACGACTATACGCTTGTAAGCATTTGCGACACGGGCCCCGGCCTCGCGCCGGAGGTCGCCGCCAACCTCTTCCAGCCATTCACGACCACCAAGGAGCAGGGGATGGGCATCGGCCTCTCGATCTGCCGCTCGATCATCGAGGCCCATGGCGGCACGCTTTGGGCGACCCCCAACGAGGAAGCCGGTGTGACCTTCTC
Organism: uncultured Alphaproteobacteria bacterium; assembly: GCA_903889655.1. GTDB lineage: Bacteria > Pseudomonadota > Alphaproteobacteria > Parvibaculales > Parvibaculaceae > Parvibaculum. The sequence goes on along the minus strand of CAISYL010000031.1, from coordinate 3,837 downwards.
GTTCAAGATTCCGGTGGCGACGGCGGCGGAGGTGCAGAAATGAAAAGTCAGGGGCCGATCTTCATCGTCGACGACGATGCCGACGTGCGCGATTCCTTGCGTGCGCTCCTCGAATCGGCGGGCTTCGAGGTCGAGGATTTCGATTCGGCGACCGGATTCCTGGCCGCAGTCTCGCCCGGCCGCGGCGCCTGCTTGGTAGCCGACATCCGCATGCCGGACATGGACGGGCTCACCCTGCAGGAGGAGCTGGTCAGGCGGCAGACGAACCTCCCCGTGATCATCGTGACAGGGCATGGCGACGTCCCGCTGGCGGTCAGGGCCATGAAGGCAGGCGCCATCGATTTCATCGAAAAGCCCTATGATGACGAATTGCTGCTTTCGAGCGTCCGCCGTGCTCGCGAGCTTGCGCTCAGCCAGCGGGCCCAGTCTTCCACGGCAAAAGAGGCCGAAACCCGTGTCGCCAGCCTGACGGCGCGTGAGCGCGAGGTTCTGGAACACCTGGTCGCCGGCCAGCCCAACAAGGTGATCGCCCATGAACTGGGCATTTCGCCCCGGACGGTCGAAATCCACAGGGCCCATCTGATGGAAAAGATGCAGGCGCGGAGCCTCTCCGACCTCGTCCGCCTTGCCCTGACGGCAGGTGTCCAGACCCCCGGAGCCTAGGGAAAATCCCTATATCGCCTTCGGCCGGGGCTTCCTATCTTCCCTTTAATAGCCTTAGCCCGCTTGGAGGCGGTAGTGAGAGCCAGTTCCGGGCGCTCGGTCTGGGTCGTCGACGACGACGAAGCCGTGCGCGATTCAATGCGCGTTCTGCTCGAGTCCCACGGATTGACCGTCAGGGATTTCGCCTCTGCTCGCGCCTTCCTTGCCGACCAGGCTCCGGCCGAGGGCTGCCTGTTGCTCGATCTTCACATGCCGGAAATGAGCGGACTGGAACTGCTTGAGAAACTACGCTCCGAGCACGTCCGCATTCCGACGATCATCATGACCGGCCGTAGCGATGCCGGTCTGCGGGCGCGGGCACAACGTGCCGGAGCCGTCGCATTTCTCGACAAGCCTGTCGATGAAGACGAGCTGCTCGGCTCGATCGAACAAGCGCTTTCCGCCGACCACGCGTAAACGCTTCTTGCGCTGCGGCAATCTCGCGCAGCGGCGAACCGCCCTACGTACATTCCCGCATTTCGCCTTACAAGTGCGCACGGCATGTTGAATGCCACAGGCAACATGAAGGGGATCGTCACATGGCGGTTTCAGGCGGGGCGGCCGAGCGTCCCTACGGCACAATGACAACTTCGGCTTTCTTGACGGCGATCGCGCTGGTGGCGGGGGCCTTTTATAGTCTCGTCGTCGCCGCAAAGGCTTACGACGTTCCGATGGCGGTGCATGCGTGGATCTTCACGCTGGCCTTCGTCGCCGGTGCACTGGCGATCGGCAACCGCCACTTCACGGCGCTGCAACATCGTCCCGGTGCGGATGACGGCAAGGGCTACAACGACAGCGTCGTCAAATACGGCGTGATCGCGACGCTCTTCTGGGCGCTTGCGGGCATGCTGGCGGGGCTCTATATCGCCAGCGAGCTCGCCTTTCCGGCTCTCAACTTCAACCTGCCTTACATCAGCTTCGGCCGGCTCCGCCCCGTACACACCTCGGGCGTGATCTTCGCCATGGGCGGCAACGCGCTGATCGCGACGTCCTTCTATGTCGTGCAGCGGACCTGCCGGACGCGGCTCGTGGGCAACATCGCTCCCTGGTTCATCTTCTGGGGCTACAACCTCTTCATCGTGATCGCCGCGACGGGCTATCTGATGGGCGTGACCGAGGGCCGCGAATATGCCGAGCCCGAATGGTACACGGACATCTGGCTGACTATCGTCTGGGTGGTCTACCTGCTCGTCTTCCTTGGTACGCTGATGAAGCGCAAGGAGCCGCACATCTACGTGGCGAACTGGTTCTATCTCTCGTTCATCGTCACGATCGCGGTCCTGCATCTCGGCAACAACCTGACGGTGCCGGTCTCGATCTTCTCGAGCAAGAGTTTCAGCGCCTTCTCGGGCGTGCAGGACGCGCTCATCCAGTGGTGGTATGGCCACAACGCGGTCGGCTTCTTCCTGACGGCGGGCTTCCTCGGCATGATGTACTACTTCGTGCCGAAGCGCGCAGGCCGCCCGGTCTATTCCTACCGGCTCTCGATCATCCATTTCTGGGCGCTGATATTCCTCTACATCTGGGCGGGCCCGCATCATCTGCACTACACGGCTCTGCCGGACTGGGCGCAGACGCTCGGTATGACCTTCTCGATCATGCTCTGGATGCCCTCCTGGGGCGGCATGATCAACGGTCTGATGACGCTGTCGGGTGCCTGGGACAAGCTGCGCACCGATCCCGTGATCCGCATGCTCGTCGTGTCGGTCGCCTTCTACGGCATGTCGACCTTCGAAGGCCCGGTCATGTCGATCAAGGCAGTGAACTCGCTCTCGCACTACACGGACTGGACCATCGGTCATGTGCATTCGGGCGCGATGGGCTGGGTCGGCTTCGTCACCTTCGGCGCGGTCTACTGCCTCGTTCCCTGGCTCTGGAAGCGTGAGCGCCTCTACTCGCTCGCTCTCGTGAGCTGGCACTTCTGGATCTCGACCATGGGCATCGTCCTCTACATCACTTCGATGTGGGTATCCGGCATCCTCCAGGGTCTGATGTGGCGTGCCTACGATGCGCAGGGCTTCCTCGAATATTCCTTCGTGGAAACGGTCGCTGCCATGCATCCCTTCTACATCATCCGTGCTCTCGGTGGCCTGCTCTACCTCACCGGCACGATCATCATGGTCTACAACTGCTGGCGGACGATCAAAGGCGACGTGCGGGCGGGTGAACCCGTCATCGCGAATGCCGCCGGCAACGCCAACGCAAGCAGCGGCGCTCTCGCGCAGCCGGCCGAGTGAGGGAGAGGCACATGTCCAGATTTTCACATGAAGTCATCGAGAAGAATTCGATCCTGCTTCTCGTCCTCTCGCTCATCGCGGTTTCGATCGGCGGCATCGTCGAGATCATTCCGACCTTCCTCATCAAGACGACGATCGAGGACGTCAAGGGAGTGCGGCCCTACAGCCCGCTCGAACTCGCGGGTCGCAACATCTATATCCGCGAAGGCTGCTACCTCTGCCACAGCCAGATGATCCGTTCGCTCCGGTCCGAAGTGGAGCGCTACGGCCACTACTCGCTGGCGGCCGAGAGCATGTACGATCACCCGTTCCAGTGGGGGTCGAAGCGCAACGGGCCCGACCTCGCGCGTATCGGCGGCAAGTATTCCGACGAATGGCACAGGCTGCACATGGCCGATCCGCGCCAGGTCGTGCCGGAATCGGTAATGCCGGGCTATCCCTATCTCGCCAGGACGCCTCTCGATTACACACACATCGCCGACGACATGAAGGCGCTCCGTGTGACCGGCGTTCCCTATACGGATGAAGAGGTTGCGGACGCGAAGGCCGATCTGGAAGCGCAGGTCAACCCGGATGCCGACACCACGGGAATAGCGCAGCGTTATCCCAAGGCCGTCATCCGCGACTTCGACGGCGACCCGAAGACGATTACCGAGCTCGACGCACTGGTGGCCTACCTCCAGATGCTGGGCACGCTGGTCGACTTCAACGCCTATGACAGCGCCGATTTCAGCCAGTGAGCATGATCATGACACATCAGGAACTTTCCGCACTCGCTGGAACCTGGGGACTGGTCCTCTTCTGCGTCCTGTTCCTCATCGCCGTCGGCTATGCGCTTTGGCCGTCGAACAGAGAGACGTTCGAGCATCTGGCGCGGCTGCCGCTCGACGACGATCAT
>CAISYL010000030.1 GCA_903889655.1 uncultured Alphaproteobacteria bacterium | reverse complement strand
GCCGAGGCGCGCAAACTCCGCACCGGCCAGACCCGGAATGGTACGGAAAACACGCGTCTGTTCGCCGTGTTTCAGCTTGGTCTGGAAGCCGACCATGTTGTAGAGCGTGCCGAGCGCATTATCCTGGCGGAGCTGCACGATGGCATAGGGCTTCACATCAGGATTATGCGGATTGGTAAGGCCGACCGGCTTCATCGGGCCCCAACGCAACGTCTCCGGCCCGCGCTCCGCCATGACCTCGATCGGCAGGCAGCCTTCGAAGTAGGGCGTGTTCTTTTCCCACTCCTTGAAGTCGGTCTTTTCGCCGTCGAGCAGCGCATGGATGAAAGTGTCGTACTCGGCCTGCGTCATCGGACAATTGATGTAGTCCTTGCCGGTTCCGCCGGGTCCGACCTTGTCGTAGCGCGACTGGAACCAGCAGACCGACATGTCGATCGTCTCGCGATAGACGATCGGCGCGATGGCGTCAAAGAAGGCAAGCTCCTCGGCCCCGGTCAGCGAAGCGATGGCGTCGCCGAGCGCCGGCGAGGTGAGGGGACCCGTCGCGACGATCACATTGTCCCAGTCGGCGGGCGGCAGCCCGGCGACTTCGCCACGCTCGACGGTGACCAGAGGATGTGCGGTCAGAAGTGCGGTTACGCGAGCCGAGAAGGCGTCGCGATCGACAGCCAGTGCACCACCTGCCGGTACCTGCGCGACATTTGCCGCCGCCATGATCAGCGAACCGGCGCGGCGCATCTCTTCATGCAGAAGGCCGACGGCATTCTGCTCGTGGTCGTCCGACCGGAAGGAATTAGAACAGACCAGTTCGGCAAAACCGTCGGTCTGGTGCGCGTCGGTTTTAACGAGGGGGCGCATCTCGTGCAGCACGACGGGAACGCCAGCTTCGGCGATCTGCCAGGCGGCCTCGGAACCGGCCATTCCGGCCCCGACGACATGGACGGGTTTTGTCTCTTTGCTCATGGGCGAGGGGATAGCACGCCGGCCGGGGGCAGAGAAGGCCCTAGCTCTCGAGCGGGAAATCTTCGAGATCGCAAAGCCTGAAGCCGGCCGGGGGGGTTGCCTTGGGTGGACTGATAAAAAAGCCGGCTATAAACGTGACCCCAAGCTCGCGAGCCTCTCGTGCAATCTGCACGTTCGGCAGATATTCCAGCGTAACCGCTATTTGCCGGGCTTTCGCATGTTCGAGAATCTTTTTCAGCTGGCCCCGTGAAACATCACTGAATTTCGGGTCCGTATGAACGAACGTCAGCACATTCATCTTGATCGCGAGCAGACTTTCAATCGGCGTCTTGAGAGAGGGGGCGCGGAAGACCACACCGCGAAAGTGCGGTCGAAGCGTGGCCACTATATCGCTCATCAGTCCGACCGAAAATTCGACGGGCACACCTACGATCTGGATACTCAGATATTTCTTCAGAAAATCCGGCACCGGTGCATAGATCGCGATGATCTGGCGTAGCCCCGTTTTCATGACGAGCGAACGATAGTTCACCTGCACGCAAATGAGCGAAGCCGCCCCTTTGTCATAAAGCTTGGCGGCTTCAGTGATCCCCAGCCTCAGGCAGCGGAGGTCAAGTTCGAGAATCGCATCATCGCTCGGAATCCTCCCAAGCACCCGGTGCTCGGTCAGAGGTTCGTTATTATCGTAGCCAAAAGGCAGAACCGTATAATTGGTAATTGCCCCCTTTCGCGCATTCCAGATCGGCATGAAGCTGAATTTGGTATCGACCCCCGGTGCATAAGCGACGTGAGCCTGTGCCGTCCGCAGCGCCGCTTCCATGGCGCGCCGTTCACGATCGGCAGAACCATTCGCATCTCGTTCACTCCATACGACTTCCGGTTCGTCGCCGGCCTTGCCCGATATGGATTTTTTTTGCGTCGTTCCGTCCGGCCTGGCGCCTCTTCCAAGCGGCGAGAAAGTAAGTGCGCCCTTGTCCGTTATCTTGATCCGGCCACTCATCGCGCGAACGGCGATCGCCGATTCCGTTTGCGCTCCCAAAAGATGCTTGAGTACGGCAGCTGCGATCGCATCAGTGCGTTGCGTTGCAACAGCAGCATCCGTCTTCGCGTAAGCGATGACGTATAGGTCGTCTTCGGCGCGCATGAAACGATCGTCTTTTGTCAGCGATTTGGCCAACACGTTCTCCACCGTCATGTGAACGGTGCGCCGGAATTTTGGCCATTGCTCACCGACTTTACTTTTAACGGTGTGAAGCCCAAGCACGCGAAGATGTGCACCGGCCGCTTCTCCCTGCGCATCGAGCAAGGCGCTCAGCGCCGCACGGACTTCCTCGACACTCGCTTCTTTCTGAATTGCGTTCGAAGCGGGATGCGTCGACTCTCGCTTCGCAGCGACCGTCTGAGTATCTTCAGCTGTTGTCATGCTCTCGCCGGGAAGGAGCTTCGAAAGAAAGCTCCAGACATCGTCGACGAGAGATCCGGATCTTTGTTCATTTTCCATCATGATGATGGGAGTGTGGGGGGGCGATCTCTAAGAGTTCGTTTAAATTCGAATGATCTGCGTGATCTGCCGTATTGAATTTCACTTCGCGGGTAAACTCACAATTCTTCCTTGTGCCACAGCGACCCAACGCTGCAACGCCTCGCAATCTGCGGTCGCATTTGTCGCGGTTTCAGTTCCAGATCTGCGGCCGGCGGTCCTTCCACGGAAGTTCTTTTTCGAGCTGCGCCGCGAGTCGGAAGAGCGTCGCTTCGTCCGCATAGCGGCCCGTGAACATCATGCCGATCGGCAACCCGCTTGCGCTTTGCCAGAGCGGCAGTGACAGCGAAGGCTGGCCCGTGAAATTGAACGGCGGCGTGAAGGGGAAGACGACCCCCTGCCGCTTGTTCACTTCCTTCGGCTCCAGATTGACCGGATCGACAAAACCGATCTCGGGCGGCGGCGTGCCCATGACTGGCGAGAGATAGACATCGAATTCCTCGAAGGTCGCAAGGATCTGCCGGTTGAGGATGC
>CAISYL010000029.1 GCA_903889655.1 uncultured Alphaproteobacteria bacterium | reverse complement strand
GACCAGGTCACCGACCCGCATAATTTCGGAGCGATTCTCCGTTCGGCGGCCGTCTTCGGCGCCGGCGCGCTGGTGACCACCGACCGCAACAGTCCACCCCTCGGCGGGGTCCTTGCCAAGGCCGCCTCGGGCGGGCTCGAGCGGGTCCGGATCGCCAAGGTCACCAACCTCGTCCGGGCGATCGACGAGCTGAAGGATCTCGGCTTCGAGGTGATCGGCCTCGACGGCGAAGGCGAGATTTCCCTTCCCGACTTCAAGACCGGCCCGAAAGTCGCCCTTGTTCTCGGCGCGGAGGGCGCCGGACTTCGCCGGCTCACGCGCGAGCATTGCGACATCCTCGCCCGCCTCCCGGCTTCAGGCGAAATGAAAAGCCTCAACGTCTCCAACGCCGCCGCCGTCGCGCTCTACGAATTGGCCCGGCGCGGTTGAGGGATTAACCGCCGGCAAGTCTCGTCCGGCCGCGCAGGCCGTATGGTTCATCCTGACGGGACGATGCGCCGCGCCGGAGGGGATAGCGGTTGTCTCATTTGTCGGTATTTCGAGATGCTGCTAGGCTTCGCCCGCAATCCGGGGGGAGAAGCATTGCAGAATTCAGGAAAGCTGTTTTCCGGTGCGCTCGTGCCCGTGGACAAGAAGCTCGCGGGCATCCACGGCTTGCGGGCCGCCGCGGCCATCATCGTCATGCTTCCGCATGTCGGATTTCAGTTAATACTGGCACTCCCCCACGGGAGCCCCGCCGCGATGGCGCTGTCCGGCTTCGGCGTCCATCTTTTCTTTGTGCTGTCGGCTTTTTCGCTTTTCGCCTCACATGCCGGCGACGAGAACTATCCTGAATACGCCATAAAACGCTTCTTCCGCATCGCGCCTCTTTTTTACGCGATGATGGCGTTCTACTTTTTTACATTAGGCCCACAATCAATTTCTCTTGCGGAGTTTGTGCTTAACCTGACCTTCACCTTCGGCCTTGTTCCCGATGCCCTTCGCAGTACGGTCGCCGGAGGCTGGTCGGTCGGCGTCGAGATGATCTTTTACGCGCTGTTGCCGCTCATTTTGATGATCTGCAGGAAGCCGGGTGCTTTCGTAGTCCTCGCCTCCGTCGGAGCGGTCGTCTCCTGGGGATCATATCGGATGATCCTCGATGCCAATCCGCATCGTGAAATCTCGATGACAAACAATCCGGCGTTCTACAGCTTCAGCTCGAACATCGCACCGTTCTGCCTCGGTCTCCTCGCCTTCGCCATCTATCGTAGCGTGCGGAATCGTGATCTCGCGGCCAAGGTCGCCGCGGCCACCTCACTTGCGCTCTTGATCCTTCTCATCGCGACCCCATTGATAGACGAGACGCGAACGCCGAACCGGCCCGGGGCTTTCATTCTTTTCGCTCTTTTCGCCACGGTGACGCTCTGGCAAGCCCTGAAGCCATCATGGCTTCTGCGGACCAGGCTGATGCAGCATCTCGGAGAGCGCAGCTACAGCCTCTATCTGATCCAGTTCCCCATCATCGGGACATTGCATCCCCTTTATAAGGTGATCTACAAGGCCGTCCCCCTCCCCGGTAATTGGGCATATGTGATTTGTGTCGGCGCGACAGTCGCTATCGTCGCCATAGCCGCGAACGTCACCTATCACCTGATCGAATTACCGGGCGTGAATCTTGGCCGCTGGATCGTAGGGAGATTCCGGCAAAAGGGGCCGGCGCCCGCTGTTGTGAATTCAAACCAGCCTGCCCTGGTGCGCTGACCGGGAATATCGGGATGATGCGTCTGTTCTCCGGTTGTGGCGGTCGCTGGAATAAACGAAAAAGGTCGCCCTCGGCGCGAAGGACGCGGTTAGCCTGGCCCAAGGAAGGATTTGGCCGGATGCCGCCGAAGCTCGCTTGCCGGACCTGCCCGGCGTCAGTATGTTCCGCGCAAGATAGCCGCCATGCCAATGTCGGCCGGTCGCCCTTGTAGCTCAGTTGGTAGAGCACCTGATTTGTAATCAGGGGGTCGCGGGTTCGAATCCTGCCGGGGGCACCAATAAAATCAATAACTTAGACAGGACCCCCGGGTCCGGAATTCGCGCAGGGTAACAATCGGGGTAACAAATCGCACAAAAGGCTCGGCTCCTTTTTGGAGTCTGTTTTGGCTTGGCAGGAGCTTTCCTAGGCCTGCTCCCTAGGAAACGACAATAACTCAACAAAGCAGTTCGAATCCCACGCGCTCCGGAGTCTACGCTTCAGTATCCGGCAGTTCTCCCGTGTGTCCTTTGCTCACCATCAGTGCGCCGTAGCTCTCCTTTTGAAGTGTTCCCATCACGACCGCTACCTAACCTGACGAGCCGCCCCAATCCATAATCGGCCTATCATCCCAACCCGTGAATGATCAGTTCGATCAGCCGTTCGCCGCGGGCCTCGCCAACCTCGCCGGCCGGAAGCCGCCACAGGAAGCCGAGCAGGAGCAGGATGTCCTCTGCGTTGGCGCCCGGCTGAAAATCCCCGGACGCCTCGCAAGCCCTCAACAGGTGGTCGATCGCGCCGACCATGGGGAGATACCCTTCCTGAAGATTCCCAGCCGTCATCGCCGCGTGCAGCGCATCGGCCAGAGCGTGCTTCATTCGTCCGTAATGCGCCAGCCGGTCGCACCAGAGGCGGAAGGCTTCCAACGGTGGGTGGGCTTCCACCAGCGCGGGGGCCAGCGCTACGAGGGCGTCGATCTCCTTGCGATAGACCCCCGCCACCAACGCCTCCCGAGTGGGGAAATGGCGATAGAGCGTGCCGGGGCCGACGCCGGCCGCCTTGGCGATCGAGTTGAGCGAGGCATCCGACGTGGCCGTCAGCGTCTCACGGGCAACCTCCAATATCCTGTCACGATTGGCCTGGGCGTCCGCGCGTAGCCCGCCCTTCACATCATTCATCACGGCCGCCTTGATTAAACGGAGACATCTCCATATATCTCACAAACGGAGACATCTCCGGTCAGGTAAGTAGGAGCAACAACCCATGCAATATATCAAATTGGGCCGCACTGGCCTCGACGTCTCTCCGGTCTGCATCGGGGCGATGACCTACGGCGATCCGGCGCGCGGCCATCCGGTATGGTCGCTTGACGAGGCGGCGAGCCGCCCGCTGATCCGCCATGCCGTCGAGGCGGGGATCAACTTCTTCGACACCGCCAACATGTATTCGCAGGGATCGAGCGAGGAGATCCTGGGTCGCGCGCTGAAGGATTTCGCCAACCGCGACGATCTGGTGATCGCGACCAAGCTGCGCCATCGCATGCGCTCCGGCCCCAACGGGGAGGGCCTCTCGCGCAAGGCCATCATCAGCGAACTCGATCACAGCCTGCGCCGCCTCGGCACCGATTATGTCGATCTCTATCTGATCCACCGCGCCGATCCCATGACGCCGTGGGAGGAGACGCTGGAGACGCTGCATGACGTCGTGAAGGCCGGCAAGGTCCGCTATCTCGGTGCGTCCTCGATGCACGCCTGGGAGTTCAGCAAGGCGCTGCACATGCAGAAGGCGAACGGCTGGGCGCGGTTCGTGGCGATGCAGGATCACTACAACCTGCTCGCCCGCGAGGAAGAACGCGAGATGCTCCCGCTATGCGCCGATGAAGGCGTCGGCACGATGGTCTGGAGCCCGCTCGCCCGCGGCCGCCTTGCCCGCGCCTGGAACGAGACCACGGCCCGCTCGGAATCCGATCCCTTCGCCGATATTCTCTATAGCGCGACAAAGGACAGCGACCTCCAGATAGTCGAGGCGCTCTCGGCCATCGCCGAAGCCCGTGGCGTGAGCCGGGCGCAGATCGCGCTCGCCTGGCTGCGCCGCAACCCGGTGGTCGTCTCGCCCATCGTCGGGGCCAGCAGCACCCGACAGATCGACGACGCCGTCGCCTCGCTCTCCATCACGCTGACCGACGAAGAGGTCGAGCGGCTGGAGATGCCCTACACGCCGCGCCACGACTTCCAGGGCGTTTCGGACCCCAAGGAAATCGCCCGGATCTCCGCCCGGATCGGCATCAAACCGGCTTCGTAGCGCTCTATACACGCTGCAATCGGTGGCCGCCTTCTGCTAAGTGGCGCCCGCGGCTTCACGCAAAATAGCGGTACTCTGGGCTGCTGCTGATCCGCCCGGTAGGTCGCCTTCCGGAGAACTCGCGATTCCTGTGCAAAGCCACAATAGCCGAGTGTCCCGCAAGACATGTCGACGAGTGCTTTGAAGTCCGGCTGGTCATGGGAAATCACACCCGTCTGCATGTGCGGGCGAGCCCGTGAGGCAATGCTTCCCGGTTGTATCCCTCCCCTGGATGGCGCCGGGTGATACGCCAGCCGGCGGGGGTGCGCGGAAGAATCTGATAGGGATGATGCAATTCGTTCGGCACCCGCGGGCTCATCCACTGACGCCAAAGCGCGCAGGCCAGGGCGCCGACAGCCCAGGGCAAAATGAAGAGGTAGAGGCCGCCGGGCTGAAAGTCGTCATCGCACTCGCACCTCCGACCCGAGCGTCCGGCCGTATCCGGATCGAGGGTTGCAGGATTGAACCCGGCCAGCCCCAGGAGAACCGCCGTGTCCGGGGCATGCCCGCGCCCCGTCCAAAACGCATAGCCGCGCCCGGCAAACCAGACGCCGCCATCATACGCCGTTCGCCGCCGACAATTCGACATTGGCGGCCGCGACCGCGGCAGCGATTGTTTCGACTTCGCGTGTGCGAACCCCGCTATGGATCGCCAGCCGCACCGTTCCGGGTGTCAGCATGAGCGCTTTTACGCCGTGACGCGCCAGACTTTCGACGAAGAGCGACGCGTCGTCACCCGATCTGTTCAGAAAGATGAGATTGGTTTGCGCTGGCTGCACGGCATGGTCTCCAAGCCGGTCGGCGATCGCTCCCGCGAGCGCGCGAGCGCTGGCCATGTCCGTTTCGAGGCGTTCACGCCAGCCCTCAAGCGCGGCCAGCGCAGCCGCCGCGATGCTGCCGATCGGGCGCCATCCTCCCCCCATCGCATCGCGCCAGCGCAGCGCCTCGTCGATCGCAGCGCGCGATCCTGCAAGCACCGAACCGACCGGTGCGCCGATCGCCTTGTTCAGGCTGACCGCGACGGTATCGCAGCCGGCCGCCAGCCTGAACATCGGCGCGTCCTGCGCCACGGCGGCGTTCCAAAGCCGCGAACCGTCGAGATGGAGGGCACTGCCCACGGCCTGGCAGGCTGTGCTGATCTGCGCCTGCCAACCCGCCGGCATGACCGAGCCCGCCGACAGCATGTGGGTATTTGCGAGCCAGACGAGTGAAGCTTCGCCGGACCTGCGGCCCGCGAGAAAATCGGCCACCGCCAATGGCGAGGGGTGCCCGTTTTCGTCGGGCAGCACCTGCGTCTCGACCCCGGTCAGTGCCGTGGCCCGCCCCTCGACCGTCACGACATGGGCGAGCGCCGCGGAGGCGAGCCGGCCACCGTCGCGCAGGTAGAGCCGGATCGCGATCTGGTTGGCCATGGTGCAGGTGGGCACCAGAAGCACCGCTTCGACGCCCAGCTCCGCCGCCAGCATTTCGATGAGAGCCTGCTCATCGCGATCCTCTCCGTATCCCATGGCCGGCGGCCGCAGAGCCGCGTCATGCAGCGCCATGGCGACCTTCGGCAGACGCGGACCCATCAGATCGCTCCGCAGGTCGATCTCGACCCTTGTCATGCTCCCGCCTTTCCTGATATTGGAGTACACACTAATTTTAGGTTTTGATAAAAATATGGAATCATTTCCAATGTCAAGCATGGCGCTACGCGAGCGGGGAAAAGCCCGGCGATATGCGGAGATCGTCGCCGCCGCCGCCAATTTGTGGCGCGAACATGGAATTGCGAACGTCTCGTTGAACCAGATCGCCGCCGCCGCCGAAGTGGCGCCGCAGACCGTCTACAACCTGATCGGCGGTCTCGACGCGATCACCTTTGCGGTAATCAAGCTGACATTGGAGCGTCTCGACGCCGCGCTTGGCGAAAGTTCGGCCTCCGGCATCGAACTCGCACTGGAATCGGCGCGCATGTCGGCCGAGCTCTACACAGGCGACGCGAAGCTCTATCGGCAGTTGCTGGTGCGGATTCCCCGCGTGCTGTTCGAAGGCACGCATCTCGGACGCGATGTAGCCCAGATCCCAATTCTGGCTGTGACCCAGGCACAGGCCCGCGGCGAGATTTCGCCGGATGTCGGTCCGGATGAGCTCGGTCGGGTGATATATGCGAGCTATCTCGGCGCTCTCTACGAATGGGCGTGCGGCGATTCCTGCGACGCCGATTTTTTGCGGACCGTCGAGATCGCGATGCTCGCGCCGCTTGCAGCCTGCGCGACCGACGCGGCCCGGCCGGCACTGACGATGCGTCTTTTCGAGCGTCTTTCCCGTGACGCCGTGCAGCGCGCGTCAGGCGGGAGCGTTCGATCGCCGCATTGAGCCCCGCTACGGCATTGCCTCACGCAGACGTGTTCCGAGAGACCGCAAATCCTGTTCCGTCGCGCGGTCGCGGGTGTAGGCTTCCGCCGGGCCGGGATTGAGATGTCATAAAGGGAGCAAAGAAATGCGCGGAAAAGCTCAGGTGAAATTACTGGCTGCCATCGGAATTGCGGGTCTCTTTCTCGCGTCGCCGGCCTTCGCCGCCGGTCTGAGGAACGAGATCGCAGCGGCAGCCCAGCATGCAGGCCTCGCCGCACAGGGCGGCGACATCAAGGAAGTTCACACTCATCTTCACCACACGATCAATTGCCTTGTCGGACCAGACGGCAAAGGTTTTGCGCCAAAGGAAATGAACCCGTGCAAGGCGCTCGGCAAAGGCGCCATTCCCGATGCGACCGACGATGCAACCAGGAAAGCGCTGGAAGCGGCCAATGAAAAAGCTGCCGGGGGGCTCGCGGAAAACGATCTCACCACGGCGCAGAAGACCGCCGGCGACGTCGAGACCATGCTGAAAGCCGTCAAGTAGACCGCGCCGGCGTTTCAGTCCTTGCAAGGATAATTCGTCGCCAGCGTCCTCGCGCCCAGTTCAAAGGCCGGCCGGGTGGCGATCTCCGGGTGCCGCTCGAAATAGCTGAGAACGAGCACGGCGAAGTCGGTGTATTTGAGCGAGGACGGCAGGCGAAAGCAGGCCGTCTCGTCGCCCTTCGGCCCGATGCGGTTGAATTGCGTCGGCATGCCGGCGGGCGTGGCCTTGTAGACCCTGAGCACCATCGTGCCGAGGAAATGCCGGCAGGCCGTCGCGGCCGCGGCGCCGGCCTCGGATGTGTCGTTTCCGACAAGCGCATGACATGCAGCGGCGAGGTCGCTGCCGGTGCGGATGTCCTCGGGCGCGGCCGGGAGCGCGGGCGCGGCGATGGCGACAGTCGCGACGACCGACAGGGCGAAGATCAGAGCGAGCTTTTTCATCTCGCGAGTCTATCACGAACAAGGGCCGCGCCTCACCGGAGACGCGGCCCTCGTCATGGCATGAAGCCGAATTAATGGACCGACTTCGCCTTGTCCAGCGGATCGGCAGTCGATGCTCCCGGAAAATCCCGCCTATGTTTTCGTTTCAGTTATTGAGCATTTTGATGACCTGCGGCGACTTCGGATCGATGCCGCCCAGTGCCTTGCGTTGCCGCGCCTTGTCGAAGCCCGCCATGATGCGCGCGAAACGCTGCTCGACCGCGGGCGCCATGTCGGGATGCGTGAAGATGTAGAGATCATTGTCGCGCACAGCTTCGAGAACGCAAGCGCCGACGATGTCGGGATCGATGCCTGCGGCGACCAGCTTCGCGCCGACCGACGGCTCGTCGCTTTCGGGCGCGTCGGCCTTGCCGAATTTCTCCTGCCGCGTACGCGAACTCTCCGAGATGCGCGTACGCACAAAACCGGGACAGAGAACCGAGACGCCGATATTTTCAGGCGCGAGCTGGCCCGCCCAGCCTTCCGACATCGCGACGACCGCGAATTTGGTCGCGCAGTAAGGCTCCATTCCCGGCGGCGAGATCATGCCGGCCATCGAGGCCGTGTTGACGAAGTGCCCACCCTCTCCATGCGCGCGCATGAGCGGCAGAAAGGCTTCGACGCCGTAGACGACGCCCATCAGGTTGACGGAGACGATCCAGTCCCAATCCGCCGGCTTCACGGTCCCTACCGCGCCGCCCGCGCCGACGCCTGCATTGTTGCAGACGACATGCACCTTGCCAAAGGCGTCGACAGTCGCCTTCGCGGCCTCCTCGACCGAGGCGCGCTCGGCGACGTCGCAGTGAACGCCTTCCGCCTTCACCTGATGCTGGCGCAGCGTTTCGACCGCCGCCATAAGCGGCTCGCGCTCGATGTCGGCGAGCATGACGTTCATGCCGGCCGCCCCGAAAGCCTTCGCCATCGCAAAGCCGATACCGCTGGCGCCGCCTGTGACGAAGGCGGTCTTTCCCTGAAAGTCCTGCATCACGCGGCCGTCGCGTGCGCGTCGAGGGCTTCGAATTCGGCAAAGAGCGCCGGCTTGGCGCCGAGCCGCTCCGCGATCG
>CAISYL010000028.1 GCA_903889655.1 uncultured Alphaproteobacteria bacterium | reverse complement strand
GCTCGACGAGCAGGGGCGCAACATCTTCAACAATGGCACCGACGAAGGCAGCCCGAAGCTGCGTCATGCGATCGGCGGACTGCAGGCGACGCTCGGCGAGGCGATGGCTTTCTTCGCGCCGAACCTCAATTCCTATCGCCGCTTCGAGCCGAACCTCTTCGTGCCGGTCAACGGTGCCTGGGGCTACAACAACCGTTCGGTCGCCTTCCGCGTGCCGGCGGGCTCGCATTCCGCGATGCGCGTCGAACATCGCGTCTCGGGCGCCGACGCCAACCCCTATCTGGTGCTTGCCGCGATCCTTGCCGGCATCCATTACGGCATCGTCAACGAGATCGATCCGGGCGATCCCGCCGAAGGCAACGCCTGCGACAGCATGGATGAAAGCATTCCCTTTTATCTGCCGAGCGCATTGAAGCGTCTGCGCAACTCCACGATCCTGCGCGAATATTTCGGCGACCAGTATGTCGACGTCTATGCCGAGACGAAGATGCTCGAATTCGACAAGTTCCAGCGCGCCATCTCGCCGCTGGAATATGACTGGTATTTGTAGGGATACGACATCCGCCTCGCGGCATCGCTCTTCGGGCCGTGCTTCCAAGGCGCGTTCTTCAGGGTGAGGATCGACGGAGAAATCGTTTCCTCACCCTGACGAGCCGCGAAACGGCGTCTCGCCGGAGAGACCGGTGTTCACACCGGCAGCGTAAACGTCACGCGCGTGCCGACGCCTTCGGTGCTGGCGATCGTCAGCGAGCCGCCGTGAAGCTCGACCAGCGACCGGGAGAGGGCGAGGCCGAGGCCGGTGCCCTTGTGCTTCTTCGAATGCTGGCTTTCCACCTGCTCGAAGGGGCGGCCGATTTTCGGCAGGGCATGGGCCGGGATGCCGATGCCGGTGTCCTCGACGGCGAGCGAGACGAACCGCCCGTCCGCGCCGCCGCGCATGGTGATGGTCCCGCCGGCGGGCGTGAATTTGATCGCATTCGAGAGAAGGTTCAGCAGCACCTGCTTGATCGCACGCTTGTCGGCATCGACGCTCGGCAGCGCACCGACCTCATTGACGATCTTCACCGAAGCGATTTCGGCGCGACCGGAGACGAGGCGCAACGATTCCTCGATCACGGTCCCGAGGTCGGTCGGCTGCTTTTCGAGCGTCATGCGCCCCGCCTCGATCTTCGACATGTCGAGAATGTCGTTGATGAGTTCGAGAAGGTGCTGACCGCTCGAGCGGATGTCGTGCGCGTATTCGGTGTATTTCGGCGAGCCGAGCGGCCCGAACATCCCGGTTTCCATCATCTCCGAGAAGCCGATGATGGCGTTCAGCGGCGTGCGGAGCTCGTGGCTCATATTGGCGAGGAATTCCGACTTCGACCTGTTGGCTGATTCCGCGCGCGTCTTTTCGGCGGCGTATTTCTCGGCGAGGTCGACGAGCTGGCGCGCCTGATGCTGCAGCTTGAGGCGCGACGCTTCGAGGTCGCGCACGGTCTTTTCCAGCGCCGACTTGTTCTGCGTCAGGGAGGATTCCTGCACCTTGATCGCCGTGATGTCGGTGCCGACATTCACATGGCCGCCGCTATTGGTCGGCCGCTCGCTGATCTGGAGCCAGCGGCCCGACGGCAAATGGATTTCCCACACCGCTTCTTCGAGGCCCCCGGCGCGCGGCCAGTTCGGCCCGATGCCAGCATCCGCCATCACCTGTTCGAGCGTCGTGCCCGGTGCGATGCCGTCATCGGGCAGGTTCAGGAATTCGGCGAACTTGCTGTTCGCGGTCACGAGCCTGTTGTCGTCGTCCCAGAGCGCGAAGGCTTCGCCGATGCTTTCGATGGCGTCGCGCAGGCGGTCGGTCGCGCGGCGTTCGCGCTCCTCGGCGAGCTTCTGTTCGGTGATGTCGATGGTGATGCCGACGAGGCGTTCGCCCGCTATGCGCCCGCCGCCCCAGACCTGTCCCTTGGCACGCACCCAGACCCAGCTTCCATCGACATGGCGGAGGCGGAAGGCCGTGTCGTAGGAGCGGGAGGCACGCGAAGCGGCGCCGATGATCTCGTCGATCGCCTGTGCGTCGTCCGGATGGGCCAGCGATTTGATCTCGCCGGGCGAGAGGCGTTTCGACGGCTGGCGGAGGCCGAGCATGTCGAACATGGCCGACGACCAGTAGACGCGGTTCGCCGTCAGATCCCAGTCCCAGATGCCGCAGCGCGCGCCGGCAAAGGCCATGTCGAAGCGGAGCTGGTTTTCGACCAGCGCCGCTTCCGCCTCGATCTTGCGCTCGCGCAGTCGCACCAGCATCCAGGCAAGCAGGATGTAGCCGCCCGACAGCAATGCCGAAAAGCCGAGGGCGCGGGAAAATCCGTCCTGAAGGAAGAGGCCGATATTGAGAGCTGCGAGTGCGCCGGCGCCGAGCACCAGGACGATACGGGCAATCCAGACGGCGGAGAACATCGACCGGCTTCGCGCCGTGCGTTGCTGCCAGGCCAGAACTTCGGCTCTCGGGCTCACGTCCGGGATACTCATATGCACCATGCCGGCGTCCGCCTCCGGCTCCTCGCGTTCCGTCGGCGCTTCCAGAGGGCCGGGAACGGGGCGACGTGCCGCACGGTCCGGCCCCCCCGGGCCCGAATCAGTCAATGAATTGCGATGATTCGGGTTGGCCCGGACTTTGTCCAGTGACGGCTGCTCGCTTTTTGGCATCCGATGCATTTCAGACTCACCCGCCGCCCTCTCGGGGCCCCGCTCTTTCAGCCCATCGTGCTCAAGCTCAACGTCCTCAAGCGAGCGTCTTGGTCGCGATCTCGAAGACGTCGCGCGAAATCCCTTCGGCCCCGGCGATCCGTTCGAGCTGGCGGGACATCAGCGTCCTTCGCTTGCGGTCGAACTGGCGCCAGCTCTTGAAAGCGCCGAGAAGACGGGCCGCCACCTGCGGATTGAGCGCATCGAGCTCCAGCACCTTGTCCGCCACCAGAGCATAGCCCTGACCGTCGGCCGCATGGAAGCGTACCTGATTGGCCGTCGCGAAGCTCGTGATCAGTGCCCGCACCTTATTGGGATTGCGTATGGTAAACGCGGGGTGCCGCAACAAGCCCTTGACGTCGTCCAGCGCCCGGGGGAGCGCCGAAGTCGCCTGGATGGCCAGCCATTTGTCCATGACCAGGTGGTCGCCTTTCCACTGCTCGTAGAAGGTTTCGAGTGCGCGGCCGCGTTCGGGTCCGTCGATATTGGCGAGAATGCCGAGCGCCGCGATCTGGTCCGTCATGTTGTCGGCGGTCTCGAAATGCGCGGCGGCCAGCCCGACGCCCGATCCGTCCGGCGCCAGCGCCAGATAGGCGAGGCAGGCATTGCGGAGCGCGCGGCGGCCGGCATGGTCCGCATCCGGGCTGTAGGGCCCCTCGATCTTCATGCGCTCATAGACGCGCAGCAGCTCCGGCTGCATCTCCTCGGCAATCGAGACGCGCAGGCTCTCGCGCGCCTCGTGGATCGCATCGACGTCGACATCCTTGCCGATCAGTTGCGCAATCGTCTGTTCGCCCGGCAGCACGATCATCTGCGCGACGAAATCGGGCTCGAGCTTGCGGTCGACGAAGAGCTTGCGCATCATCTCCGCGAAAGCGAGCCCCCGGCGGCGCTTGCCGCCTTCGCGGATCGCCTCGACCGACGAGATCAGCAACCCGCTCGCATAACGCTGGGCCGCTTCCCAGCGGTTGAACTTGTCGCTGTCATTCGCCATCAGGAAGACGAAGTCGCGTTCCTTCAGATTGGCGCTCAGCGTCACCGGCGCGGTGAAACCGCGCAGCAGCGAAGGCACCGGCTTTTCCGTCACGTTGCGGAAACGGAAAGTCTGCGTCCGCTCGGTGAGGTTCAGCACGCGGGTCTTGGCCCCCGGCTTCTCCTCGCCGTCGAGCTGCAGGGGCATGTCCTTGCCGTCCGGGCCGACAAGGCCGACCGCGACCGGAATGTGATAGGGCTCCTTCATCTTCTGGCCGGGCGTGGGCGCGCAGACTTGGCTCATCTTCAGCGTGTAGGTCTCGCGCGCACTGTCGTAGCGGCCGGAGACCAGCACCTCTGGCGTGCCCGACTGCGAATACCAGCGCGCGAATTGCGTGAGGTCGATCTTCGCACCGTCGGAGAGCGCCTTCAGGAAATCCTCGACGGTGGCCGCCTCGCCGTCATGGCGCTCGAAATAGAGGTCCATGCCTTTGCGGAAGCGTTTCGGTCCCACCAGCGTATGGATCATGCGGCAAAGCTCGGCGCCCTTCTCGTAGACGGTCGCCGTGTAGAAATTGTTGATCTCGATATAGCTGTCGGGGCGCACCGGATGGGCGAGGGGTCCCTGATCTTCCGGAAACTGAGCGCTGCGCAGCAGGCGCACGTCGGAAATGCGTTTCACCGCGCGGGAGCGCATATCGCCGGTGAATTCCTGATCGCGGAAGACGGTGAGGCCCTCCTTCAGGCAGAGCTGAAACCAGTCGCGGCAGGTGATGCGATTGCCGGTCCAGTTGTGGAAATATTCATGCGCGATGATCGCCTCGATCGCCGCATAGTCGGCATCCGTCGCGGTGTCGGGCCGGGCCAGCACGTATTTGTCGTTGAAGACGTTGAGACCCTTGTTCTCCATCGCGCCCATGTTGAAGCTGCTGACGGCGACGATCATGAAGATGTCGAGATCGTATTCGCGGCCGAACACCTCCTCGTCCCAGCGCATCGAGCGCTTCAGCGCTTCCATCGCGTAGGCGCAGCGATCTTCGTTGCCTGGCTCGACGAAAATCCTGAGCGTCACCTCGCGGCCTGACATGGTGACGAACTTGTCCTCGACATGGCCGAGCGCGCCGGCGACCAGCGCGAAGAGATAGGAGGGCTTCGGGAAGGGATCGTGCCATTCGGCGAAGTGCTTGCCGTTTTCGAGCTTCCCCGACTTCACGAGATTGCCGTTCGACAACAGCACGGGCGCCGCCTTCTGGTCGGCGACGATGCGCGTCGTGAAAACG
>CAISYL010000027.1 GCA_903889655.1 uncultured Alphaproteobacteria bacterium | reverse complement strand
TCGCCGGAACTCGAAGCCGAGCTCGAGCGGCTCAACCCGATGCACAAGGTGCCGACGCTGCTGATGGACGGGAAGGCGCTGCCGGAATCCGAAGTCATCTGCGAATATTTCGAGGATCTCGGTCTCGGCATTCCGTTGCGCCCGAAAGACCCCGCCGAGGCCGCGCGCGTCAGGCTGCTGTCGCGCATCGGCGATCTCTACATCATGGAGCCGATGAACAAGCTCTTCGGCCAGATCAATCCCAAAGGCCGCGACCAGGCGCTGGTCGACCGCGAACTCGTCGAACTCGGCAAGGGCCTTGGCTGGCTCGGCTTCTATGTCGACGGATCGCCTTATGCGGTGGGCGGCAAGCTCTCGCTCGCCGACTGCACGCTGGCGCCGATGCTCTTTTTCTACGAGCAGGTGGGGCCGATGTTCGCGGTGGCGGATGTCTTCAAGAACGTGCCGACGGTCCGCAGCTATTACAACGGGCTGAAGAACGACCCGCACGCGGCCCGCGTCTTCGACGAACTCGACAAGGCGCTGCGCAAGGTGATGGGCCGTTGAGGCCTATTGCGCGGCGGCGAGGCGGGGCATCAGCGGCAGGTCGACATTGACGCTGGTGCCGCGGCCGACATCGCTTTCGATGGCGATCGATCCGCCGTGAAGCTCGGCGAGCGAGCGGACCAGAGCGAGACCGAGGCCCGTTCCCTGCTTGGTCAGTTCGGCGTCCTGCGAGACCTGCTCGAAGGCATGGGCGAGGCGCGGAATATATTCCTTCGGGATGCCGCGGCCCGTATCCGAAACATTGAACCTGATGCCGCCATCGATCGCCTCGGCGCTCATATGCACGCGGCCGCCGGCCGGCGTGAACTTGATGGCGTTCGAGAGGAGGTTCAGCAGGATCTGCTTCAATGCGCGGATGTCGGCAACCAGCGGCATCAGGGCGACGTCGTCGGCAAGACCGATATCGAGCACCAGACCACCCTCCTCGGCGCGGCCGCGCACCAGCTTCACCACCGACGACATGAGGCATGAGACGTCGGCGCGCTCATAATGGAGATCGTATTTGCCGGCTTCGATCTTCGACATGTCGAGAATGTCGCTGATGAGATCGAGGAGGAGTGCGCCGCTGTCGTTGATGAGCTGGGCATATTCGAGGTAGCGCGGATTGCCGAGCTTGCCGAACATTTCGAGCTTCAGCATTTCCGAAAAGCCGATGATCGCATTGAGCGGCGTCCGGAGCTCGTGGCTCATATTGGCGAGAAAACGCGATTTGGTGCGGCTGGCGGCTTCGGCCCGTTCGCGCGCTTCCATCAATTCGATTTCGTGCAGCTTGCGTTCGCTCATGTCGCGCGTCGTGCCGACGAACTCCGTCGCCTCGCCGGTCACGGCATCGCGCACCGCGCGCATCGTCGTTTCGAGCCAGACGTAATGGCCGGCCTTGTGACGGAAGCGATATTCCAGGCGCAGCGTGCCGTTGTCTTCCTGCAGGCGCCGGTAGAATTCGAGGACATTGCCGACATCGTCGGGATGGATGACGCCGACGGGATCCTTCATCTGCAGGAATTCTTCCGGCAGATAGCCGAGAATGCTTTCGACCGAAGGAGACATGAAGATCAGTTTTCCCTCCGGCGTCAGATGGTGAATGATGTCTGAGGCCTGTTCGGCGAGCAGGCGGTATTTCGCCTCGCTCCGGCGCAAGGCCTCTTCGGCCCTGATCTCTTCCGTCACGTCCTCGACGAGGCCGACCAGCGCGCCGACCTCGTTCTGCGCGTCGGTTTCGACATAGGCTTGCGTCTTGATGTGCCGGTAGGTGCCGTCGCCCGCGAGAAAGCGCGTCACCGAAATCACCGGCTCCCTCGTCTCGAAGGCGTCGAGAAATTTCGACAGCAGTAAGTCGCGGTCGTCGGGATGGATGAGGCTCTGATACCAGTCGCCGCCGGTCGGCATCAATGAAAGCGGGCGATCCAGTATTTTCGCCACGCCGTCAGACCAGGCGGGCGCCAGCGCGCCCTTGGCCCAGCGCCAATGGCCGAAACGGGCGAGCCGTTCGGCCTCGTGCAGTTGCTGGGCAAGGCGACGCGTTTCGGTGACGTCGCGGGAAACGCAGAGGATCGCGCCGACATCGGCATCGGAAAGAAGGTTTCTGGCGCGGGCTTCCATCCAGCGCCAGCTGCCATCGGCATGGGGCAGACGAAAGGTCTCCATGGAGACCCATTCGGGTGAGCGGATGCAGGCGTCGAGCCGGTCCTGCACGCGCTGACGGTCGTCGGGGTGGACCCCGTCGACGACGAGCATGCCGACGAGCGGTTCGGCGCTATAGCCGAGGACTTCGAGAATGGCGGGGCTGTGATAGAGGATCGTGCCGTGGCGATCGATCAGGGTGAGGATATCGCCGGTATTTTCGACGAGCGCGCGAAAGAAGTCGCCGTTATGGGGCACGGCATGGCCGTCGCTCCGCCGGTTCGGCGTTTCGTATTCCTCAGGCTGCGCATTCTTGCGTCGTGCCATCTTCCACCCCTTGACCCGGTCGAGCCGGTGTCCGGAGGGGCTGTGCACTCCTGTGCACCCCGCCGGACATGGGGAAGAGTAAATCTGGAGCTTTAATATATGTTGAAGCACACGGAGCGTTTTTACCGTTTCCTAACCATGTGCGGACGTTTCAGACATCTTCCTTGCGCTGAACGATCTCCCATGCGGCATTCGCGAGATTGGCACAGGCGTCGCCGAGGGTCTTCGCGCGTTCTGAACTTGCATTGCCGTCGAGGCCGCGCTTGTAGACACCCTGGCTGATCGACGCGAGGCGGAACATCGAGAAGGCGAGATAGAAGTTCCAGTTGGCGATGCCGTCGCGGCCGGCGTGGCGGCAATATTCGGCGGCATATTCCGCGTCCGTTGGAATGCCGGGCGTCTTCGTCCGGTCGATCGGGCCGACGCCGCCCGCGACACCGAGAAGATCGTACATGCAGTTATAGGCGACGTCGGCCAGCGGATGGCCGATGGTGCAAAGCTCCCAGTCGAGCACGGCGATCATGCGGGGCCCGGTCTGGTGGAACATGGTGTTGCCGAGCCGGTAGTCGCCATGCGCGATCGTCACCGACTGTTCGTCGGGAATATGCGCCGGCAGATATGCGATGAGTTCCTCCATCGCCGGAACGTCGGTCGTCTGGGCGCCGCGATACTGCTTGATCCAGCGACCGATCTGGCGCTCGAAATAATTCCCCGGCTTGCCGAAATCCCCGAGGCCGACTTTCTGATAATCGACCTTGTGGAGCTTCGCGAGATTCTCGGCCATGTTCGCATAGATCGCGCGGCGTTCGCCTTCGGTCGATGCCGGCATGGTCGAGTCGCGGAAGACGCGGCCTTCCAGAAATTCCATGATGTAGAACGACGTGCCGATGATGCCGTCATCCTCGCAGAGCGCATACATATGCGGAACCGGCACGTCGCTGTCGGCCAGCGCCTTCATGACGCGATATTCGCGGTCGATCTGGTGCGCGCTCGCAAGGAGAATGCCCGGCGGCTTCTTGCGCATCACATAGCGTTTGAGCCCGCGCGCATTTTCTTCCGTCAGCAGGAATGTCGGGTTCGACTGCCCGCCGGAAAACTGCTGGACGTCGAGTGTGCCGCTGAAGCCCTCCACCGCCTCGCGGCACCAGGCCTCGAGCCGCTTCACATCGAAACGATGGGCGTCGCGGACTTCGCCGATTTCACCGTCGGCATTCTGCTGCGCTGCTTCGGCCATGGCCGCTTCTCCCCGGAAATTTCTTGTTGGGAAGAGATTTAGCAGGTCGCGGCGCGAGAAAACAATGTCGCGACGAGGATCGATTGCCTGACGTCGGGTAAAGGCCCTCTCTCTTGAGGGGGAGGGTTGGGAGGGGGGTAGGCTGCAAGGAAGAGTCTAACGAAGAGATCCCCCCACCCGATCGGCTTCGCCGATCGACCTTCCCCTCAAGGGGGGAGGTGAAGAGGAAGCGGGAGAATTCAGGCCGCTTCGTCGGAGGGCTTGAAGCCTTCGGCCATGGTGCCTTCGACGCGGCTCCGGCGGGCGTTGTGGACGAGGTTGCCGCGCTTGTCCTGGTCGTCGGGCTTCGAGGTCGCCATGCGCAGGACTTCCGCATAGCTCTCTTTCGTTTCGATGCGCGGGCCATAGCCATTGGCGATCAGGAAGGCGCGCGTCTTCGGCAGGTTGTAGCAGGGCACCCACATCATCAGGTGATGCTCGACATGGTAGTTGACCCAGTAGGGGGCGACGAGGGCACGCATGACGAGGCCGGCCTTGGTCGTGCGGGCGTTGCGGAAATCGTCGTTGCTGTCGGGCACCATCGCATGTTCGGCGATGTTGCGGATGCGCGTGATCGCCTGCTGCCAGGTGAGGAAGGGAAGCAGCCAGAGCGCGAAATAGAGAACCCAATGACCGCTGGCGGCAAGGATCGCGAAGATCGCGAGCTGGCAGACCGTGGCGCGGCCGAGCTTGTCCCAGTAATTGCGCAGACGGCGCTCGATCGGCCATTCGGACTTGCCGAGGGCATTCAGGATCTGCGCCTTGCGCTGCTGGTAGCCCGTCTGGCCGGTGATGTCGCGGATCATCTTGCGGCGGAAGCTTGCCTTCGTGATCGGGAAGGGCGCGGAGAGAATGAGGTCCGGGTCTTCGGCCTGTTGCGTGTTCGCGTGATGCTTCAGGTGGTAGCGCCGATAGGCGCCGGTCTCGGCCATCATCGGATAGGCGCAGAGCCACTGGCTCAGGAACATGTTGAGCTTCGGATTGTGGCAGAGAATGCCATGCGCGCCGTCATGCATCAGGATCGCGAGGCCGAGCTGGCGCGCGCCGATGAGCGCGACGGCGACGAGGAAGGTCACCGGATTGGGAAACCAGACGAAAAGCGCCATCGAGCCGAAGATCACGGCCCAGGCGTGGACGACGCAGAAGAGCCCGCGCCAGTCGGAGCGGCGGCGGACGATGGAAAGCTGTTCGGGCGTCAGGAGTTCGCTGGCACTTATCATGCTCTGATCCTCGGTTCGGCGGTCTTCATTTTGATGCGCGGCTGCAGCAGGCCGACGCCTGCCAGGCAGAACTGCATGATCTCGTCGACGACCTTATCGCTTTTTTCGTCGAGTTCATGCGACTCCGGCGCGAGCGGCCCGATCAGCGCGGTGGGGATGGCACCGGCGATGCAGGCGGCGGTGATCCGGACGTCGCGGGACGGAAATTCGCCCGAGGTGATGCCCTCTTCCAGGATGGTGGCGAAAATTTCGCCATGAGTCCGGCGGAAGCGGGCGCGCTCTTCGGCGAGGCCGAGATCGACGGGCTCCGCAAGGAGGGCGAAGGCGAGCCGCCGGCCGCGAATGGCGCGGGAGGCGAAGGTGCGGAGCACGGATTCAAGCCGCTCGGCGGCGCTGCCCTCGCCTTGGGCGATGGTCACCAGCACGTTCATCTCGCGGGCCGAGACCTCGCGGAACACCTGGCGGCAGAGTTCTTCCTTGGAGGGGAAATAACGGTAGAGCGTGCCCGTGGCGACGCCGGCCTTTTTCGCGACCTCGGTCATCTGCGCGGCGGCGAAGCCGCCATCGGCGACAAGCTCGCGAGCGGCGTTCAGAATATGCCGCCGCGTATCGGCGAGGCGGGCGGCGACGGAATCGGTGCGTCTATAGGCCAAAATGAACCTCCATTCGGAAATTTTAATGAACACCGATTCATATTTGTCGTCAAGGCGGGAAGAATATTGTGCATTGCGAAATTGACGTTCAGTCTTTGCAGGCGGACGTCTTTGGTTTGATCGGACAAAAGTATGAACTTTAGTTCATTGTAACGAAGCGGAAGCCGGGCCGGGCGACCCGGAAAAGAATGCCGTCCCGATTTTCATCGGAGGGCGACGTCGACGCCGGGAAGGCGAGACTTCCGCCGAATCTTCGGCCATAAAGACGCCGCGCGGGACCGGGCGGGGGTTTCGCCGGGCGGCGATCTTGCCGGCTCTCACGGTTCGCGGTGACATGGATACGACCTCGCTTCCCAAGACGTCCCTTCAGAGTGTGCTCAGGGTTCGGGACTTCCGCATTTTTCTCGCCGGTCGTTTTCTCGGCACGCTCGGCTCGCAGATACAGTCGGTGGCCGTCGGCTGGCAGATCTACGATCTGACGCATAGCGCGACGGCGCTCGGCTTTGTCGGTCTCGCGCAGTTCCTGCCCATGGTGCTGCTGATTCTGCCGGCGGGCGACGTTGCCGACCGCGTCGACCGGCGGCTCATCGTCGCCGTCAGCTACACGTTGCAGGCGTTGGCCATCGCGCTCCTCATCGTCCTGACGCGGATGGAGGCCACCACGGTCTGGCCATTCTATCTGGTGCTCGTGCTGACCGGCGTTTCGCGCGCTTTCGCCGGACCGGCGCTCCGCTCCTTCGTGCCGCTGCTGGTCGACAAGGAGCAGATGCCGCGCGCCATCGCGCTCAGTTCGTCCTCGTTTCAGGTCGCGGTGATCGGCGGCCCGGCGCTCGGCGGCATCATCTATATCTGGGGACCGGTCGCGGCCTATGGCGCCTGCCTCGCCTTTTTCGTTGCCGTCGCCATCGCCTTTATCGCCGTGCGCACGCAGCACAGGCAGCAGCCGGCCGATCCGACGCTCAGCGCCTTCGGACGCGTCACGGCGGGCATCGCCTATATCCGCACGCAGCCCATCGTGCTCGGCGCGATCTCGCTCGATCTCTTCGCGGTGCTGCTCGGCGGCGCGACGGCGCTTCTGCCGATCTATGCGCGGGATATTCTGCATGTCGGGCCCGAAGGGCTCGGCCTGATGCGCTCGGCGCCGGCGGGCGGCGCCATGCTCGTCAATCTGATGCTCATCTGGTGGCCGCTGCAACGGCGCACCGGGCTCGCGATGTTTGCCTGTGTCGGGCTCTTCGGCGCGGCGACGATCGTGTTCGGATTGTCGGAGACGTTCTTCGTTTCGCTTGCCGCGCTCTTCGTCATGGGCGGGGCCGACATGGTGAGCGTCTTCGTGCGCTCTACGCTGGTGCCGCTGGCGACGCCGCCCGAAAAACTCGGCCGCGTCAGCGCCGTCGATCTGATCTTCATCAGCGCCTCGAACGAGCTTGGCGAATTCGAGAGCGGCATGGTCGCCGGCTGGATCGGCACGGTACCGGCTGTCGTGGTCGGCGGGCTCGGCACGATCGGCGTCGTGGCGCTATGGATGTGGCTGTTCCCGGCGCTCAGGAAAGTCGACAGGCTGACGGATGTGAAGCCGGGCTAGGAAAAAATGCGGTCCACGGCGATGGCCGCGAAGACGATCAGGCCGAAGTCGCGGTTGGAACGGAAGAGCGCGAGGCAGAGCGACGCGTCGTCGACGTCGAGCTTCACGATCTGGCGGGCGAGATGCGCGGCGGCAAGCGCGATGCCGATATAATAGATCGGCCCCAACGCGCCGGCGATGCCGGTGGCGACGAGGGCCGCCGTCATCAGCCCATAGAAGCCCCACATCCAGCGATGCGTCGCGGCGCCGAATTTCAGCGCCGTCGATTTGACGCCGATCAGCGCGTCGTCGTCCTTGTCCTGATGGGCATAGATCGTGTCGTAGCCGAGCGTCCAGGCGATGCCGCCCAGATAGAGCAGGACCGGCGCGAGGGTGAGCTCGTTCCTCGCCGCCGCATAGCCCATCAGCGCACCCCAGTTGAAGGCGAGGCCGAGCACGAATTGCGGCCAGTAGGTGACGCGCTTCATGAAGGGATAGATCGCGACGATGGCGAGCGACGAGACGCCGAGGACGATAGCGAGCGGCGACAGCATCAGCAGCACGGCGAGGCCGACGAGGCATTGCAGCGCGAGGAAGACCCAAGCCGCCTTCACGCCGACCGCGCCGCTGGGGATCGGGCGGAGCTTCGTGCGCTCGACGCGGGCGTCGAAATCGCGGTCGACGATGTCGTTGAAGGTGCAGCCCGCGCCGCGCATCGCGACGGCGCCGATGGCGAAGAGGACCATCAGGCGGAGATCCGGAATATCGTCGGCGGCAAGCGCGATGGACCACCAGCAGGGCCAGAGGAGAAGCCATGTGCCGATGGGCCGGTCGAGCCGGGCGAGGCGCATGTAGGGCCTGAGCGGCGCGGGCGCCCAGCGGTCGACCCAGTTCTCGGGCGCGGCGTCAGCGATGCGGCTGTCGGATGCGGTCATGGCGTCAGAGCCCGATGGTGAGGAGGGCGGCAGGATACTCTCCCTCAAGGATCGGCGGCAGGTGATCGCGGATGCAGAGCGGATAGATCGTCTCGCCGCTCGTCATCAACTCATCCATGTTCCACCACTTCATGTCCTTTATCACCGCGCGTTCGAGCGCCGTCCAGTTCTCGCTGCTGAGGTCGCTCTCTTCGGTCCAGGCGAGGAAGAAGGTTTCCTCGAAGAGGCGTTTCTCGCCTTTGACGGTCAGCACGCATTCGCGATACCAGACGGGCGGGCCGAGACGGAAGCGCGTGTGGCCGGTCTCTTCGGCGATCTCGCGCAAGGCCGCGTCCGCCGGCGTTTCGCCGGGCTCGATGCCGCCGCCGATGGTGAACCAGTAGGACGTATCGGAAATGCGGCCGCTTTCGTCGCCGACATCCGGATCGTGCGCGCGCATCAGCAGCAACCGGCCTCGCGGGTCGAAGAAGAGAATGCGGACGGTGGGGCGGGTCTGCATGGGAGGTTTTCGTTTCCGGTTACCTTGTGCTTACCATACACATCCCACAGCGTCATGCGCGGGCTTGACCTGCGTATCCACGTCTGGCTTACCGCTTTCCAGAAAGACGTGGATGGCCGGGTCAAGCCCGGCCATGACGAGAAAAACGGAGCGACAATGCACGACGATGACGATACCCCCGCGCATTGCGGCACCGGCAAGACGCGGCTTTATGTCGATGCGGCGATGGCGGCGGGCGGCGATGTCGCGCTCGACAAGGATCAATCGCATTACCTGATAAACGTGCTGCGCATGGGCGAGGGGGAGCGTGTTCTCGTCTTCAACGGACGCGACGGCGAATGGGCCGCCGAGATTGCCGAGGCGTCGAAGAAAGCGGCGGTGCTGCGCGTGATCGAGCGGACGCGGGCGCACCAGCCGCTGCCCGACATCTGGCTTCTCTTCGCGCCGGTAAAGCGGGCCCGGCTCGACTTCATCGCGCAGAAGGCGACCGAGATGGGCGCTTCGATGATCCAGCCCGTCATCACGCATCGCACCGTCGTGTCGCGGGTCAAGGATCAACGGCTGCAGGCAAACGTGATCGAGGCGGCGGAGCAGTGCGGGCTTGTCGCGCTCCCCGAAGTGCGCGAGGCGGAGAAGCTCGACGGGCTTCTCGCCCATTGGTCGAAGCAAGGAGGGGCAGGAAAAGAGGGGACGGAACGCGAAGCGCCCCGGCGCATTCTCTTCTGCGACGAGGCGGCGGCGCCGGGCGATGCGAAGGCGACGCTCGAGCGTCTCGCGGCGGAAGGCGGCAGGGGCGCGCCATGGGCGCTGCTCATCGGCCCCGAAGGCGGCTTCGATGCGGAGGAGCGCGCGAAGCTTCACGCGCGGAAGGATACGGTGGCGATCTCGCTCGGGCCGCGCATCCTGCGTGCCGATACGGCGGCCATCGCGGCGCTTGCCGCCGTGCAGATGGTGCTTGGTGACTGGTAGGAGGATTTTGTGAAGGTTCTGATCGTCTATGCCCATCCCGTCGCGGAAAGTTTCGGCGCGGCCATGCGCGAGGCGGCGATCAAGGGCCTCACCAGAGCGGGGCACGAGCTGCGCATGATCGACCTCTATGCCGAGAATTTCGAGCCGCGGCTGAGCCGGCAGGAGCGCATCGACTATCAGGACGAGGACAGGAACACGAAGCTCATCGCCGACCATGTCGCGCTGATCAAATGGGCCGATGCGATGGTCTTCGTCTTTCCGACCTGGTGGTACAGCCTGCCGGCGATCCTGAAAGGCTGGTTCGATCGCGTCTGGGTGCCGGGCGTCGCCTTCCGCATGCCGGACGGCGGCAAGATGTTGAAACCGGCGATGACGAATATCAGGGCGCTGGCCGGCATCACGAGTTGCGGGTCGAGCTGGTGGTGGATGAAACTCGTCGGTGAGCCGCATCGCAAGATCATCATGCGCGGCCTGCGCTCGCTCTGCGCCCGGCGCTGCAAAACGGTGTGGATGACGCTTCACGAAATGGACACGTCCACGGCGGCGGCACGAACCCGATATCTGGCGAAGATCGAGACACGCATGTCGCACTTTCAATGAAGGCGTTTTGCGTGACATTTGCAACTGGCCGGGGCGCAACTTGCCCGGCCGGACCAGCCCTTGTTCTTTACCGCTTGTCAGGGCGGGGTCGGCCTCCTACATCTTGGCGACGTCAGAAAGGCCGGGGAGCGGGCAGGGGTCACGACAACCCCGCGATCAACGACACGGCTCTGTAAATTCCAGGGGGCTCTCATGAGCGTACTCGTCGCAGGGCCCGAGCCCATCACGAGCCGGGACGATCTCGTCGCCGCGCTGGAGCGCGGGGCGAAACCGCGCGCCGACTGGCGCATCGGCACCGAGCACGAGAAGTTTCCCTTCCATCTCGCCGACCATTCCCCCGTCCCCTATGAGGGGCCGAACGGCATCCGCGCGATGCTCGAGGGGCTGCAACGCTTCGGGTGGCTTCCCGTGCGCGAGGGCGAGACGCTGATCGGCCTCGAAAGCCCGAAGGGCGGCGGCAATATCTCGCTCGAACCCGGCGGCCAGTTCGAGCTTTCGGGCGCGCCGCTCGAAACGCTGCACCAGACCTGCGCGGAGCTCCACGACCATCTGGCGCAGGTGCGCGAAGTCGGCGGCGAGCTCGGCCTCGGTTTCCTCGGCCTCGGCTTCACGCCCAACTGGCGGCGTGACCAGATACCGGTCATGCCCAAGGGCCGCTACAAGATCATGACCGAGTACATGAAGAAGGTCGGGACCATGGGTCTCGACATGATGTACCGCTCCTGCACCGTGCAGGTGAATCTCGACTTCTCGTCGGAAGCCGACATGGTGAAGAAGATGCGCGTCGCCGTGGCGCTGCAGCCGATCGCGACCGCGATCTTCGCCAATTCTCCGTTTACGGAAGGAAAGCCCAACGGCTATCTTTCCTACCGCTCGCATGTCTGGACCGATACCGACCGGGCGCGCACCGGCATGATCCCCTTCATCTTCGAGGACGGGTTCAGCTTCGAGCGCTATGTCGACTACGCGCTCGACGTGCCGATGTATTTCGTCCATCGCGACGGGCATTACATCGACGTGACCGGGCAGTCGTTCAAGACCTTCATGGAAGG
Organism: uncultured Alphaproteobacteria bacterium; assembly: GCA_903889655.1. Classification (GTDB taxonomy): domain Bacteria; phylum Pseudomonadota; class Alphaproteobacteria; order Parvibaculales; family Parvibaculaceae; genus Parvibaculum. The sequence continues at coordinate 132 of CAISYL010000027.1, read as the reverse complement.
CAAGCTCCGGGGCGCCGAGGGCGAGACGCCGACGCGGGGCGACTGGATCAATCACCTGACGACGATCTTCCCCGAGGCGCGGCTCAAGAATTACATCGAGTTGCGCGGCGCCGACGGCGGACCCTGGGCGCG
>CAISYL010000026.1 GCA_903889655.1 uncultured Alphaproteobacteria bacterium | reverse complement strand
GGCGTAAAAAGATATTTCGTCAACGCGGGTACTCCTCTCAGCTCTTCAACTCGGCCAGGTCGCTGAAGAGATCGAGCGCTTCGGGATTGGCGAGCGCTTCCTTGTTCTTGATCGGGCGGCCATGCACCACGTCGCGCACGGCGAGTTCCGTGATCTTGCCCGATTTGGTGCGCGGAATGTCGGCGACGGCGACGATCTTCGCCGGCACGTGACGAGGCGAGGCACCGTCGCGGATTTTCTTGCGTATCTTCGCCTGCAGCGCGTCGTCGAGCGCGACGCCGGGCTTCATCACGACGAAAAGAACGACGCGGGCATCGCCATCCCAGTCCTGACCGATGGCAATCGATTCCTGAATTTCTGGCAGCTGCTCGACCTGCGCGTAGATTTCCGCCGTACCGATGCGCACGCCTCCGGGATTGAGCGTCGCATCGGAACGCCCATGGATGATGAAGCCGCCATGTGCGGTGATCTCAGCGAAATCGCCGTGACACCAGACGCCAGGGAACCGCTCGAAATAAGCGCCACGATATTTGGCGCCATCCGCGTCGTTCCAGAAACCGATCGGCATCGAGGGGAACGGGACGTCGCAGACGAGCTCGCCCTTCTCCCGCAGGACCGGCTTGCCGTCATCGTCCCAGACGTTGCTCGCCATGCCGAGGCCCTTGGCCTGAATCTCGCCACGCCAGACCGGGAGCCAGGGCGATCCGCCGACGAAGCAGGACAGAATATCCGTGCCGCCGGAAATCGAGGCGAGCTGCACGTCCGCCTTGATGTCCTCATAGACGAAATCGAAACTCTCGGCGACGAGCGGCGATCCGGTCGAAAGAATCGTTTCCATGCTCGCAAGCGAATGCGTCTCGCGCGGCTTGAAACCCGACTTCTTCACCGCATCGATAAACTTCGCCGAGGTGCCGAAAATCCTGATCTTCGCCGCATCGATATAGTCGAAGAGCACGCGCTCGGAGGGATGGAACGGCGAGCCATCGTACAACGCCAGTGTCGCATCGGAGGCAAGGCCAGAGACGAGCCAGTTCCACATCATCCAGCCGCAGGTTGTGAAGTAGAAAAGCACGTCACCCGGCTTCACGTCGGTGCCGAGCTTGTGCTCTTTCAGGTGCTGGATCAGCGTGCCGCCCGCCGAATGCACGATGCATTTCGGTACGCCGGTCGTGCCGCTCGAAAACATGATGTAGAGCGGGTGCGCAAAGGGAAGGCGTGTGAAGGTCAGCGGCGCGACGGGCGCATGCTTGATGAGGTCTTCGAAGTTTTCCGCCTTTGGCAAGCCCTTTGGGCCTTCGCCAATGAAAGGGACGATGGCGACATGTTCGAGCGTCGGCAGACCTGCGATGATCTCGGTGAGCTTTTCGTGGGACGGCAGCACCTTCCCCGCGTAGCGATAACCGTCGCAGGCGACGAGCACCTTGGGCTCGATCTGGCCGAAGCGATCAAGCACGCCGCGCACGCCGAAGTCCGGCGAGCAGGAGGAGAAGACCGCTCCGAGGCTGGTCGCGGCCAGCATCGCGACGATCGTGTCCGGGCAGTTCGGCATGAAGGCCGCGACGCGGTCGCCGGGCTCGATGCCCCAGCCCCGCAGCACGGAGGCAAAGCGCGCGACGCGGGATTTCAATTCGGACCAGGCGACGGGCGCCGCCTCGACGCCTTCATTGTTGAAGAGCAGCGCCGGTCCGCCGCCCTCATGCGAGAGAAGATTTTCGGCGAAGTTCAGCTTCGCATCGGGGAAGAATTTTGCGCCGGGCATCTTGTCGGCATCGACGAGGAAACGCGCGCCCTTCTCTCCGACGACGCCGCAAAAGTCCCAGACCGCATCCCAGAAGGCTTCCGGATGATCGACCGACCATTGATGGAGCGCCGCGTAGTCGGCGAAGCGGACGCCGTGCCGCGCCGTCAAATGGCCGGCGAAGGCGGTGAGGTTCGTCCCCGCGACGCGGGCGGGCGACGGGGTCCAGAGCGGAGCATCGGTATTCGTCACTTGCGGCCCTTTCCGGGCCAGTGCCCGATCAGGAGTGCTTGAAATTCGGGGCCCGCTTTTCGATAAACGCCGCCATGCCTTCCTTCTGGTCCGCATTGGCGAAGCCCGAATGGAAGACACGGCGTTCGAAACGGACGCCTTCGGCGAGCGTCACCTCGAAGCTGCGGTTGACGCTCTCCTTGATCGCCATCGTAGCGGGCAGAGACATTCCTGCAATCGTCTCGGCGAGTTTCGCGGCCTCTTCGAGCAATTTATCGGCCGGAACGATGCGGGCGACGAGGCCGGCGCGCTCTGCCTCCTCGGCATCCATGAAACGGCCGGTCAGGCACATTTCCATGGCCTTCGCCTTGCCGACAGCGCGCGTCAATCGCTGCGAGCCGCCCATGCCGGGGATCACGCCGAGCTTCACTTCCGGTTGCCCGAATTTTGCGCTGTCGGCAGCAAGGATGAAGTCGCACATCATCGCAAGCTCGCAGCCGCCGCCCAGCGCGAAGCCGGAGACTGCCGCAATAATGGGCTTTCTGACGCGGGTCAGCTCTTCCCAAGGCGCGAACCAGTCATGGAGATACATTTCCGTCGCCTGCCGCTCGGCCATCTCCTTGATGTCGGCGCCGGCGGCAAAGGCCTTGGCCGAGCCGGTGATGACGATGCAGCCGATGCCCGCATCCGCGTCGAAGCCCTTCGCCGCCGCCAGAACCTCGTTCATGAGCGTCGCATTGAGCGCGTTGAGCGCCTGGGGGCGGTTGAGCGTGATGGTGGCGACGCGGCCGCGCGTCTCGGTGAGGATCGTTTCGTAAGCCATGTCTCGTCTCCCGAAATGCGCGGTTAAATCTGGCCCTTGATGAGCTTTATGACGCCGGAAAAGTCTATCCCGTCATGGCCCGAAGCTTCCATCAGCGCGTAAAGCTGCGCGGCCTGCGCACCGAGCGGCGTCGGCGACTTCGCGGCCCGGGAGGCATCCTGCGCCAGACGCAGATCTTTTAACATCATGCCCGCCGTAAAGCCCGGCTTGTAGTCGCGGTTGGCGGGCGAGGTCGGCACGGGGCCCGGCACCGGACAATAAGAGGTCATCGACCAGCACTGGCCGGACGCCGTCGAGGAAATATCGAACAGCGTCTGCGCGTCGAGGCCGAGCTTCTCGCCCAGCGCGAAGGCCTCCGAAACCGCGATCATCGAGATGCCGAGGATCATGTTGTTGCAAACCTTGGCGACTTGTCCATTGCCTGCGGCGCCGGCGTGGAAAATATTCTTGCCCATCTTTTCGAGGATCGGCTTCGCCCTGACGAAAGCTTCGGTGCTGCCGCCGACCATGAAGGTCAGCGTCCCCGCTTCCGCGCCACCGACGCCACCCGAGACCGGCGCGTCGAGCATCGCCATGCCGGCTTTTTCGGCGGCCGCAATCACGTCGCGCGCGGAAGGCACGTCGATGGTCGAGCTGTCGATGAAGAGCGTGCCCTTGTCGGCGGCGGCAATCAGGCCCTTGTCGCCGAGATAGACCGCGCGCACATGCTCACCGGCCGGCAACATGGTGACGACAAATTCGACACCCTTCGCCGCGTCGGCGGCCGTCGCCGCCTTTTCGGCACCGGTCTCGACGAGACCAGCCACCGCAGGGCCCGAGAGGTCGAAGACTTTCAGCGCATGGCCAGCCTTCACCAGATTGCGCGCCATCGGCCCGCCCATATTGCCGAGGCCTATGAATCCGATCTTCGCCATGTCTCTCTCCCTCTTCGCCGGATTATCCGAGTATCAACTCGTTGTCGCCGAGCGACGCGAAATAGCCGTCGACATCTTCGCGCTTCACGCCTGCGAGCGACGACGGCTCCCATTTCGGGCTCTGGTCTTTGTCGATGATGATGGCACGCACGCCCTCGTAGAAGTCATGGCCGCGCATGAAACGGTTGGTAAGCCTGAATTCGAGCTTCATGCAGTCTTCGAAGGAGAGTTTCGCGCCTTCCCTCACCTGCCGGTAGGTCACGAGGAGACTTGTCGGCGATTTCGCGCGAAGCGTCGCCGCAGCCTTCTGCGCCCAGTCGCTACTATCCGCTTCGAGCGACGCGACGATCTCCGCAACCGAGGCTTTCGAGAAATGCCTGTCGATAGCGGCGCGATGCTGCGCCAGAGGTGGTTCGCCCGCCGGAGCGGAATGGCTGTCGAGCACAGCATCGACATCGTCACCCGTTGCCAGCCGCGCCTTCAGATCGCCGAGCCGGTCCGAGGGAACATAAGTGTCGGCAATGCCGGCATAGATCGCATCCGCGGCCTTCAGGCGTTCGCCGGTCAAGGCTAGGAACATGCCGATCTCGCCGGGGCAGCGCGGCAGGAAATAGGTGCCGCCGACATCCGGGAAAAGACCGATGCCGGTTTCGGGCATGGCGAAGGTCAGGCGCTCGGTCGCGACGCGATCCGAACCGTTGACCGACACACCGACGCCGCCGCCCATGTCGATGCCGTCCATCAACGCGACATAGGGCTTCGGATAGAGCTTGATATAGGTGTTGAGGCGATATTCCTCGCGATAGAACTCGATCACATGAGGGTCCCGCGCCTTCCCCCAGTCATGCAGCGCGCGAATGTCGCCCCCGGCGCAGAAGGCCTTTTCGCCCGCGCCTTCGACGATGACGCATTTCACGCCGTCATCCGCCGCCCATGCCTGCAATTGCGGATGGATCAGCCGGACCATGTTCAACGTCAGCGCGTTCAGCGCCTTCGGGCGGTTGAGCGTGACGATGCCCGCGACACCATCACGGGAGAAGAGAACTTCGGCTTCCTCGCTCATGGAGCTCAACTCTTCAGCAATTCACGCGCGATGATGACGCGCATGATCTCGTTGGTGCCTTCGAGGATCTGATGGACGCGCAGGTCGCGGACATGACGCTCGAGCGGGAAATCGTTGAGATAGCCATAACCGCCGTGAATCTGCAGCGCTTCGTTGGCGACATGGAAACTCGCGTCGGTGACGAAGCGCTTGGCCATAGCCGCATGCATGGTCGCGTCGGGCGCTTTCGCCTCAACCTTCGTCGCGGCCTGATAAAGGATGAGCCGCGCCGCCTCGAGCTCCGTCGCCATGTCGGCAAGCTTGAACTGCAGCGCCTGGAGGCTCGCGAGCGGCTTTCCGAACTGCTGGCGTTCGGTCATGTAGGATTTCGCGCGGTTAAACGCGGAGGTCGCCGTGCCGAGCGCGCAGGCGGCGATATTGAGCCGGCCGCCGTCGAGACCCATCATCGCGAATTTGAAGCCCTCGCCCTCCTCGCCGACACGGTTTTCAACCGGCACGCGGCAATCCTCGAAGATCACCTGCGCGGTCGGTTGCGAATTCCAGCCCATCTTCTTTTCCGGCGCGCCGAAGGAGAGACCCGGAGTGCCTTTCTCGACGACGAGGCAGGAAATGCCTTTCGGGCCCGCCTCGCCGGTGCGCACCATGCAGACGTAAATGTCGGAGGTGCCGCCGCCCGAGATGAAGGCCTTGGAGCCATTGACGACATAATGATCGCCATCGCGCACCGCGCGCGTGCGCAGCGACGCCGCATCCGACCCGGCGCCGGGCTCGGTCAGGCAATAGCTCGCGATCAGTTCCATGGTGGTGAGGCGCGGCAGATATTTGCGGCGCAGCTCCTCCGACCCGAACGTATCGATCATCCAGGAGGCCATGTTGTGGATCGAGAGGAAGGCTGCCGTCGAGGTGCAGCCTGCCGACAATGCCTCGAAGATCAGAGCCGCGTCGAAACGGGTGAGCGCCGCGCCGCCCACATCCTCCTTCACATAGATGCTTGCAAAGCCGAGCGCCGCAGCCTTGCGCAGCGTCTCGACCGGGAAAAATGCCTTTCGGTCCCACTCGGCCGCGTTCGGTTCGAGTTCCTCGGCCGCGAAGGCACGGGCCATGTCCTGGAACGCGCGCTGATCTTCCGTCAGCTCAAACAACATTGGACTCCCCCTTCATATCTTTTTCCGTTTCCCGTCCGGCGGAAAGGGGCGCGGGATCCTTCCCTGAAGGACCCCGCGCAAGTTGAGCGCCTTCTGGGAGGAGCCACGGCGCTGGCCTTCATCCAAACAGGGGCCGCCGTGCTCCACATCCACCAAACCGACGATACGTTTCCCGATTATGCCTTGCTCACGCCATGGTCGGAATGACGAAGGACGAGCCTTCCTTGAGGCCGGTCGGCCAGCGGGAGGTCACCGTCTTGACCTTGGTCCAGAACTTCACGCCTTCGGTACCGTGCTGGTTGGTGTCGCCGAAAGCCGAGCGCTTCCAGCCGCCGAAGGAATGGTAGGCCAGCGGCACCGGGATCGGCACATTGATGCCGACCATGCCGACCTGCACCTTGGAGGCGAAGGTCCGGGCCGCATCGCCATCGCGGGTGTAGATCGCGACGCCATTGCCGTATTCATGTTTCGTCGGCAGTTCGGCCGCCTCGTCGAAATTCCTGGCGCGGACAACCGAGAGGACGGGCCCGAAAATCTCGTCCTTGTAGATTTTCATCTCGGGCGTCACATGGTCGAAGAGCGAACCGCCGAGGAAGAAGCCCTTCTCGTAGCCCTGCAGCTTGAAGCCGCGGCCGTCGACGACGAGCTTCGCGCCTCCTTCACGCCGAGATCGATATAGCCCTTCACCTTGTCGAGATGCTGCTGGCTGACGACCGGACCGTAATCGGAATCGGGATCGGTCGAAGTGCCGACCTTCAGCGCCTGCACGCGCGGCACGAGTTTCTCGACCAGACGCTCGGCCGTCTCCTCGCCTACCGGCACGGCAACCGAGATCGCCATGCAACGCTCGCCCGCCGAGCCATAGCCCGCACCGAGGAGATCGTTCACGACCTGATCCATATCGGCATCCGGCATGATGATCGCGTGGTTCTTCGCGCCGCCCATGGCCTGCACGCGCTTACCATGCGCGGCACCCGTCGCGTAGACATATTGCGCGATGTTGGACGAACCCACGAAGCTCACCGCCTGAATAGTCGGGTCGGTGAGGATCGCATCGACCGCTTCCTTGTCGCCATTGACGACGTTGAGAACGCCTTCAGGTGCGCCGGCTTCGAGGAAGAGTTCGGCAAGGCGCAGAGGCACCGACGGGTCCTTCTCCGAGGGTTTGACGATGAAGGTGTTGCCGCAGGCGATGGCAACGCCGAACATCCACATCGGGATCATTGCAGGAAAGTTGAACGGCGTGATGCCAGCGCAGACGCCGAGCGGCTGGCGCATCGAATACATGTCGATGCCGGGGCCGGCGCCTTCCGTGAATTCGCCCTTCTGAAGATGCGGGATGCCGCAGGCGAATTCGATCACTTCGAGACCGCGCTGCACGTCGCCCTTCGAATCCGCGATCACCTTGCCATGTTCGGCGGAGAGAAGCTCGGCAAGCTCCTGCATGTTGGCTTCGAGGAGACGCTTGAATTCGAACATCACGCGGGCGCGACGCTGCGGATTGGTTGCCGCCCAGCCGGGGAAAGCCTTCGCGGCCACCTCGACGGCGGCCCGAAGCTCGGCGCCGGTCGCCAGCGGCGTGCGGGCGGTGATCTCGCCGGTGTTCGGATTGGTTACATCGAGGAAACGGCCGCTCGTGCCCTTCACATGCCTGCCGCCGATGAAATGCGTAAGTTCCTTGACCATGGCTCGTTCCGACCCTTCCGATTTTCGATGCTGTGCGCCTTGTTTACCGGCTGCGCCAGCGCACGGAAACTGGTATTAGTGCAGCATGAAGCTGCAAAATCGCATGCCGCTGGATTGGGAAAATCTGCGGCTCTTCCTCGAAACGACACGGCATTCGACGCTGGCCGACGCCGCGACGCGGCTGAAGATCGACCCAACGACTTTGGGTCGCCGGCTACGCCGTTTCGAGCGCGAGCTGGGCACCGCCCTTTTCGAGCGCGTACCGCAGGGTCTCCGCCTGACGCCCATGGGGCAAATCCTCGCCGCCCATGCGGAACAAATGGAGGACGCCAGTGTCCAGGCGCTCGAAGCAATCAAGGGAACCGGCGGCACGGCGCGCGGCACCGTCCGGATCAGCGCGACGGAAGGCTTCGGCACCTTCATCATTGCCCCGGCGCTGGTCGAGCTTAGCCGAGAGCATCCCGATCTCGAAATCGATCTCATCGCATCGAGCGGCTTTCTCAGCGTGTCGAAACGCGAGGCCGACATGGCAATCCTGCTCGCGCGTCCGACGGCGGGGCGCCTCGTCGCGCGCAAGCTCAGCAATTATGCGCTGATGCTTTATGCGTCGAAGGCCTACCTGCGATCGATGGCCCCGATCCACTCGCCCGCCGACCTCGCGAACCACAGGCTCGTCTCCTATGTCGACGATCTCATCTATTCGCCGAAGCTGCGCTACCTGAACGAGCTTCCCGGCACACCCTCGCCGACGCTCAGGAGTTCGAGCATCGTCGGCCAGTACCAGGCAACGAAGGCAGGGGCCGGGCTTTGCGTGCTGCCCTGCTTCATCGGCGACATGGAAAAGAGCCTCGTGCGTGTGCTGCCGGATCAGATCCGAATCGAGCGGACGTTCTGGCTCGCCGTGCATGAGGAAATGCGCAACTTCGCACGCGTCAAGGCGGTTTCCGAATTCCTGCTCGCCACGACGGCCGCGCAGCAGAATGTGCTGATGGGCGAACAGTCTTCATAACGCCACTATCGCAGCCCGACCTCGTTCCTTTATGCTCTTCATACTCTGTGGGGGCGGTGGAACGAGATGCCAGGCAATGTCGATGTGCTGAAGCGCCTGCTCAACAGGTTCGTCCGCCTTCCCTCCCTTTATGCCGTCGGCGTTATCATCTTCATTGCGGCCGCTATCTTCCTGCGGGTCAGCGATCCCTTTCCGGTGAAGGCATTACGCCTCATTGCCTTCGACATTTATCAGCAGGTCGCGCCCGGCACTTACGATCCGAGCCTGCCCGTTCGCATTGTCGATATCGACGAGGAATCCTTGAAGCGGCTTGGGCAATGGCCATGGCCGCGCAGCGTGATCGCGGAGTTGCGCGACAAGCTCGCCGCCGACGGCGCGGCGGTTGTCGCCTTCGACGTGATGTTCGCAGAGGCCGACCGCACCTCGCTCGACCGGATCGCCGCCGGCCTGCCGAAACCCGCCGCCGAGGCGTTGACGAAAGCCGTCGGGACTTTACCCGACAACGATGCGCTCTTCGCGCAAAGCGTCGCCCGGGCGCCGACCGTGCTTGCGGTGACGCTCAACCACGGCCAGGGCGCTCCGGATTTCAAATCCAAAGCTGGCTTCGCCATTGCCGGCGACGACCCGCGCCCGTTCCTGCAGAATTATTCGGGAGCGGTGGTCAATCTGCCGGAAATCCAGAATGCCGCCGCCGGGCTCGGCGCCATCAACTGGATACCGGATCGCGACGAAGTCGTGCGTCGCGTGCCGCTGATGTTCGCCAAGGACGATATCATCGTTCCGTCGCTGGCGGCCGAGGCCCTTCGCGTCGCTCAGGGCGCGAGCAGCTTCCTGCTGAAAGCGTCGAATGCGAGCGGAGAATCCACCTATGGCCGCGCCACCGGCCTCAATCACATCAGGATCGGCCAATTCGAGGTGCCGACGGATGCCGACGGCGGCGTCTGGGTCCGGTATCGGCAGGCGCATCCGGAAGCCTATATTCCGGCGTGGCGCATTCTTTCCGGCGCACTCAATCCCGATGACATTGCAGGGCGCATCATCCTGGTCGGCACGAGCGCCGCGGGACTCATCGATCTTCGTGCGACGCCGCTGGCGCAAGGTGTGCCGGGCGTCGAGGTTCATGCGCAGATTCTCGAGCATATCCTGTCCGGCAAGTTCCTGACGCGGCCCGACTATGCCCTGCCGATGGAACTGGCGCTCGTTGCCGTTCTCGGCACCGTGCTCGCCTTTCTGCTGCCGCGCATGTCGGCTCTCGTCGCGGCGCCGATCTCGCTCTCGCTCCTCATCGCCTTGCCGGTCGGCGGATGGCTTGCCTTCACACGCGCCGGCCTTCTGTTCGATCCGCTCTATCCGGCGCTCTGCCTCTTTCTGCTCGTCGCCGGCGCGACCGCCTATCTGTACCGGCGCACGGAACAGCAGCGCGCCGAAGTGCGTCGCGCTTTCGGACAATATGTGTCGCCCACCGTCGTGCAGCAGCTGATCGCACATCCCGAAAAGCTCGTTCTTGGCGGCGAGGAACGCGAACTCACCATCCTCTTCTGCGATGTGCGCAATTTCACGAGCATCTCGGAAGGCCTGACCGCGACGGAACTCACCCGCTTCATCAACGAGCTTCTCACGCCGCTCACCGACATCATTCTCGATCGCTCGGGCACGGTCGACAAATATATGGGCGACGCGGTCATGGCCTTCTGGAACGCACCGCTGGACGATGGCGATCATGCCCGTCACGCCTGCGACGCCGCGCGGGTCATTGCCGCGGAGATGAAACCGCTGAACGAACGCTGGCGGGCGGAGGCGGAAGCGAACGGCCGGGCGTTCAAGGAGGTCAAGATCGGCATCGGCCTCAACACGGGCATCTGCTGCGTCGGCAATCTCGGTTCGACGCAGCGCTTCGACTATTCTGCCATCGGCGACGAGGTCAACGTGTCCTCGCGTCTCGAAGGCCTGTCGAAATTCTACGGCCTCACGACGGTCGTCAGCGAAGGAACGGCTTCGCGATGTCCCGATTTTTCGATGATCGAGATCGACCTCGTTCAGGTCAAAGGCCGTTCCCGACCGTCGCGGCTCTACACGCTTCTCGATACGGTCGGTTGCAGCGCGGACCAGCAAAGCGAGATCGCCACCGCGCATGGTGCGCTGCTTGTGAAGTACAGAAGCCGCGACTGGGACGCCGCCGAAGCCGCGCTGGCGACCTGCCGGTCGAAGGGCATCGCGGCGCTCGAAACACTCTATGGTCTTTTTGAAAGCCGCATTGCAGAATTCCGGCGCATACCTCCGCCCGCCGACTGGAACGGCGCCTTCGTCGCGTCGGAGAAGTAGAAGCACCTTTGCCTGCATTGAAGCAGGCGAAACAGTAACGGGAGCAGGAATGAGCGATCCGCTATCGATGCTACTGGGCGGACTCGTCTTGCTGCAGTTCAAGCACTTCCTCTTCGATTTCGTTTTCCAGACGGGTTATCAGCTCAAGAACAAGGGTACTTACGGGCACCCGGGCGGCATTCTCCATGCCGGCCTGCATGCGCTCGGCTCGCTGCCGGCCATTCTGCTCTTCGGCCCGTCATTGGCGCTTGCGGCAGGGCTCATCGTTGCGGAATTCGCGGTCCATTATCACGTCGACTGGCTCAAGGAGCGCGTGGTCAGGACCAATGGCTGGACGACGGCTGATTCCGCTTTCTGGCATGCGATCGGCTTCGACCAGTTCGTCCACCACCTGACCTACGCCGCGATGCTCGGCGCGCTCGCGTCGCAGGGCTGAAGCGCCGTCAATCCGCCGTTCCGAAGCTTCGCACGAAAAATATGCGCATCTTCGACAGGAGGTCGAGTTCGGCCGCCTTCGACTTGCCGGGCCTGTTCGATGCCTCGTTGAGTTGCGCCTGACGTTCGGCGAGAATCTGGCTGAAGAGTTCGAGCAGTTCCGGTGCGGCCACCAGCAATCCTTCGATCGCTTCTTTCGTGATCTCCAGCACCCGTAGCGGGGTCGCCGCGCGAACCGTCGCGGTTCTGGGGGTGCCCGTCATGAGCGACATCTCGCCGACGATGTCGCCAAGCGCGAGCACGTTGACATGCTGATCGGCGCCGTCAGTTCCCTTTACGGTGACGTTCGCCGCGCCGTCGAGGATCACGAACATCGATCCGCCGCCATCCCCCTGCCGGATAAGGGCACTTCCCGCAGGGAGAGACATGTGCCTGCATCGACCGGCGAGTTCAACCTTCTGTTCTTCACCGAGCGTTTCGGCGAAGAGCGGAACACGGCCGATCGCGGCCAGAGCCTCTTCCGCAAAATCCGTTACCCCCGCCGGCGGCTGCGTAATCTCGATCTGCTGAACCGGCGTCGGCATCGCGGTCCGGCGAATAGCATCCTGAAGCGCCCGGAACATGATCGACCGCGCCACCTCGATCTCGATCCGATCCGGATCGACGTAGAAGCGGGCGGAATAGGTCACGGCGTCCTGCTCGATCTTGCTCACCAGAATCGAAGGAGCCGGCTTCTGGCTGAAGCCCGGTCCCTGAACCGCTTTGAAGGCCTCACCCATCAGAATGTTGACGACACGCTCGGACGGCACCCTCAAATCGATGCAAACATCGACCGTCAGGCGCTTGGCACCCGACGGGCGGCTATGATTGGTCAGGGGATTGGCGGTCACCACACGGTTCGGAACGATCAGCATGCGTCCGTCTGGAAGCGACAAAAAAGTCGTGCGCCAGCTTATACCCTCCACACGACCGTAAGCGGGCGCGCCGAGATCTGGATGATGAATGGTGAGCCAGTCGCCGATCGCATAAGAGCGATCCAGATTGACGGAGAGACCTCCAAAGAGATCCTGGATCATCGTCTGCAGGGCGAAACCGAGAACGACGGCGGTCGCACCGGAGACCGCCGCGATGCCGGAGGCCGCCACGCCGAGTTCGAAATAAAGTCCGGTCGAGAGGCCTATCGTCAGGAACAGGGTCGTCACGAGGTCGCGGACAAGAGCCGGGGCCTTGCGCCCCTTTCTTCGACGAAAAATCCGGTTCCAGTAAACGTTCCGGAAAAACTGGTCCGCAAGGATGGCCGCCGCTACCGACAGGGAAATGCCGAGCGCGTTGACGGTGAAATGCCCCATCGCTGCGGGAAGCACCGCCAACAACCAGTCGGACGCCCAGAAACGCAGCAGCGTCAGGCCGACCACGACAATGGCGGAGAACAGGATCATGCGAGTTTCGCCCCCTGCCACTCCATGCCCCAACGATAGGGACGCGGGGAAGCGGCCTCTCCAGCCTAGATTGCCAGCACCGTCATTGACAATCGCTGGGGAAGGAACACAGCTTATGCTCGAGAAAGATATTTCTCCGACGATCACCCAAAGGCTGCGCGGGACGCTGACTATGCCTTATGACGTAGACCTTACGGAGCTGAAGGGGCTCGTCCGTCAGCACCCGGCCTTTAACGATTTCACCGAGGGAGCCCTGTCCAGGCTGATCGACGGAAGCTCGACCGCCGCCTATGCCCCGGACGAGGTACTGGTCCGGCAGGGGGATCCGAGTGATGTGGCCTTTTTCGTCATCGAAGGCGAAGTCGAGGTTATCGCGGAAAGCAGCTTCGGCGCGGTTTCCCTTGCGCGCCTGCCCGTCCGGAGCCTGATCGGCGATATCGGTGTGTTCGCCAACCTGCCCCGCACCGCGACGCTCCGGGCAATAGGACCGGTCCGGGTACTCTGCCTCGGCCGCGGCGCCCTGCTGGAGGCGGGGCGCGCAAATCCAGGCCTGCTGCTTTCGGTCATCGGCCAACTCGGCCAGCGGCTCGGCGCCGTGAACAAGGCGGTCGGCTTTTACACCAATGCACTGGCCGCTTTGGAGCGGCACGATTTCGATCCCGCGATCCTCGACACGCTGCTCAATCCGGTGCCCGAACTCGTCGACTTCGCACAGACCTTCCGGCGGATGGCCGAGCAGATCATTCTGCGGCGGCGCCAGCACGATGAAATGGCCAGTGCGTCGCTCATCCAGCGCGCCATGCTGCCGCGAACGACGGCTCTGGAAGAGCTGATCGGCAAAGTTGACATCCATGCCGAGATGCGGCCCGCGCGCGAGGTCGGTGGCGATTTTTACGACGTGCTGCAACTCGACGAGCGGCGTCTCGGCGTTTCGATCGGCGACGTCTGCGGCAAGGGTGTGCCTGCCTCGCTTTTCATGGCCATCACCCAGACGGTGACACGTCTCGTGGTCCGGCAGGAACTCGATCTCGCGACGGCCATGGCCCGCGCCAATCTTCTGCTCTGCGCCGAAAACGTCTCTTCGATGTTCGCAACGCTCTTCTACGGCATTCTCGATCTCGACACGGGCGAGTTCACCTATTGCAATTGCGGGCACAATCCACCGCTTCTGGTGCGCAAGGATGGCGCAGTCGAGATGCTGACGAATACCGGCATCGCGCTCGCCATGTTCGAGGAGGCGCCGTACAAAAGCCGCACGACGGTGATGAAGCCGGGCGACAGGCTCTTTCTCTATACGGACGGCATTACCGAGGCGCACAACGCCGACAAGACGCTCTTCGGCGACGATCGCCTTGGTGAGGTGGTGAAGCACTCCGCCTCGATGCCAGGCCGGCAGGCCATCGACACCATCATCGCGGCTGTGGACGCGTTTGCCGGCGAGACGCCGCAATTCGACGACATCACCTGCCTCAGCCTGCACTACGGTCCCGTGAACTGAGATGCGGTTACTTTGACCCCTCCGGTGCCGCGAGCGCAGCCCTGACGCGGACGAGACCGGCCCGGGCATCCGTATTGGCGGGGTCGTTCCTCAGCGCCCGTTCATAGGCGGGCAGCGCCCATTTGAGCTTGCCCTGATCCTCCGCCAGATGGGCATAGCGCAGATTGAGGGACGTATTCCGCACGTCGCTCATCAGCGCCGCATAAGTCGTTTCGAGTTCGTCCGCGGCCACCTGCCCCGCCGCGGCAATCAGAATAATCGGCAAGATCGTCACTATTGGAATCTTCATGACACTGCCTTTAGTAGATTCGTCGGCTAAAAACCCGCCCGTCGGCGGTTTTGGGCGTCTGTTCGACAAGCAGATTGAACCATTCCTGCGCAATATTCGCGCGAAATTTCCGACTCTCGAAAATCCGGACGGCGTAATGAGCCGAGATGCGATTTTCTCATATCTAATTCTCTGAAATTATTGTGTGGTCTGAATTCAGCGCTGCATGCGGATAGCTCATCGGAACTCACGAAGATATGTGGCGCCGGGGCAGTTCAGTTTTTTCCGCTCGGGGGCGGCACATGACCTTTTCATTTGGCGGAACGAAGCTTCACGGCTTCGTCATGATCTCCTCGCTGGTCGTCGGCATCGCCACAACGCAGCCGGCATTCGCCGATGCGGCCCCGAAGGCCGGCGTCGTCGCGACGGTCAGGAACGATGTGCAGGGTGAGACCGGAGGGGCTGTTCATGCATTGCTTTCCGGAGGCGCCGTCTTCGAGAACGACGTCGTGCGGACTGGCAAGACCGGCTCTGCGGAACTGCTATTCCTCGACCAGACGAACCTCAAGATCGCGCCCGGCTCCGACGTCAAGATCGACAAATTCGCCTACGACCCGAACGCATCATCCGGCACAGTCGCCATCGGCGTCGCCAAGGGGGCGCTGCGTTTCGTCACCGGCGCGCAGGATCCACGCAATTACGAGATCAAGACGGCGGTCGCCACCATCGGCGTACGCGGCACGATCCTCAATATCGTCGCCACCAACGACGCTCTGGCCGTGGTACTCGCCGACGGCAAGGCGATCGTGACCGGCAAGGACGGCAAGACCTCGACAATGGAGGTCAAGGGCAATCTCGTTCTCATCGGCCCGGATGGCTCGACGGTCGACCAGAGCGGTTCGCTGACGGACGCAGTCGCGAAACTTATTCAGAGTTCGGACAATCCGGCGGCAACCGCAGCCCAAATTCTCGCCGCCATCGGCGCGGTCGGCAGTGAGGCTTCCGCACAGAACCTGCAGGATATCGCCGCCGGCATTGCCCAGGCGGGCGTCGGCTCGGACGATCTGTCCAGGGCCGTGAGCGACTATGTACAGGGCTCGGTCGACCAGGCGGAGGCGGCTTCCGACATTGTCAGCGGCGCCAAATACTTCGACGACAATCTGAAAGCCGCAACAGGCAAGGGCCTTGCCGATGCCGCCAGCGAAATCGGCAAGTCCGACCCGACGACCGCCACGGAGATCGATGGCGCCGTCGAAGGATCCGGCGACCCCAAGATGCAGGACAGCTACAGCCAGCAGAAGGAAAGCACGCGAGGCATCGACAATAACAATGGCGGTAGCGACAGTCTGCTTCAGAACCAACAGCAGCAACAACAGCAGCAGAGCCCGAACTAGGCCCCGCCGCGATATCTGACGGAAAGCCCCGGCATATCGCCGGGGTTTTTTCATTTGCCGTTCCGGATGGCTTCGCCACGGGCCGCTTCGGCGCTATGCTGGGGCCCATGTCGAAGACCTGGTATCTCTACATGCTGGAATGTGCCGGCGGGCGGCTCTATACAGGCATCGCGCTCGACGTCGAGGCGCGCTACAAGGCGCATGCCGAGGGCCGGGGCGCAAAATTCACGCGCAGCTTTCCACCGAGCCGTGTCGTACTGGTGCAAAGTTTTCCGAACCGCTCCGAGGCTTCCAAGGCGGAACACGCGTTGAAGCGGCTTTCGCCGGCGGACAAGCGGAAGCTCGCCGGCGCCTAGAGAGTTCGAGGGAGCGACATCCGATGTCCGATACGGAGATTTTGAAGCGCATCGACAGGCTCGAAACGCATGTCGCACATCAGGAGCAGATGATCGAGGATCTGCAAAAGGTCATTGCCGACCAGTGGACGGATATCGAACGGCTGACGCGCAAACTCGCGGCGCTTGGGAGCCGGGTCGAGGCGGTCGAGGAGCAGGCGGATGCTCCCGCCCCCGCCGAACCTCCGCCACCGCATTACTGAGCGCACGATGCCGATGGGATCGCCCCGACCTTTTCATTATGCGCCGCCGATGGAGCCCTATCTCTCCGTGGTCCACCACGACGACGATGTGCTGGTGCTTGCAAAGCCGAGCGGGCTTCTTCATGTGCCGGGCAAGCCCGCCGAACATGCGGATTGCCTCGAGGCGCGGGCGCAGCAGGCTTTCGCCGGCGCGATGACGGTGCACCGCCTCGACAAGGATACGTCGGGCGTCGTCGTCATGGGAATGAACCGGAAGGCGCATGCGCATCTGAGCCAGCAGTTCGAAACGCGGCTGACACGGAAGGTCTATGTCGCGCGCGTTTGGGGGTGCATGGCGGAGGAAAGCGGATTGGTCGACCTGCCCATCGCCTGCGATTGGCCGAACCGGCCGAAGCAGATGGTCGATCCTGAAAACGGGAGGCCCGCACAGACAGGCTGGTCGGTTCTTGCGCGCGAGGAAGATGCGACGCGCGTCGAGCTATCGCCGGCCACGGGACGCTCGCATCAATTGCGCGTCCATATGCTGAGCCTCGGCCATCCGATCCTCGGCGACAATTTCTATGCGCATGAAGAGGCCTTTGCCGCCGCCGAGCGGCTGCAGCTTCATGCGGAACGGTTGAGCTTCTTCCACCCGTCGAGCGGAGAGGAATGCCTCTTCACGGTCCCCTGCCCCTTCTGACGGCGTGACGCGATCTCAGGAACCGGTGCGAAGCTCGACCGTGTTGCTGTTCGAATTCGAATTGCTATTGGAGTTGCTGTTCGAATTGCTGTTGGAGTTCGAATTGAAGTTCCAGTTCCACGTCCCGTTGGAACCGGTATCTCCCATCGAGCAGGCCAGAGCCGGCGTCGCCGTGGCAAACGCATAGAGCAGAACGGCCGAGGCAAGGCTCGCCGCGCCGCCCAGAAGCAACCATCGCCGAGAAAGAAACATCTTCATCTGTCTCACCTTGTGACACGCATGGCCCCGCTTGGGACACAAATGGCTTAACAGCCCTTGTCCCGCGGGGGATCCAGCCCATTCAAGGCAAGCAGCGTGCCGTTATTTGCGCTTGCGGTGCTTCAGATGAAGATCCATCAACTGACGCGCCACCCGTGCCACGGCGTGAACCGGTCCCTTGCCGCCGAGGGTCACGCGGGCCACATAGGCGCCTTCCATCAGCAGCATCAGCCCGTCCGCGAGATCCTCGTCCGGCGCGCCGGCCTGCTTCGCAAGCTCGCTCAAACGCTGATGCAGTTCGCGCTTGTGCTCGACCGAGACCATGCGCGCCGGATGATCCAGTTCATGAAGCTCGATCGCCGCATTGGCGAGAGGACACCCGTAGATGTCTTCGACACAGGCCTTTGTCTCGAAAGCGTCAAAGATCGCCTCAAGTTGCGCGCGCGGATTTCCCGCATGCGGCACTGTGATTTCGTCCCACCACTCCCAATATTCCTTGACCTGCTCGCGCAGGACCTCCGCGACCAGATCGTCCTTCGAAGGAAAATTCCGGTAGAGGGTCATCTTCGTCGCATCGGCTTCGGCGGCGATCGCGTCGACGCCGACCGCACGAATGCCATGCTGGTAGAACAGATCCTTGGCGGATTCGAAAATCCGGTCACGCGCGGGGCGGCGGGATATCAGGCCGTCACGCTCTTGTTTTTCCTGGTCGATTTTCCTCGTGGACATTTTTTGTTGTCCTTGCCCTTGAAAGGTGAGCGACCGGTCAGTATCTCACGTGATACCGAACGGTACCGTCACATTCGCTAGATTGTCATTCAATCACCAGACGTCAAGCCGTTCCCCACCACAAGGTTCAAGCCGGCGTCTCCCAAAGGCGCGGCATTTGGTCCTCACCGCCGGGCAGGAGTGAGTCATGCGTCACAGAAATCTTCTTATCTCATTGGGATTCCTCGCTCTTTCCGTTTTCCTGACAGGTTGCGACGAAGCCCAGACCAGTGAGGCGAAGCCCGTTCCCGAAGTCGGGGTAGCGCAAGTTAATTTCGAAGCGCTCCGCTCCTGGGATGAATTTTCAGGTCGATTGGAGGCCGTGGAGAGCGTCGAGGTCAGGCCGCGGGTCGGCGGCTATATCGACAACATCGCCTTCCGCGAGGGTACCCGGGTGAAAAAGGGCGACCTTCTCTTCCAGATCGACCCGCGCCCGTTCCAGGCTGAAGTCGACCGCACCGCCGCTCTGGTCCAGCAGTCGCAAGCGAGGCTCCGGCTTGCCCGCGCCAATCTCGAACGCGGCCGGCAGCTCGTCGGAAGCGGCTTCGTTTCGCACAGCACCTTCGACAGCCTTCAGTCGACCGAACTGGTCGCCAAAGGCGACCTCGCGGCGGCGCAGGCCGCGCTCGAGACGGCGAAGCTCAACCTCGACTTCACGCACATCACCTCGCCAATCGACGGGCGCGTGTCGCGCGCGCTTATCACACGGGGCAATCTCGTCACGAATGCGAGCCTGCTGACGACCGTCGTCTCCGACGCGCCGATCTATGCGTCCTTCAATGCCGACGAACAGGCCTATCTCAAATATGCGGCCGCCGAACGCGACAAGGCCATTCCCGTCTATATGGGCCTGATGACGGAAGACGGATATCCGCATGAGGGCAAGCTGCAGTTCATCGACAACGCGATGGATGCCGGCAGCGGCACCATCAAGGGTCGCGCGATCTTCGACAACCGCGACGGACGCTTCACGCCCGGCCTCTTCGCCCGCATCAAGCTGGTGAGCGAAAAAGCGGACACGGTTGCCCTCATTTCCGACCGCGCTATCGCGACCGATCTCGGCAAGAAGTTCGTGCTGGTTGTCGATCGCGAGAACAAGGCCGAATACCGCCCCGTATCGCTCGGGCCGCTCCTTGGCGACCAGCGCATCGTGCGGGACGGCCTGAAGCCCGGCGATGTCGTAATCGTCAGCGGTCTTCAGAAAGTGAAGCCGGGCGATGCGGTTTCTCCAGTTCGCCTGCCGGTGCCAGAGCGCACGGCAAGCCTCGAAGAGCGGGCGGTCATCGAACGCTGACCCTCGCCCATGCGGCCGCGCCATCACCTCCCCCCTCATGGCGCGGCCGCTCCCCCTTTTTCTTTCCGGATAGACCGCCATGAATTTTTCAGATTTCTTCATCACGCGTCCCCGCTTCGCGGCGGTTCTTTCCATCGTTATTTTTATCGCCGGTTTGATCGCGCTTCCGCAGCTGCCGATCAGCGAATATCCGGAGGTCGTGCCGCCGACGATCGTCGTGCGCACCGCATATCCAGGCGCGAGCCCCGCCGTTATCGGCGAGACGGTCGCCTCCCCACTCGAACAGTCGATCAACGGCGTCGAGGGCATGCTCTACCAGTCGTCGCAGTCGACATCGGACGGCGCGATGGCGCTGACCGTCACCTTCGCGCTCGGCACGGATGTCGACAAGGCGCAGGTGCTGGTGCAGAACCGCGTCGCGCAGGTGCTCGCCAAATTGCCGACGGAAGTGCAGCGCGCCGGCGTGACGACGACCAAGGCATCGCCCGACCTGACGCTGGTCGTCCATCTGCTGTCGCCCGACAATCGCTACGACATGCTCTATCTGTCGAATTATGCGCAGCTGCATGTGCATGACCGGCTCGCGCGCATCGACGGCGTCGGCGACGTCCAGACCTTCGGCGCCGGTCCCTACTCGATGCGTATCTGGCTCGATCCCGAGAAGGTCGCCGCGCGCGGACTTTCGGCCGGAGACGTCATCAATGCCATACGCGAACAGAATGTGCAGGTCGCGGCGGGCCAGCTCGGTGCGCCGCCGGTGCCTGGCCAGGCAGCCTTCCAGCTCTCCATCAACGCGCCGGGACGCCTGACCAGCGAAGACGAATTCGGCAACATCATCATCCGTTCAGGTGCCGACGGCGAGATCACGCGGCTGAGAGATGTCGCCCGCATCGAACTCGGATCCGACAATTATGCGCTGCGTTCGCTGCTCGACAACAAGTCGGCCGTCGCGCTGCCTATTTTCCAGCGTCCGGGCTCCAACGCGCTCGACATTGCGCAGAAGGTCCGCGCCACGATGGAGGACCTCAAGAAGGATTTCCCCGAGGGGGTCGACTACAGCATCGTTTACGACACCACGGTTTTCGTGCGCAATTCGATCGACGCGGTGATCCACACGCTGATCGAGGCGATCCTGCTCGTCGTCATCGTCGTCGTGATCTTCCTCCAGAGCTGGCGGGCGTCCATCATTCCGCTGATTGCCGTGCCCGTTTCGCTGATCGGCACCTTCGCGATCATGCTGGCGCTCGGCTTCGGCTTTAACGCATTGACTCTGTTCGGCCTCGTTCTCGCCATCGGTATCGTCGTCGACGATGCGATCGTCGTCGTCGAAAATGTCGAGCGCAATATCGAGCTCGGCCTCGCGCCGGTCGCCGCAACGCGCAAGGCTATGACCGAGGTGACCGGCCCGATCATCTCGACGGCACTCGTTCTCTGCGCCGTCTTCGTGCCGACCGCTTTCATCAGCGGCCTGACCGGGCAGTTTTATCGCCAGTTCGCGCTCACCATCGCGATCAGCACGGTTATCTCCGCCTTCAATTCGCTGACGCTGTCGCCGGCGCTCGCGGCCGTTCTGTTGCGCGCCCATAATGCGCCGAAGGATCGCTTCCAGCTCATTATCGACGCGGCGCTCGGCTGGCTCTTCCGTCCGTTCAACCGCTTCTTCAGCCGTGCTTCGCATGCCTATGTCGGCGGCGTTTCGCGGATGCTCGGGCGTTCCGGCGCGGCCATGGCGATATACGGTGTGCTGCTTGCCGCAACCGCCATCGGCTTCGTCATCACGCCAACGGGCTTCGTTCCCCAGCAGGACAAGGCCTATCTCGTCGCCGCCGCGCAATTGCCGGATGCGGCCTCGCTCGACCGCACGGAAACCGTGATCCGCGCGATGAGCGACATCGCCTTGAAGACGCCGGGCGTTGCCAACGCCATTGCGTTTCCCGGCCTCTCGATCAACGGCTTCACCAACAGTCCGAATTCCGGCATCGTCTTCATCGGCCTGTCGCCTTTCGAACAGCGGCGCAGCCATGATTTGTCCGCGGGGGCGCTCGCCGCGTCGCTCAACAAGAAGTTCGGCGCTCTTTCCGACGCCAATATCGCCGTCTTTCCGCCGCCTGCGGTGCAGGGCCTTGGTACCATCGGCGGCTTCCGCATGCAGATCGAGGATCGCGCGGGCCTCGGCCCGACTGAACTCTACAAGCAGGTCCAAAATCTGGTCGCCAAGGCGAGCAAGGAGCCGAGCCTGACCGGCGTCTTTTCAGGCTACCAGATCAACGTGCCGCAGATCGCGGCCGGGATCGACCGCGACAAGGCACGCGCGCAGGGCGTTTCGCTCACCGATCTCTTCGAGACGATGCAGGTCTATCTGGGCTCGCTCTATGTGAACGACTTCAATCGGTTCGGCCGTACCTATGAAGTCAACGTCCAAGCCGATCAGCGTTTCCGCCTGCAGCCTGAAGACGTGCTGCGCCTGCAGACGCGCAACGGCGCGGGGCAGATGATCCCTCTCGGTTCTTTCGTGACCTTGAAGGAAATCACGGGTCCGGACCGCGTGATGCATTACAACGCTGATCTCACCGCCGAGATCAATGGCGGGCCGGCGCCGGGCTACAGCTCCGGCCAGGCGCAGGATGCGATCGAGGCGCTCGCCAAGCGCGAATTGCCGAACGGCATGGGGTTCGAGTGGACCGAGCTCACCTATCAGCAGATCCTCGCGGGCAACACGGCCGTCTTCGTCTTCCCGCTCTGCGTGCTCCTCGCCTTCCTCGTGCTCACCGCACAATATGAAAGCTGGAGCCTGCCGCTCGTCGTCATTCTCATCGTGCCGATGTGCCTTCTCTCGGCGCTGGTGGGCGTGCATCTCACCGGTGGCGACAACAATGTGTTCACGCAGATCGGGTTGATCGTGCTTGTTGGCCTCGCCTGCAAGAATGCGATCCTGATCGTCGAGTTTGCGCGCGAGCGGGAACTTCATGGCGACACGCCGCTGCATGCGGTGCTCGAAGCCTGCCGCCTGCGCTTGCGTCCGATCCTGATGACCTCGCTCGCCTTCATCATGGGCGTCGCGCCGCTGGTCTTCTCGCATGGCGCGGGTTCCGAAATGCGTCAGGCGATCGGCATCGCGGTCTTCGCCGGCATGCTCGGAGTCACGGGCTTCGGCCTCGCGTTGACGCCGGTCTTCTACTACGTCATCCGCCGCCTGGTGCCACAGACGGCCGTCGCGGCCGAACCCGCACCGGAAGCTCATTAGAGCCTTCGGTGCGGACCCGGCCGCGATCTATCTCTGCGCCATCCGGCGCGGCCGATCGGCATCGGATATGCGAGAGGTTGCGGAATTTCTGTAGCGAATGAAGATCGTGCCGGTGGCGGCACCTTTTTCGTCGCGCGGGTCGAGCGCCACGTCTCGCGAGCTCAATCCCAATGAGTGCCCGCGATTTACGATCTGATGCGGCTTTACGGAAATCTCGCCAAGCCCGCCGACGATCAAATGGCGTCCCTGCCCGATATCGAGGATCACCAGACCGCGATATCCTCTGAAAAAGCCGGCGAAGACGACGGTGCCGCTGCGGGGGCTGGCAACGCGGCATCCGCCCTGGACGGGAATGAGTTTCCCGGCGGACGACCCGAGCGCATTTTCACCGATGGTGCAGGCTTGAGAGACCGGCGACTTCCCATTCATGGACGTCGGGCGCGCAAGATTTACGCCTTCGGCGCGACGCACCCGCACGGGTGCTGGCCGTTCAGGTTTCGCCAGCGGCCACGGCGGAGATTTTGCCTCGGTCATGCGATACGGGTTCCGGTCGACGCTCGACGGAGCTTCCACTACGGATGCGATATCCGCGCACATGCTCCGATATTCCGCCGCGCGCGTCTCGCCCGCTTGCGCAAGGCAGTCGCCCATGTCTCGCGTGCTCGCCGGCGAATGGAATGACACACGCGATACTTCATGCAGTGTCGGCTTACCCGGCAACGCTGCGGCGAAAGCGGAAACGCTCGAGACCGCAATGATGATATGCCGCGCCATGCCGAGCATGATTACGCCATTTCCTTCGCGACACGATGAGCGGACATCTTCACCCGTCTCACTGCGTCGAGAAGATCCCGTTTGCAGAATGGCTTTCTCAGCACCGCCGCCGCGCCAAGCTCCCGCGCGCAATGCAGAGGATCGAAACCGCCTCGGATGCGCTCACCGCCGGACATGACGATCACCGGAGACGGCGCATGCGAGTGTCTCACTTCGCGCAGAATATCGAACCCGTCGCAATCCGGCATGTACATGTCGGTTACGACGAGATCCCAATCCTTCTGTCGAATCTCGGAAATGGTGCGCACGCTGTCGTGGAACGTCGACACGTCGTGTCCCTGGGATATCAGGATGGATGCAACAATTTCGGCAATCTGCTGATTGTCGTCGATTACCAGTACGCGCATGGCCTGTTTTCCTGGTCGTCCATCGTTGAGTTTTTTCGAGCGATTTACAGCAACAACGCACTCCAACTTTTTCTGCACGCGACCACTGGAATCACGCATACGGCCAGCAGCTTCTCAATAGAGGAATCTACGTACTGATTCATACGTACATCTTCAAATCTCCTTTTTAATCTCTGATTCACCTTGCGAAACTATTTCTCAATACCTCTACGGCCAGCGAGAGGTGACCCGATGTCTATAGCAATTCTTCCAGGAAATACGGATCAGTGGCGCACCAGATACAATCTTCCTCTTGCAGAAGTCACTGCGGCACAGCGTACAAAGCGTTTCCGCAAGCTGCGCAATCGCGGCCTCGAAGCGATACTGAAACCGGCGAGAGTCGCGTTTGTGCGCCCCTTGTCGGTCAGTCTGATTGCGCTGGTCTGGGTATCGGCCGCCGCATACGCCGCGGAAAAATGGCACGTCGCGCATGAGAGCGACGCCTCGTCCACGACGATCGCTGACACTGAAATACCAGTTTCAACAATACAGATTGGTCCAAACCGGACAGAACCCGACGATCGACCGGCCACATCGAAGATCGATACCGCAGTCGAGACGAGCCTCGTTGCATTGCGCGGCTACATTCTTACAGACAGCGAAGGGTTCAGGATCGAATGGCAGAAATCTCTCCAGGCACTGAAGTCGTCCAATGAGTTGCTGAAAAAAGAATCCGAGTCCTGGACGGACGGACGACAACTCCTGCAACTTGCAACCGTGCAGAGGACTATAAAGGACATCACTGCGCAGCAGGAGCTCATCGCCAATCTCGTCGGCACGGCCGATCGCTATCCGGGCCGGCGGTTCTACGACGAGCATGTCGCACCCGATCTGGAGCAGGCGACAAAACTCTCGGCGAATACTTTGAATTCCGTCCTGTCGGCGCCGTCCGCCGACGGGGTAACGGGCGGAACCAATGTGATCGATCTGCTTGCGGATTTACGCGGCAACGTCCGGCAGCTCAAAACCTCGCTGCCGCGATATCTGGAATCTCGCCCGGGAGAGGAAATGCCGGCGGATCTCCAAGCCGCAATCGCGAAGCTTGACGGGGTGCGGACGAACATCACCGCCGTTCGATATCAGGTTCCACCTTCCGATCAGATCAATCTCGAGAAAATCGCGGCCGTGTCAGAGGCGAGTGCCCGGGAAATCCGGCAGACGATCGCTCTCCATCAGAGCCAGCGTTGGGACTACGCGGACTTCGCCTTCAAACAGCAAATCCTGCCCGCTGCCGTCGATCTGCTGGCAATAATCCGAAAGTGGCCGACGAGCGACTTGCCCGTCGCGACCAACTGAGGGACGCCGACAGGGCCGGCCTTTATATGGTCATGTCCGAAACGGTCTCGAATTTTTATGCCGATCTTTGTTCCATGACCTGAGGTTCGATCCCAACGACGTGTGCCTTTGGTTTTTGTGTCGTCAGAATGAAACAAAGAGATTCCGATCAGGCAACGGAGCACCGCATTCTAGGGCACGTCCAGTCGGCCGGGCAGCTTCTCGGCCATTTTGCCGGCCATCCAATTTACTCGGTCGTCATAGATCAGGCGGAGCAACACTATAATTTTCTCGGCGTCGCCGCTTGCTACCCCGACGGGAAATACGACCTTCGCTGTCTGAAGCCTGGCGAGTTTATCCTCGACCCCGGCCTCATCTATCGGCCGCAGGGCTACTCGGTCGACTGAAACGGGCGCGATGCGACACTGAGAACGGGACGGCGCAGCCATTTCGGCTGGACCGCAGCACATTTTGCGCCTGTTATAGCCCCTCGACGGTAGCCTTCTGCGTCGCCTTTCCGGCCTGCGACCGGCTTCGAAGCGTCCTTTGAAATTGGACGCTCTCTTTATGCCGTCTTTATTCTCCCGTTCCCGTTTCCGTCTCGATTTTTGTTTCGTTGCAGGTGTCTTCTCCCGGCCACGCTATGGAACCTCATCGAAGGACGCTTCCCATGCTCGACCTCGAAATGCTTGCCCTCGCGCTCGCGTCCTTCGCGGCGCTCTTTGGCTATCTTTATCTCTGCGACTGGTTGTGAGGACCTCATGAGCATCGATCTCATTCTGGGGGGCGCGGTCGCCCTCTTCATTCTTGGCTACCTGCTCGTGGTCCTAGCCCGACCCGAGAAATTCTAGGAACGCGAAATGACAGCCAACGGTCTTATCCAGATCGCGATCTTCAGCGTGATCATCCTGCTTGTGGCCCGCCCCCTCGGCGGCTACATGACCCGCGTGTTCAAGGGAGACTATGTCTTCCTCACGCCGATCCTCCGGCCTATCGAAGTCGTCTTCTACAAACTTGCCGGCGTCGATGAAAAAGATGACCAGCATTGGCTCCGCTATGGCGGCGCGATGCTGATGTTCAATCTCGCCTGCTTCATTCTCCTCTACGCCATGCTGCGGCTTCAGGGCTACCTGCCCTTTAATCCGCAGGGTTTCGGCGCCGTGGAGCCGATGCTTGCCTTCAACACGGCGATCTCCTTCGTCACCAATACGAACTGGCAGAATTACGGCGGCGAGACGACGCTGAGCTATTTCACGCAGATGGCCGGCCTCACCGTTCACAACTTCGTTTCTGCGGCCACCGGCATCGCGCTGGCGCTTGCCTTTATCCGCGGATTCTCGCGCGCTTCCGCCAACGGGCTCGGCAATTTCTGGGTCGATCTCACCCGGTGCTCGCTCTATGTGCTTCTCCCCGTCTCGATCGTCGTCGGCCTCTTCTTCATCTGGCAGGGCATGCCGCAGACGCTCGGCGCCTATGTCGATGCGACGACTATCGAGGGCGCGCATCAGAGCATAGCCGTCGGTCCGGTCGCTTCCCAGGAAGTGATCAAGATGTTCGGCACCAATGGCGGCGGCTTCTTCAACGCCAATTCGGCCCATCCTTTCGAGAATCCGAACGCGCTGACCAATCTCGTCCAGATGGTTCTGATCTTCGCGATCGGCGCGGCACTCACCAACGTCTTCGGCCGCATGGTCGGCAACGAATGGCAGGGCTGGGCGCTGTTCGGCACCATGAGCATATTGTTCCTGGTCGGCGCTCTCGTCGCCTATCACTTCGAAGCGGTCGGCAATCCGAATATTGCCGCTCTCGGCGTCGATCAGACGACGACAGCGTTTCAACCGGGCGGCAACATGGAGGGCAAGGATGTCCGCTTCGGCATCGCGAACTCCGCGCTATTCGCCACAGTCACCACGGATGCGTCCTGCGGCGCCATCATCGCCTGGCATGACAGCTTCACGCCGCTGGCCGGCCTCGTGCCGCTCGTCAACATGGAGCTCGGGGAGATCATCTTCGGCGGTGTCGGCTCGGGCCTCTACGGCATGCTGCTCTTTGCGGTGGTCGCGGTCTTCATCGCCGGCCTGATGGTCGGACGCACGCCGGAATATGTCGGCAAGAAGATCGAGGGCTACGACGTCAAGATGACGGCGCTCGCCATCATCATCCTGCCCTTCTCGACGCTCGGTTTCACTGCGCTTGCAAGCTCGCTTCCCTTCGGCGTGTCGAGCATCGCCAATGCCGGCCCTCATGGCTTCAGTGAAATCCTCTACGCCTTCAGCTCGACGACGGCCAACAACGGCAGCGCCTTCGGCGGCCTGACGGGCAATACGCCCTTCTACAACATCACGCTCGGGCTCGCGATGGCGATCGGCCGCTTCGGAATGATCGTGCCGATGCTCGCCGTCGCCGGCTCCCTTGCCCGCAAGAAGGTCGTCGCTTCTTCCGCCGGAACGTTCCCGACGGATGGCGGCCTCTTCGTCGCGATCCTCATCGCGGTCATCATCATCGTGGGCGGCCTTACCTACTTCCCCGCCCTCTCGCTCGGTCCGATCGTCGAACACTTCTCGATGATCCACGGCACGCTTTACTGAGGAACAACCATGTCACTCGCTCACAATCCGATGGCCGGCGAACCTTCGTCTCATCGCATCAAGACGTCGTCGCTCTTCCGGGGCGACCTCGTCAGGCAGGCGATCATCGACTCCCTCGTCAAGCTCAGCCCGCGAACCCTGATCAAGAATCCGGTCATGTTCGTCGTCGAGATCGTCGCCGCACTGACGACCGTTTTGCTGGTACGTGACCTCGCAACCGGCGGCGCCCATCTCGGCTTCACCGTGCAGATCGTCTTCTGGCTGTGGTTCACGGTCATCTTCGCGAACTTTGCCGAGGCACTGGCCGAGGGCCGCGGCAAGGCCCAGGCCGATGCACTCCGCCGCACGCGGTCCGAAGCCGTTGCCAAGCTCCTGAAAAGAGACGGCACCCAGTATGAAATCGTGCCTGCCGCCCAGCTCAAGGTCGGCGACATCGTTCTCGCCGAGGTCAATGACCTGATCCCGAGCGACGGCGAAGTCATCGAAGGCGTCGCCTCGGTCGACGAATCCGCCATCACCGGCGAATCCGCGCCTGTCATCCGCGAGAGCGGCGGCGACCGCTCGGCTGTCACCGGTGGCACGCGCGTGCTGTCGGACCAGATCAAGGTCCGCATCACGGCGGCTCAGGGCTCGACCTTCCTCGACCGGATGATCCATCTCGTCGAAGGCGCGGAGCGTCAAAAGACGCCGAACGAGATTGCGCTCAATATCCTTCTCGTCGGCCTCACCATCATCTTCCTCTTCGCGACGGTGACGATCCCGAGCTTTGCCGCCTATGCCGGCGGCACGGTCTCGGTCACGGTTCTGGTTGCGCTCTTTGTTACCCTCATTCCGACGACCATCGGCGCATTGCTGTCGGCCATCGGCATTGCGGGCATGGACCGCCTGGTCAAGTTCAATGTGCTTGCCATGTCGGGGCGAGCCGTCGAAGCCGCGGGCGACGTCGATACGCTGCTTCTCGACAAGACGGGCACCATTACGCTCGGCAATCGCGTCGCCAGCGAATTCGTCGCGATGCCCGGCGTCAGCGACCAGGATCTCGCCGACGCCGCCCAGCTCTCTTCTCTGAGCGACGAAACGCCGGAAGGCCGTTCCATCGTGGTTCTGGCCAAGGAAAAATACGGCCTGCGTGGACGCGAACTCGCCAATCTCCATGCGACCTTCATTCCCTTCTCCGCGCAGACGCGCATGAGCGGCATCGACGTCGACGGTCACCGTATCCGCAAGGGTGCCGCCGACTCGATCCTCAAATTCGTCAGCACGAATGCGCCGAATGCCGTCGTGCCGAAGGAGTTTCAGCAGGTTGTCGACCGCATAGCGCGCGCCGGCGGCACGCCGCTCGCCGTCTCGAAGGACAACGCCATTCTCGGCGTCATCCATCTTAAGGACATCATCAAGGGCGGTATCCGCGAACGCTTTGCCGCGCTCCGCCGGATGGGCATCCGCACCATCATGATCACCGGCGACAACCCGTTGACGGCCGCCGCCATCGCGGCGGAATCGGGCGTGGACGACTTCCTCGCCCAGGCGACGCCGGAAGACAAGCTGAGCCTCATCCGCGAAGAGCAGGCCAAGGGCAAGCTCGTCGCCATGTGCGGCGACGGCACGAACGACGCCCCCGCTCTCGCGCAGGCTGATGTCGGCGTCGCCATGCAGACAGGCACGCAAGCCGCCCGCGAAGCCGGCAACATGATCGACCTCGACAGCGATCCGACCAAGCTCATCGAGATCGTGGCCATCGGCAAGCAATTGCTGATGACGCGCGGAACGCTGACGACATTCTCGATCGCCAACGACGTCGCGAAATACTTCGCCATCATCCCGGCCATGTTCGCGGTCTTCTATCCGGGCCTCGGCGTGCTCAACATCATGCACCTCGCGACCCCGCAAAGCGCGATCCTGTCCGCGATCATCTTCAATGCACTGATCATCATCGCCCTGATCCCGCTCGCACTCAGGGGCGTCCAGTACACGCCGCGCAGCGCGGCCGCCTTCCTGGTCCGCAACCTTCTGATTTACGGCGCCGGCGGCGTGATCGTCCCCTTCATCGGCATCAAGCTCATCGATGTCATCATCACGACGATCGGGCTCGTCTGAGGAATAGAACCATGTTGAAAGAAATCCGTCCTGCCATCGTTCTGCTTGCACTCTTCACGCTGCTCCTCGGTCTTGCCTATCCGCTCGGCATGACCCGCGTCGCAAAGACCTTCTTTCCGCATCAGGCGGAAGGCAGCCTTATCGTAAAGAACGGCACCGTGATCGGCTCCGAGATCATCGGCCAGACCTTCACGAGCGAGAAATACTTCCACGGCCGGCCGTCGGCGACGACGGGGACCGACGACAAGGGCAATTCGATCTCGCTGCCCAACAATGCCGCGAACTCGATGGGCTCCAATCTCGGGCCGACGAGCAAGGCGTTGATGGACCGTATCAAGGGCGATGTCGACAAGCTCAAGGCCGAGAATCCCGGTGCGCCCGTCCCCGTCGATATGGTCACGACATCGGCGAGCGGCTTCGATCCCGATATCACGCCCGCCGCGGCGCTTTTCCAGGTTCCCCGCGTCGCCAAGGCCCGGAATCTCGATCCAGCCAAGGTTCAGGCGCTCGTAGACCAGTTCACGAAGCCACGAACGATCGGTATCATCGGCGAACCGACCGTCAATGTCCTGAAGCTCAACATGGCTCTCGACGCCGGTGTGACGGGATAAGCGCTCCGACCCGACAGGGATAGATGACAAGCACCGACCAGACGGCAAGACGGCCTACCCCTGAAGCCTTGCTGGAACAGGTAGCGGCGGAAGGGCGCGGCAAGCTCAAGATATTTCTCGGTGCCGCGCCCGGTGTCGGGAAGACCTACGAGATGTTGAGTTCGGGTGCACAGCGTCAGAGAGAAGGCATCGATGTCGTCATCGGCATCGTCGAAACGCACGGCCGCGCGGAGACCGAAAGGCTGACGCGCGGCCTCGACGCTCTCCCCCGCGCCCGCATCGCCTACAAGGGCCGCATTCTCGAGGAGATGGATATCGACGCGGTGCTTGCGCGCCGCCCTTCCCTCGTTCTCGTCGACGAACTCGCTCACACCAATGCGCCGGGATCGCGCCATCCCAAACGCTATCAGGATGTCGAGGAGCTGCTCGACGCCGGCATCGACGTCTATACGACGCTCAATGTCCAGCATGTCGAGAGCCTCAACGACGTCGTCGCCCAGATCACGCGCATCCGCGTCCGCGAGACGGTGCCGGACTCGATCATCGATCGGGCCGACGAAATCGAAGTCATCGACATCACGCCGGAAGAGCTGATCCAGCGTCTTCATGAAGGCAAGGTCTATGTCCGCGACGCCGCGCAACGCGCGCTGAAACATTATTTTTCGCCCGGCAATCTGACCGCATTGCGCGAGCTGGCGCTCCGGCGCACCGCCCAGCGCGTCGACGAGCAGATGCTGAGCTATATGCGCGCGCATGCGATCGCCGGGCCCTGGGCGACCGACGAGCGGCTTCTCGTCTGCATCGACGGGGGCCCGGCCTCCGTCGGCCTGGTGCGCTATGCACGCCGTGCGGCCGATCGCCTGCGCTGCACATGGGCGGCGATCCATGTCGAGACGCTGGGCCATGTTCCGTTGACCGAGGCCGACCGCGACAGGATGAGCGAGGCCTTCCGGCTCGCCGAAACGCTCGGCGGCGAGGCCGTCATGCTGACAGGCGAACGGCTCTCCGAGGCGATCCTCGACTATGCGCGCGAGAATAACGTGACGCAGATCGTACTCGGCAGGCCAAATGGCGCCCATTGGTTCGGCATGCTGCGGCCGACGATCGTCAGCAATCTCATTCGCGACGCCGGACCGATCGGCATTCACATCGTGCCGGGCGATGACGAAGGCGCGGCAAGCAAACCGGTCCGCACCCGCGTTGCAGCCGACGGTATCGATCCCGTTCCCTACGGGATCAGCACACTCACCGTCGTCGCGGCGCTTGCCATCGGCGAGCTGATCCAGTCCATCGTGCCACTGCCCAACATCTCCCTCGTCTTTCTGGCGGCCATTCTCTACACGGCCGTCAATTACGGACTATGGCCGTCACTCTATGCCTCACTGATCAGTACGCTCGCCTACAACTTCTTTTTTCTGGCACCGCTCTACACCTTCACGATCACCGATCCCGCGAACATCCTCGCGCTCATTTTCTTCACCATCGTCGCCGTTCTCACCAGCAATCTGACAGCACGCACGAGACGCCAGATCGTCGTCGCCCAATCGCAGGTCAAGACGACGTCGGAACTCAACTCCTTCAGCCGCAAGCTCGCCGGCATCGACGATCTCGACGATCTTCTTTGGGCGGCCGCCTTCCAGATCGCGTCCATGCTGAAGCTGCGCGTGGTCTTTCTCTTTCCTGCCGAAGGACATATGAGCGTCGCCGCCGCCTATCCGCCCGAAGACGTCGCGGACGAAGCGGATCTCGCCGCCGCCCGCTGGGCCTATGACCATCAGCAAGCCGCTGGTCGCGGCTCGGACACGCTGCCCGGCGCCAAACGTCTCTTCCTGCCGATCAAGACCGCAACCGGCCTCCTGGCCGTCGTCGGCCTCGATCGCGAAGCGCCGGGACCGCTTTTTACGGCCGACGAACGCCGGCTTCTCGACGCCCTGCTCGACCAGATCGCGGTTTCCATCGAGCGCATCCGTCTCGGGGAGGACGTCGATAATGCACGGCTGATGAGCGAGACTGAGCGTCTGCGCGGCGCGCTCCTCACCTCCATCTCGCACGATCTCAGAACGCCGCTCGCCTCGATCATCGGTGCGGCGTCGAGCCTGCGAAGCTATTTCGACCAGTACGACGCCAAGCAGCGAACCGAGCTCGTCGCCACCATCGAAGACGAGGCCGAACGTCTCAATCGTTTCGTCG
This sequence comes from uncultured Alphaproteobacteria bacterium, assembly GCA_903889655.1. Taxonomy (GTDB): domain Bacteria; phylum Pseudomonadota; class Alphaproteobacteria; order Parvibaculales; family Parvibaculaceae; genus Parvibaculum. The sequence goes on along the minus strand of CAISYL010000026.1, from coordinate 1,788 downwards.
GCAATCTCCTCGACATCACACGCCTCGAATCCGGCGCGCTCAACATCCGTGCCGACCGTGTCGAGATCAGCGAACTGATCGAGACGGCTTTGCGCCGCGCCGCGCGCATGCTGTCGAAGCATCGCGTCGAAGTCGACTTGTCCTCGGGGTTGCCTCCCGTCCGCGCCGATGCGGTCCTGCTCGAACAGGTCATCTTCAATCTTCTCGACAATGCGGCGAAATATTCTCCGGCGGGTAGCCTCATCCGCGTCGACGCCGATCACGCCCGCGGAGAAATTCTCATCCGCGTGACCGATGAAGGCGAAGGCATACCGCCGGACGAGATCGACCTCATCTTCGACAAGTTCCACCGCGTGCGCGCCGGCGACCAGCGGCCTGCCGGAACGGGGCTCGGCCTCGCCGTCTGCCGGGGTTTTGTCGAAGCCTTCGGCGGCCACATCATCGCCACCAACCGGAGCGACCGACGCGGTGCGCAATTCACCATCGCGCTGCCGGCCGGCTCCTCCGACGTAGCAGAGCGCAAAGCATGACCGCCCAGACCCATATCCTCGTCGTCGACGACGAGCCGCAAATCCGTCGTTTCCTGCGCACAAGCCTTGGCGCGCAGGGCTTTCGCCTGACGGAGGCGGTGAATGCAGCCGAAGCACAGGCGATGGCGACGAAGGAGAAGCCGGACCTCGTCATCCTCGATCTCGGTCTGCCCGACGGCGACGGCTTTTCCGTCATCGAAAGCCTGCGCGCGCAATCGCAGGTTCCGATCATCGTGCTCTCCGTGCGCAGCGATGAGCAAGGCAAGGTGCGCGCGCTCGATCTCGGCGCCGACGACTATGTGACGAAACCATTCGGCATGGAGGAGCTGGTCGCCCGCGTCCGTGCCGCCCTGCGCCACAGGTTGCAAGTGCAGGGAGAGGCGCCGATCTTCCGCAGCGGAGCGCTGTCCGTCGATCTCGTGCGCCGCGTGGTGACGGTCGGCGATGAAGACGTGAAGCTCTCCGCGAAGGAGTACGACCTTTTGCGGCTCCTTATCGCACATGCGGGCAAGGTGCTGACGCATGGCTTCCTGCTCAAGGAGGTATGGGGGCCCGCCCATACGGAAGACGTGCAATATCTCCGTGTCTATATCCGCCAATTGCGGGAAAAGCTCGAGGCCGATCCGACCCGTCCGCAGCTGATCCTGACCGAAACGGGCGTTGGCTACCGGCTGCGGCTCGATTGACGCTTCCTGATCGGGTTCGGGGAAAGTGGTAGCGGAGGAGGGACTCGAACCCCCGACACGCGGATTATGATTCCGCTGCTCTAGCCAGCTGAGCTACTCCGCCCCATAAGCCGGCCTTTCAGGCCGGCGGGGCAAGGCCCAAGCGGGCCCGCCTCGAAGAGACCGGGATATAAGGGTGCGGCCGAAAGCCTGTCAAGCTGACTGCCCGAAGTCCCGGCAAAATCTGGAAAAAAGCCTCGATCCGACGCCTCAACCGGCGCAGCAGGCGTCTTTGCCCGTAGTGCCGGCGGAGTTTTCGCCTTCCACGGGTTTCCTGAAGCGCAGCATGGTGAAAAGCCCCATCGGCTTCAGCGACTGCGTTCCGACGAGGTCGAGCGTCGTCATGTGGGTGATCGTCTCGATGCGGAAATCGGGATGCCAGCCCAGCGCGCGGGCCGCCGGCGTCATCCAGCGTTCGACCCTGCCGCGAATGCCGTGATCCTGCGCGAAGTGATTGACGATGACGACTTCCCCGCCCCGCTTGCAGACACGCTCGAGCTCGGCCAGCACCTTCACGGGATCGGGCACGACCG